>JAGQHN010000007.1:27328-74952 GCA_020431825.1 Trueperaceae bacterium | reverse complement strand
TAAGCCGCGATCTAACAATTTTTCACTAAGCACTTTCCACTTTTCTCTACCTCAAAGCATCATCCAGCGCAGCCCTTGAAATCTCTCCAACATGCCGCTTGGTCAGTTCTCCTGCAGGATTAAAAAATAGTGTGGTGGGTGTACCTACCACTCTAAACAAATCACCAGCTGCGCCCGAGCGGTCAAGAGCAGCATAGCGAGGCTCGAGCCCTTTCTTTGCCAGATAGGCCCCGACCGTTTCCGCCGACTCTCGCTGATCAAGAAAGACAAAGGCAACCCTGTCATAGTCACTATCCGCCTGCACTAACATAGGCAATTCTCTTTGACAGGGTCCACACCAGGTTGCCCAGATATTTATAACAACAGGCTGCCCCTTTAAGGAAGCAAGCTCGAGGCTTTCACCATTTAGCAGTTCCAGGCTTAGATCGGGCAACGAAGTTACCGCAGGGGTTCGTATAGTGGCAAAACCACTAAGTAGCATCCACATGGCAAAGGCAGCAAGACCTGGAACCACGACCCACCTGGCATCTCTTATGTTTTTCCGATAAAACCAGGCAGTATAAATCAGTCCAGCAAGGATACCTGAGATAACCGAAAAGCCACCCTGCCAGATATAAAAAATGCTTAAAGGAGCTTGCAAATAGGCAGCTAAATGCAATACCACAAAGCCCAGACGCGCCCCCAGCAAACCCCATATAACGACATTACTTGCCCACTGACTTAAGCGTTTATCGCTCTTACGAGCCATAAGCTCAGCGCTTAGAACAAGACTCGCCAAACTCAAAAGGGCAACAAAGCGCTCAAAAGATAAAACCACAGGGCCAAGGCTGATAGCGTCCATAGTGACTAAGGGGCGAGTATTTGCTCAATTTCGCTGGCTGCAAAGCCAATGCTCTGTGCAGCCTCAATGATTTGCTCCCAGGTACTTTGCTCGAGGCTAATACCAGCCTGACTACGCTCAGCAAAGGCTAGTCTCTCTGGCTCACCGGCAATTCTAACTGGACCCGTCTCCAGTTGCGCTGGAGTATCTTTTACATAGCGAACAAGTTCGTCAATTTCATAATTCAGATAGCTGTAATCCACCAGTGCATCAGGTTTGACAATAACCGTGAACATATTATTGGTTGTACCGCCGCGCCGCTTGTTACCCGGTTGTATGGTCCCACCACCGGAGAGCGCGCCCGCCAGGATTTCACAAACCAGCGCAAGCCCGGTACCCTTGTAATCTCCAAAGGGTAAAAGAGAGCCTTGTGGCTCTTCAAACAAAACATTAGGGTTATTGGTCGGCAAGCCCTCAGCGTCAATGACAGAATTGTCTGGCACAGGCACGCCTTTATTTTTAGCGACTCGAGCCTTGCCCAGAGCAATCTTACTCGTGGCCATGTCCAGTAAAATTGCTTTGGTTTGCGAGGTTCCTGGAATGGCAATACAAACTGGATTGGTAACAAAACGCGCCTGAGTACCACCGTAAGGCGCGACCGTCGGGCCGTGATCAACAACATTAACAAAATGAATAGAAATGAGCCCTGCCTCAATTGCCATTTCACCGTAGGTACCTATACGCCCAATATGATGTGAGTTTCTAAGAGTCATAAGCACCAGATTGCTTTCTTTGGCTCTGGCAATCGCCCCCGCCATAGCCTCTTTAGCCTGTACCTGACCGTAGCCTTCTAAACCGTCATACATCATGATGTTGCCGCTATCTTTAGCCAGTTCAGGGTGCTGATTGGGTTTTAAAATGCCTTTGTTCAAGTTTCGCATGTAGGTCGGAAGCATGCCAACACCATGACTATCATGCCCAGTTAAGTTTGCCCGAACCAAGTGGTCCGTCACCACTTCAGCTTCATACGCCGAACTACCTGCTCGCCCTAACATCCTGGTGACGACTTGCCGCAACTTTGCCTCAGTTATAATCATAGTTAGTCCTTAGAATAATGTTGAATTATGGTATCAGAGTTAAGGCAAAGGCAAGGCAAAATCATTCCCAAATTCTTCAACATTGCTTATTCTTCGCTAGATCTGACAACTGCTTTATCACCTCAAGAGGCATAAAAGGTAGTAACGGGATAAACTCTAAGCCTGACTTATTCAAACCCCTGTTTAGAAGGAAAAATGGAACATATAATAATTTATAGGGAACCCGGACGGTACGCAGGTTGGCCTGCTAATTACGGCATCTGGCACTGGAATAATGAAATTGTGGTTGGCTTTACCGTCGGCTATCACAATGCTAATGGCGGATTTCATGCTCGAGACAAATCCAGACCCTTCAGGAATATACAGGCCCGGAGTTTAGACGGAGGCTTAAGCTGGAGTCTTGAAGACTTTGCGGGTAAGACGCCAGGTCAGCGCGGACTTTCTGCCGACGAGCATATGCACTTTGAGTTAGGAATTGGGCAGGCACTCGAGCAAAACGACATTACCATGCCGGTTTCTGAAGCCATCAGATTTAAGCATCCAGACTTTGCGCTTATGTGTGCCCGAACTGGACTTGACGAAAGAGCACGGTCCCTTTTCTATGTCTCTTATGACAGGTGTAAAACCTGGCAAGGGCCCTTCAAGTTTCCGATGTTCGGGCAGACCGCCATAGCTGCCCGCACTGACTATCTGGTTGAAAATGATCATTCTTGTTTATTCTTCCTGACAGCCAATAAAGCCAACGGTACTGAGGGCAAAGTTATTTGCGTTCTTACCCAGGATGGGGGTAAATCCTTTACTTTGGTCTCAGAAATTGGTGGAGAACCCAAAGAACCACTTGACTTTAAGATTATGCCCTCGAGCTTAAAGTTAGCAAACGGTCGTCTGGTCACTGCCCTGCGCTGTCGTCAAAAAGATGAAAAGGGCAATAATCGCAACTGGATAGACCTATACACCTCTGATGACACGGCCCAAAGCTGGACCTATCTCAAGCGTCCTGTACAGTTTGAGGGTCATAACGGCAACCCTGGCGCACTTTGTCAATTGGCAGATGAACGTCTGCTCCTGGTTTACGGCAACCGAGATAATCGGACCATGGCTGCCCGCTTGAGTGATGACAACGGACAAACCTGGCAAGATGAACATTGTATTCGCGAAAATAGGGGTGGCAATCATGATATTGGCTACCCAAGGGCTGTCGTTTTGGCAGATGGAACCGTGGTTGTGGTCTACTACTTTAATGACGCCGCCCACGGTGAACGCTTTATTGAGGCAAGCCGCTGGACACCTTGATTTAATCCAGTACTTTTTAATGCCAGAAAGTGCGTTAAACTAGCAGCGATGCCTTCTACGCTCGAGCCTTCTTCAAGTCCACAACTCAGCCACAGCATAGAAATCTGGCCCGGTCTTCCCTACCCACTGGGCAGCCACTTTGATGGCAAAGGGGTTAATTTTGCTATTTACTCCCAGCATGCCTGGAAAATTGAGCTGCTCTTATTTGCCTCGCCAGAAGAACCAAGAGCTGAGTATGTACTCGAGCTACCCGACAAAAGCGGTCCCGTCTGGCACGGCTATATCGAAGGACTCAAACCAGGGCAACTTTACGCCTACCGTGTCCATGGACCCTATGACCCGGCAGAGGGCCACCGCTTTAACCCAAACAAGGTCTTGCTTGATCCCTATGCCAAAACCATTGGTCGCCCCCTCACCTGGCACAATGATCTTTTTGGCTATGACCTTACCCATGGCACAGATGACCGTGTTGCCAGCCTCAGCAATAATGCTGCCTGTGCCCCCCTCGGGGCTGTCACCAGTGATGATTTTGACTGGGAAGGGGACAAGCTCCTGGATATTCCCTGGCGTGACACCATCATTTATGAAACCCATGTCAAAGGCATCAGCATCAATCATCCTGAGGTACCCCTCGAGTTACGTGGCACCTACCTGGGTCTGGCTTCTCAGCCCATTATCGACTACTTACGTTCGCTAGGCATCACTTCCGTACAGCTATTGCCCATTCATGCCAAGGTGAATGACCTGCATCTGATCAACCGCAACCTGACGAATTACTGGGGCTACAACAGCCTGTCTTATTTTGCTCCCGAACCCGGTTACGCTGCCTCTGGTCCCTTAAATGCTGTTTTTGAATTTAAAGAAATGGTCAAGCAGCTTCATAAGGCAGGCTTAGAGGTCATTATAGATGTCGTCTATAACCACACAGGCGAAGGCAATCATCTGGGGCCAACCCTGTCCTTTAAAGGGATTGATAACCGCTCTTACTACAAACTAAACCCGGCAGATAGCCGTTTTTATATGGACTATACCGGCACTGGCAATACCCTTGATCCCGGTAATCCTTACGTTTTGCAGCTCATTATGGACAGCCTGCGTTACTGGGTAGAGGAAATGCACGTTGATGGTTTTCGCTTTGATCTGGCCTCAGCCTTAGCCAGAGAATTTTACGATGTCAATATGCTCTCGGCCTTTTTTAAGATCATTCAACAAGACCCGATTTTGGCTCGAGTCAAGCTCATCGCAGAACCCTGGGATGTCGGTCAGGGTGGCTATCAGGTAGGGAATTTCCCCTGGCACTGGGCCGAGTGGAACGGTCGTTACCGAGACAGTGTGCGCGGTTTCTGGCGTGGCTATCCGGGGAAAATTGGCGAACTGGCAACTCGCCTATCGGGCAGCAGCGACATGTATGCCTATCAGAGCCGAAAGCCTCATGCCTCCATCAATTTCATCACCGCACATGATGGCTATACTCTAAATGACTTGGTGAGCTATGAGCAAAAGCACAACCACGCCAACGGTGAAAACAACCGGGATGGCGACAATCATAATCAAAGTATGAATTTTGGGGTAGAGGGCAAAACCAAAAAAGCAGAGGTCTTAGCAAAGCGTGAAACCCAGATACGCAGCTTTCTCAGCACCCTCTTGTTATCTCAGGGCGTACCGATGCTCTTAGGTGGTGACGAGTTTGGTCGCAGTCAAAAGGGTAATAACAATGCCTATGCCCAGGACAATGGCCTGAACTGGTACGACTGGCAGCTCAGCCCAGAGCAGGCATCTCTCCTTGACTTTAGCAAGAAGCTGATCGCCTTTCGCAAGGCCCATCCCATTTTTCGCAGGCGCACTTTCTTAACAGGTTTACTGGGTAACAATGTCTGCAAAGATGTAAGCTGGTGGCACCCTTTAGGGCATGAAATGAAGCAGGATGACTGGACCAATCCCGAACTTAGTACTCTGGGCATGCTCTTATGTGGCGCGGCCTTTTATGAAACCGACATCCACGGTGAAATTCAGGGGGATGATACTTTCTTACTCATCTTTAACAAACATAGTAAAAAGCAGTTTGTCCTGCCTAAAGCAGCTGACAGCTCGAGCTGGTTCTGGGAGTTTAGTTCCCACCCCCAGGACCCCTATAAGGCCCAACAGTTTCAGCCCGGCGATAAATTAAAGCTCGAGCCCCACACTGTTATTGTCCTTAAAGGCATTTGAGAAGGTGTCCGATTTTGTGTCTATCAAGAAGGACAAACCTGGGCAACATGAGCATTCATCTAAGCGGATACCAAAATCTGCTACACCGTTCATGTGATAGCCAGGTTTTCATGTTCTTCTCACCTAATTCTGCCTAAATAGTGAGATACAGGGGAGTAGCCGCCCAAAAGCCCTCAAAGCTGGGAATTCGTTATCGTCAAGACGGTGCTTAAGGAGCATCCGGTAGCGAGTAAATAAGGCAAGACCTGGAGCAACCTTCGCGTTGCTGAAAGGTCGCTATGCTTAGCTTTTTCTTTATTGTTTTGGGTATTGGTTTGCTCTATCTTGGTGGTGAACTGCTGGTGAGGTATGCCTCGAGCTTAGCCCTGCGCTTTAACCTTAGCCCCCTTGTGATTGGTTTAACGGTTGTCGCCTTTGGCACCAGTGCTCCTGAGTTGGCAGCTACGCTGGCCGCTTCACTAAGCGGTGCTTCTGCGATTGGCATAGGAAATGTCATAGGTTCAAATACCAGCAATCTAGGGCTCATTCTAGGTCTTTGCGCAATTATTCTACCCCTGGCTGGTCAGGGCGTACTGAGGCGAGAGTTGCCTATCATGCTGTTTGTCAGCCTCTTACCTTTTTTCTGGTTTTGGAATGGCAGTATGGGACGTCTTGACGGACTTATAGGCGTTAGCTTACTGATTAGCTATCTTATCTGGACATTTAGAACTGCACCTGCGGAAGCTAACGATCTCGATAAGCCTCATATAGCCCCGCTCTGGCTAACCCTCATTGGTATCCTCGGAGGTTTAACTCTCTTGGTGCTAGGTGCTCAGGTCCTGGTTGAGGGAGCAAGTACGCTGGCTCGAGCTATGGGGGTTCCTGAAAAAGTTATTGGACTTACCCTGGTCGCTGTGGGCACGAGCTTGCCTGAATTAGCAAGTTCTGTGGTGGCCATCATAAAACGTCAGACCGATTTGGTCTTAGGAAACATCATTGGTTCAAATATTTTTAACATTTTGGGTATTCTAGGTATAAGCAGTCTGGTGAAATCTTTACCACTAAGCTTTGAACTTATTCGTTTTGATCTTATCGTCATGCTCGGCTTTGCCCTGCTCACTTCGCTCTTTTTGCTAAGTCGTAAACAGCTTGTCCGCTGGGAGGGTGGGGTTCTTATGGCAGGCTACATGGGCTACATTGTGTATCTATTTTAGGATCACCTAAGCAAACAGCTCTTCGGTATACTCATGGTCTAAGTTTCTGTTTTATCTATAATTGGAAAACGCTCGGGCGCTTGCTCGGCTGCCCAGCGGATACGCCGCCAGAGACCATGCATGGCCATAGCTTCACGGTGTGTTAAACGGGCACGGTCAAAAATGCGGCGGTACATATGCTCGGTCTTGTGCGCGTAACCTTCATCGGTATAGCCAATATAATTAGACATTTCAAAAAAATGCTGGTAGAGCTTTTCTAAATCTTCGCGGCTGGCGGGTGGGTCAGTGGTAAGTTGTGTTTCTCCAGCATCGACCTGCGTGGTGAAAAACTCGTAAGAAATCAGGTTAACAGCCTGCGCCAAATTCATGCTCGAGTGCTCTGAAGTAGGTATGCGTATATACGCCTGACAATAATCCAAATCTTCATTGCTCAGCCCTGAAGTCTCCGGTCCAAACAGTATAGCCAGACCTTCCCGGCTAAAATTCTTGGCTGCGTCCCTTGGTGTATAAATGTCATAAGCGCCTGATGAACGAGTACGAGCCGTCGTCCCTATGACAAAGGTTTGATCAGCTACCGCTTCTTCCACCGATTTAACAATGACGGCGTTTTCAACGAGATCTTTGGCATGGGTCGCCATATAAAAAGCAGGTTTTTCCAATTCACATTGCGGGTCAACCAGATAAAGTTCAGATAAGCCAAAATTTTTCATGACCCTGGCAGCGCTGCCTATATTGCCGGGTTCTTGTGAACGGACGAGAATAATACGCACAAAAGCCAGTATAAAGGATTAAAAAAGCCAAATCCCAACCTCTCTGAACCTTTGTCCCTATTTGATAGGGAAAGTCACCAGCTTACGTACCCTCTAATAGCTCTACTTTCCCCTCGTTACTTTCCACTTTCCTTTTGGTAAAGACCACTGCTTTCTCAAGCCCTAAAACATGCTAGCTTAACCCTATGCTTGGCAAATTCTTTCGTAAAGAGCCTGATAATCCTAAAGTGCCCTCGGGACAAAGTGTTACTGACGGTTTTCCCGTTTTAACCTATGGTCCTACTGCCCGAATCAGCAAAGATGAATTTGAACTGCGCGTCTTTGGTCTCGCCGAAGAAAAAACCTTTAACTGGGATGAACTCTTAGCCTTACCAGCGACCAGCCTTACGAAAGACTTTCACTGCGTTACGCACTGGTCAAAGCTCGATGTCAGCTGGACAGGTGTGCTTTGTACTGATTTTGTCAAAGCATTAAACATCAGACCTGAAGCTACTCACATTATGTTTCACTGCTACGGCGGCTACTCAACCAATCTGCCAATAGATGATTTTTTAGCAGAAGGCTGTATGCTGGCCTATAAGCTCGAGGACAAAGACATTCCGGTCGATCACGGCGGCCCGGTGCGCTCCCTCATTCCGCACCTGTATGCCTGGAAAAGTGCCAAGTGGCTAAATGGCATTGAGTTTATGAGTGAAAACAGACCTGGCTTCTGGGAACGCAATGGCTACCATATGCGGGGTGACCCCTGGAAAGAAGAGCGCTACAGCTAAACATTTGCAGGCGTTTTGCCAATTTACAGCTCAAACGAACCTCTCTTGCCCATAATCTGACAGGATGTGAGTTTTTTTATTGCTTCTCATCTTTTAGTTTACTTCCAAGCTGCCTGAGTCTGTTATTATCTCTAGATAGTTAATACGCGAGAGTGCCGTCTGCGTTATTTGAACTGTGGATAAATTGTGAGTTAAAGCTTCGAGGGAGGCCATGTGGACGCTAAAGCTATTGTCGTAACCTCAGGTAAGGGCGGGGTCGGCAAAACCACCACAACTGCCAATGTTGGTGCTGCACTTGCCCAATTGGGCGAGCGCATTGTTGTTATAGATACAGATGTAGGTTTGCGAAATTTAGATGTTGTAATGGGACTTGAAGGCCGAGTGGTCTTTGACCTTATAGATGTTTTTGAAGGCCGCTGCAAATTACAGCAAGCTTTGATTAGAGACAAGCGAGTTGAAAACCTTTTTTTGATTGCCGCATCTCAAACCAAAGACAAAAGTGCGCTTTCTGAAGAGCATATGCAAAACACAGTGAAAGCCCTGCTTGAGGGCGGCTTTGACCGTGTGCTTATTGATTCACCAGCCGGTATAGAAACTGGCTTTCAAACGGCTGCGAGCGCTGCTAACGGTGCCCTGGTTGTCGTTAACCCGGAAGTCTCGAGCGTCCGAGACGCAGACCGCATTATTGGTTTACTCGAGGCCAGAGGAGTTACTGAGACCAGACTTATCATCAACCGTCTCCGCCCTCATATGGTGCAACGGGGCGATATGCTCGAGGTAGATGATGTCTTAGAAATTCTGGGCATCAAACTTATCGGCATTGTCCCCGAAGATGAAAAAATCCTGATATCAACCAATATAGGTAACCCGGCCAGCCTGGAAAATTCAGGCAAAAATGGTGCGGGCACCGCGTTTCGCAATATTGCCAGACGCATAAGAGGTGAGGAGGTTCCATATCTTTCACTGGAAGTCTCAAAAGGTCTCTTTTCTGGATTACGTCGCTTGTTTGGAGGCAACTAGTGTTTGGACTCTTTAACCGCAAAAAAAGCAAAGATCAACTTAAGGAACGCCTTAAACTGGTCCTGTCTTATGACCGAGCAGGCTTAACCCCTGGCAGAATGGAAGAACTGAAGAGTGAGCTTTTACAGGTCATCAGCAAGTACTTTCCTGCCACTGAAAATGACTACGATGTCAAGCTCGAGCAGCAAGGTAGCCGTATGATATTCGTGGCAAATCTGCCTGTTAACAAGTAAGCCTAACGTGACCAAACACTAGACCCGCTCCCTCCAAAAAGCCGATCTCATTGCTTGGGTCATTGTATTTCTTAGGTCTGATAGCCCTGCCTGCATCAAGGGTTAAATTAAGGGTAGATGCTCGTTTCGTTTGACCTTAGCTGACTATACGTGAGATAGTTCACATCACCAATCACAACCTCACAGGGTGTGAGTAATACTCCTAGCGGAAAACTTGCCCTGTGCTAGCATGAGGATAGTATGAGTGAAAAGTTGCTCCTCATTATCGATCATGATGACTTCCAGCGCCATCTTATTTCTATGCTTTTGGCAGCTGAGCACTTTCAACTTCATGATACAGATTCAGCAGCAGCAGCGCTCAAATACTTGCAAGATATAACGCCCGATTTAATCATTGCTGAAGCAAATTTGCCCGACATGCCCGCAACAGACTTGTGTCGGCGTATCAAAAGCATAAGAAGACTGCACCAGGTGCCGGTGATTCTGGTGGCTTCACCTGCCGAGTTTAAAGCCGTTAAAGAGCTTGCTCCTGTTGTTGGGGCAAATCTGGTTTTAGAAAAACCCTTAGGTGATAAAGGACTGCGCGAGCATGTGAATACGCTGCTAAGTCAGGTCACCAAGAGAGCTTCGGTAGATATTTATAAAACAATGGTTCCTGAAAGCTCGAGCCCCAGTACCTCGAGTGTTGAACCTGTCTCTAAACCTAAGGTCGAAAGCAAACCTCAGCAGGCAGGCATAAAGCCTGTAGCAAAACCAGAATCAAGCAAACCTCTCAGCAATAAACTCGAGCCAAGGAAAGCGGTAGAAGCCAAAACTCCGGTACCTAACAAAGAACCAGAGCCTGCCCCAAATGGCAAAAATCAGGAGCTAAAAACAGCTCCCAGGTTTCCAGGAATAAATTTACTCTCAGGCATTTCTTCTGGTAAAAGCAAAAAACCAGCACCGGAAATTCAGAGAGAAGCACAGAAGTCTACCAGTAAGCCTGCGAGCTTTGAAACTGTGGCCATTGCTAAAGATAAGCCAGCAAAGAATGGCGTGGCAAAAACTCCTCAAGAACAGAGTGCAAAGTCAGAAGCAAGTATTACTGACATGATTCATCCTTTGGCTGAAAACCCGCACCCAAAGACTAAGAAGGTTCAAGACTCTCCAAAGGTCAATCCGGCAGATCTTTTACCCCCTATCCGCTCAAAGCCCTCGAGTTCTCAGGCCAATCAAATGAGCGAACTCAGTTTGCTGCGCAAACAAGTTGAGCAGTTGATTGAAGAAAACGAACAACTTAAAGAGGCCATTCGCGAGTTTAAGTCTGGAACACCTATCATCAGTAGTCAAAGTTATCTCAATGCGGTCGAGGAGCTCGAGGCCTTACGTCGCCTAACCGAGCAACAGTCCAGACAACTCGCTGCCTACCAGGGAAAAGAACCCGAAGACATCCCGGTAGAAGAAGCAAAAGTTAGTCCTAGGGACAACGAAAAAACTGTCTGGAACCGGATTGTAAAAGGCATCTGAGTAAGCTGAAGACAGAACTTCTCTATCTTTAAAATCAACCCAGAAGCGGCAACCCCCTGGACAAATACCTATAGATTTGTCCAGGAAGGACCTAAAGAATCATCTCAACTTTAAGTTGGTTCAATACGAAACCAAATTGTTAGCGGTCAATTGCCACATAAACGCCTAAACTTATGAGCGCGGTGCCCGAACCATAGCGCTGAACTTGCTGTAACCGCGTATTGCGTTTGAGAAAACGGCTTAGAGGACTTGCCGAAAAGGGTCAAAAGCGTAGTGATCGTACCTAAAAGCACAAATTGCCAAAAGATATGACCTGCCGGATTGATAAATTGGGGTATAAAGGCCAGAAAAAACAGAGCTGTTTTGGGGTTGAGAACTTCTGCAATAATGCCTTGTCTTAGGGCTCCCTTAGGTGTAAACGAAGTTTCCAGGTTTAAATTATCGGCAATGCCCTGTTGGTCTAAAAGAGTTTTTACCCCAAGGTAGATAAGATAAGCAACGCCCATCCATTTGACTATAGTAAACGCAATCGCAGACGTTGCTAATAAAGCAGAGACACCCAGGGCAGCCGCTAGCGTATGAATCAAACCAGCAATACCCGTACCTGCGGTTGACAAAATACCTTCGCGGCGACCACCGCGCAAGGTACGCGCCAGAACATAAAGTATGCCCGGACCAGGAATGATAGCCAGAGTAAAGGCGGCCAGAAGAAAACCAAGAAAGGCTGTTGGTTCAATCATGAAGCTCCTAACTTGCTGTCTCAATTATAGTGCTTTACAACTATAGTACTTTACAAAGTTTTGGCACAAAAGCAGCACTTTGCTACTCAGGAAGCGCCCTATCCTATTTAGGCTTACTGTGTAAAGTCAAGTGCAGATCTGCCGGATCTTGTTTTAACGTCTTTGATTGTAAAGGAATAAAAACTAAGTTAAAGATACTGCTGCATCTTCCAGATGATCTTGTGCCCAAACATGAATGGCATCAATCACTTTCTGCAACGCTTGACCAGCTGAAGTTAGACTGTAGCTACTTTTGGGCGGCATAAGGGAACAAACAGTTTTATCTATGAGGCCAAGTTCCTCGAGCCTTTCAAGTCTCTGCGCCAGCGTCGTAGGATTGCAACCACCAATTTCTCTGCCAAGCTCATTAAACCCTTTAGGACCATCTAAAAGAGAGCGTACAATATGCATAACCCACTTCTCCTGAAGTAGCTGAATAGCATTGTAGGCAGGACAATTGATGAAAGAATCTTTCATTGTTTGCAGTATAGCAATAGGAACAGTCAGTTTTTTATAGTGGACTACATGTCCTTTCAAGACCTCTTTTATGCAATTTGAAAAGCGTAATTCCCACTAAAATCAGCTTGGAATCATGTTAATATGCAGATCAAACTTAAGCTCTTGTAGAAGGGGTGATGATGAACATCTATCAAATGATTGGTCGTAATCTCGATATTACCGAGGCCATGAAAACCTATGCCGAAGATAAACTGGAAAAGCTCGAGCGCTTTTCTGACCAAATTGTCGATGCTCGAGTGGTTATGGCCTATGACAGTAAAAACCACGCCGATGCACCTGCAAAAGTTGAAGTTCAGCTAAATGTGCCTAATGGTGTGGTGCGCGCTGAAGAGCGTGGTTTAGATAGTTATGCAGCAATCGATAAAGTTGTGGATAAGCTCGAGCGTCAGCTCAAGCGCTTTAAAGACCGCAGTCAAAGTCGCCGGGTTGACGTACCTGAATTTGTTGAAGAGAGTCCCGAAAGTGAGGGGCCTCGCCTAGTTAGAACCAAGCGTCACGTACTTCGCCCTATGACCCCAGAAGACGCTGCTATGCAAATGGACGCTTTAGGACACGACTTTTATATGTTCCACAATGCCGAGACCAATCTCATTAGCGTTATTTACCTGCGCGATGATGGTCACTACGGACTTATTGAACCAGGTAACTGAGGTTCAGGTCGTTCTTTAACGAATAATTTGACCAGCAAAAGTCCAAAAACAAAACCGCCGACATGGGCCAAAAATGCAACATTACTCATGTCGGCGTCTTGATTTAGCAGACCATTACCTGCTTCAAAAAATTGCAACAGTGCCCAGTAACCTATATAAAGCCAGGCAGGCAACCAGGGTGCAAAAAATCTGCGAATACGTCCAAAAAGCCGAAAAAATAGCCAGGGTAATAAGAGTGGCGGAATAAAGGTAAGCACTTTCTGTCGGGGAAACAGGACTATATAAGCCCCCAAAACAGCACTTATAGCTCCCGATGCGCCAACTAGCGGCAAATTTGATTCGGTACTAAAAAAACCATGTACCAGTGTGGCAAATGCCCCTCCCAAAAGATAAAAAACAAGAAAGCGCCCGTGACCCATACGGTCTTCGACATTGTCACCAAAGACAAAAAGAAAAAACATATTGCCGACAATATGCAAAAGCCCCCCATGCAAAAAAAGACTGCTAATCAGAGTAAAAGCCTCTCTGAGCGGAAACGCAAAGAACTCTTCAGGGATAAAGCCGTAGGTACTTACAAAACGCTCGAGCCCCAAATCATTGCCAAAAAGTGAAAACTCATGGTAAAACACCGCGCCATTTATAACGACCAACAGCCACATGATAAAGGGCCTACTATGCCTCGGGTTAGCATCTCTAAGGGGAAACACAGCTTTAGGCTAGCAGTAATGAAGAAAGTTTAGTTAAGCACTGTCGACAATTGAGCTACAAAGGCTTTAAACCCAGATGAGCGGTAAACCAAAACGCTTCTTTCTTGCGCAGACTTTGCAGTGCCCACTGAAGCTCCAGTGTTTTCGCCCAAAATCTTGCCCTTGGTAGATAAGTCTGAAGTTCTGGATAATGGTTAAAAAGCCCATAGCTAAAGGCCTTACCATAGTTGACAAGGATAACAGCCAAATCGGTAGCAGGATCCCCTAGCCCTGCAGTTCCAAAGTCAATGAGGCCCGTCAAGGACTTTGCTACCGGGTCGAAAAGGACATGATATGGGGCCAGATCAGCATGTATCAGCTTTGGTTCATAAGAAAGAGCTAAGTCCCTGGTAACAATAGGGGTAAAAATATCGTCAATATAAGCTCTTTGGGATTGCATAATATGAGGGTAAAGCTCTTGCTGCAAGTCAGCATATAAGTTTAACCAGGTCTCGCGGTCACGCACCGCATCTGAAGCTTTGATGCCCTCAGCAAGCAATCGTTCTTGGGGTACCCCGTGCAACTCGAGCAATGCCCTGGCATATTGCTTGCTAAGGTCGGCTCTTTGCCTTAGCGAAAGTTTGTCGTACTGGCTAAGGCTAAATGCCTGACCGGGCAAAAAGGCGTAAGAGATACAGGTTTTAGTTAAGCGAACAGGCTCTGGAATCTTAAGAGTAAAGCAAGGCTGGAGCAATTTGAGAATCTTGAGTTCTTGCTCAAGTAATTCAAGCGCCCAGGTTTCATTTTTGGCAAAGCGAAAAACCCTATCCTGAATAAGGACAACATCATTTACAAGGCCATCTTGGTTAAAAACAGCCTGACTTAAATCAAGCTCTGGACTGAATGTTTGAATGGTCTCGCTATAATAGGCTGGAATCACAAAACACCTTTAATCTGGTCTAATAAGTGTAGCGCATTTTTAACTCGAGTAAGCTCGCTGAAGTTTTTAATTTCTGCCACCTAGGCTTGATTATTTAGGACTATCAATCATCCCAACACCAAGGAAATCTGTTTTAACAGTTTGCAATGCCTGAGCTGTAACTGTAGACAGCGAATACAAACAAGCTCTACCTGGAGGCCAAAAACAAAAACAGCCACCTTTGGGGAAAGTGGCTGTCCGTGACCCCTCGTTGGGGTTTGCACCTACGCGCCGACAGGCGTTAGTGCCTCAGTATCCTTTTCACCCGTCCGAATTCTGACAACATTCTCCAAGGGTTGCACAAATATTTTGCCATCCCCTATTTCTCCGGTACGGGCGCTTTTAACAATTGCGTCAATGGTGGGTTCAACAAAGCTGTCACTAACAGCAATACTTAACTGAACTTTTTCCCGAAATTCAACCACAAACTGGCTACCACGGTATTGTTCAATGATTCCCCCTTGCCCACCATGGCCACTGACCCTTGAAATGGTAATCCCTCTTACACCAGCTTTAAATAGGGCTTCTTTGACGCTAGGAAGTTTATCTGGTCTTATAACAGCGGTAATTAGTTTCATAATTTTATTCTCCTGAAAAAATGGATGGCGCCAAAGCGCCATCAAAAGGAAAGGACTCAGTCACCTGCAACAGCACTAAGAACAACAGGGTCACCAACATAATCAGATGGGCTGTACCCCTCGATGCCGTGCTCAGCAATATCAAGACCACGCACTTCTTCTTCAGCAGTTACACGAATACCTATAGTGTATTTAAGAATCATAAAGATGAGATAACCAGAGACAAAAGCGCCAGCGGCATAAACCAGAGTTCCAAGAACCTGAACGCCAAGATTACCACCACCAAAAATGCCTACTGCAATGGTTCCCCAGACGCCACAAATGCCGTGTACACTTATGGCACCAACAGGATCATCTACTTTTAAGCGGTCAAACATAAGCACGCTGAAGACAACCAGGATGCCACCGATAGCCCCTGCAACAACTGCCCAACCACCAACAATGACATCACAACCCGCGGTAATCGTTACGAGTCCAGCTAAGATTCCATTTATCGTCATAGTAAAATCCGGCTTTTTGAACAGTGCCCAGGAAAGGATCATAGCGGACAAAGCGCCAGCCGATGCAGCCAAATTGGTATTAATAAAAATATCTGCTACCGTCGTTGAATCTGCAGCGGTGGAAAAAGCAAGCTGTGAACCAGGGTTAAAACCAAACCAACCTAACCAGAGTAAAAATACACCAAAACCAGCAAGCGCCATATTGTGACCGGGCATGGCATTTATCTTGTTACCAGCGTAGCGCCCAAGACGAGGACCAATCGCTAGCACTGCTCCTAAAGCCGCAAAACCACCAACAGCATGAACAATGGAAGAACCAGCAAAATCTGCAAAACCCAATTGATCTAACCAGCCACCGCCCCACTTCCATGAACCCATAACAGGATAGATGAGAGCAGTCATAACGGCTGAAAAAATAAGATAGGCGGTGAACTTCATACGACCACCAATTGCACCCGACACGATGGTCGCCGCCGTTGCCGCGAATACAAGCTGAAAAAAGAAATCAGCCTGACCTGGCACCCAGCCGGCTTCATAACCACGAATAAATAAAGGGGCACCGTACATGATGCTAAAGCCAACAGCCCAGTAAGCCAGACCAGCCACCACAAAATCCATAATGTTTTTCATGAAGATGTTAACAATATTTTTTGCACTGTGCAGACCTGCTTCCAAAAGAGCAAAACCAGGTTGCATAAAGGCAACGAGGACGGCATAGAAAAGCAGGGACAATGTATCAAGTGCAAAATTTGTCTCCGCCAGGCTTGCCTCGAGCGCAGTAACTTTGTCGGCGAGTTCTGCGTCTTGTGCAAAAGCAAGACATCCTAGAGACACGATCAATCCAAGTACCCCAAACTTGCTTTTATTCATTCTTTTTACCTCCTAGGTAAATAGCTACCTGGTTCAGGTAACTTGGTGGCTAGCATATTAGCAATGTCTCGTCTTGTCAAGGACAAAATTACCAAGTACAACTTTTTAATTTACATATATCAAAT
This sequence comes from Trueperaceae bacterium, assembly GCA_020431825.1. Lineage (GTDB taxonomy): Bacteria > Deinococcota > Deinococci > Deinococcales > Trueperaceae > JAHEBB01. The sequence continues at coordinate 58,356 of JAGQHN010000007.1, read as the reverse complement.
ATTTGAAATGATTTTGCAAAACGTTAAATACATTTATTACATATATTAGTTTTATTTCTTACGTTTTGAATTTTGGAGAGTAAATTAGCAGAATTGGCAAAATTTCTGCCAAATACTTATGCTTCTAACCAGCATTCTGCAGAACAGTTTGGCTGTACAGCACAAACGGTCATTTTACAGAGCTTCTTGAAAGAGTTATTTGTAACGCTAAATTAGGTCAAATGAACAAATAATGCTTGTACGCAAGGCCAAACATGATTGGTACAGGCTTTCCACTAAGTCTTGTACCCTTCTAGTAGTATCGGAACTTGAACCTGGTAGTATCCAAATTCCAGCACTACTTGGTGCGAGCTAATTCGAGGCTAACGAGAAGGCTAGTGCGAATTAACTCAGCAAACGGCGCAAGCTCTGTTCTAAATACAAATAGATGGTAGATATTGACGTTTGTAGAGCTGTTAAGAAGATAATTGGCGTTTTTGAAAATACCAGGTCAGGTAAAAAAGCAGCGTCCACAAAAGCGTTAACAGCAAGGTCATATAGATTAGGTTTATTTTGAAAATGTCAAACCAGGAAAGGAACAAATAGACCAGGAAAACTAACACTGTAGCTATAAAAAGGGCAACCAGGATACGCTCGAGCCTTAACAGCAAATCTCTAAAGCGCCTGCTTTGCTTCGTTAATCTATAAAAAAGCACAAAACTCAGCACTGCCAGTAAACTCGTACCCCCAATTACGATAAAACGCAGATGGAGCATGCTCAGCTGAAACCAGTGAGGTAACCAGCTTAAAAGCCCAAAAGCCAATAGGGGCAGAAGTGCCGTAAAACTAGCAATACTTACAGGAAAGCGTCTTAACCATAAGGCAAAACTATGTTTTGGTTTAGCTTCATCTGGCTTTTCAAAATCCACCGTGACGACAGGTTTTGCCAGCGCTGGGTAGGCCTCGAGCCCTAACGTCTGCAAGCGTACACACCAGGGGCAGGTTTTGAGCCCATTATGAAAAACATGTTGCGCATTTACCGTGCACCTTTGCAGATTTTGCTCGAGCATTTCAAGAGCCTGTTGAAATGCTTTGGCTTTGGGCCTGGGCAACCAGCTTTGCTTGACAAAAGCCTTACGAAACAAGCGTCTAAGATCATGGGGTAACTGTGAAAAAGACGGCGCAACCAGCGAAGGCTTGAGCGTGCCATTCAGATAAGGACTATTTCCATTGGCAATATTTTCAATAATGTCAGGAGGTTCACCCTTACCCTGATAAATGCCCGCAAAAGGATGCACCCCTTCCATAAGGAGTAAAAATAATAGGACAGCCAGTGAAAAATTGTCATGGTTTTCCTGTCTATTTACGCGGTTAAAATCTTTATTGTGCAATTCTGGCGCCAAATATTCAGCTTTTGCCACAGTGCAGCGGTACAGTTTACGTCCTTCACGAACCTGTATCGAATCACAATCAACCAAACTTACCAGTGCCCGGTCAGTCACCAAAACATTACTTTCATTAAGATCACCAATGACATAACCGCCTTCATGCAGGGCAGCCACCACCGTACATAAATTTCTGGCAATGCGAATAAGATAGTGCCAGTTAAGCCCCGCTGCTCGCTGCCGCCGAATTTTAGGGTTATAAACCTGATGAAGGGCTAGCGACCGCTTCATATCTAAAAGCGGCATTACAAAGCCAATCACCCGGCCCTCACCGTCATGAACGAGCGCTTCCGGCCAGGCAATGGAAACATGGCCTGCCTCGCGGGTTGGGTCATGGGGAGGATTTGCCACCATAACCCTTAATTTTTTTACTCGCTCTGCATCGGGTTTATGGTAAAGCTTTATGGCCTTATTAGTCTGAAATCTTAGCTGGAAAACCGAAGCCTCTCCCCCACGCCCAAGTTCCTGACCAAGCTCGAGCCCTTTACCTGCGCTGTCAAAAACCTGCTTGTTCATAGGTTACAGGCAAGGATGAGCGTTTTATCATCATGCGTACGGGCGTTCATTTGCTCGCCGTCTAAAAAAGTCGCCAGATTGGACAATTTTTGACTGACACTCCCCTCGCTTTGAACAAAGGCAAAAAGCGGCATAAAGAAATCTTTAAAGGGTTTTCCCCCTTGCAAAGCAACTGGCTCGAGTCCATCACTTAATAGGGCAAAAGCCTTATACCTATCTGAAGGATAGACCCCCACCGAAGCCTGAACCAGTGCCGAATCAGAGCTCAGAAAGACCGTTTCAGACGTGTAGTCACCATGAAAGGCTTGCGTCAGAAAAGTCAATTCATTCGCGTGATCTAAAGCAATAATGGCACCATCGCCAACTTGTATTGCCAGGGTATAAAGCTCTCCAACCATCACAGCCAGAAAGGTAGCAGCAAAGTCTCCAGAAACACGGTTTTGCTCTTCGGCAAACTGGGTAAGCGCCTGTTTAAGTTTAAAAAGCAGGGCATAAGCGTCACACTCGAGGGCAAAACGAGCACTTGGCATCTCATAATGAGCAAGAAGGTCCAGTGCCTTTCGGGTCAGGAACTGTGATCCCTCCGAGGCGAAAGGGGCAGAACCTGCCCCATCAGAAACAATTAGCAACAAATCAGCCGACAGAGTTGACGCCAGTCCCAGGGCATCTTCATTGCCCTTGGCTTGTTTTGTATGATAGCTACCTCTAACTGACGCAGCCAGAGTACGCCACATCTTTACTCCTTGATCCATGTACAGCTTAAACGGCTGATGTCAGTGGGATGTTTTAAGTGCCTACCTCAGCCCAACCAATTGGCGGTAGCGCCAGCTGATCTCCCACTCTTGAATGCGAAACGCGCTGTTGTGACTGCGATAACCAGATAAACAGTTCGGCAAACTGCAAGCCCCTTAGTTTGAGTGGCGGTCTCGCCGGAGAAGCAATTTGAGACAGTTTTTGCATATTGGCTTCTTCTACCCCTACGGCAAAAAAGATCAGACCTTTGGCCTCATCTTCCTCCTGAATGCGTTTGGCAGCTTCCTGCCAGGTATCAGTGGGTTCACCATCAGTAATCAGGAATACCCAGGGCCTGTAATACTGTAGCCCCGCTGCCTTATACATGTCTTTTCGTTGTTTGAGTAGCTCGAGCCCCTTATCTATCGCCTCACCCATAGGGGTTGCCCCACCCGACTTGAGCTCGGCGGGGTTCCAGTCATCAACCGTGACAAAGTCCTGCTGCAAACTCACGCCACCATGACCAAAACCCAAAATGGCAAGTTCTACCCGGCGCCTGGCCAATTCATCGCGCATGACATCCTGATAAAAGGTTTTTAGCCCATCGTTTAGCGCATTGATGGGTTTACCTGACATCGAGGCTGAGGTATCTAAAAGAAGTAAACAGGGTGCCCTAGGGTCAGGGTTTTCTGCAAGTTTCACCAGCTCGAGTTCATTCATAAGTTCTCCATACCTCTCCTAGTCTATGTGCCTAAAATGAGAAAACGCTAGCTACTTTAGTTGGAGTTAGGGTTACTAAAAGCCAAAAGGGATTTAGCTCGAGGAGTAAACAAAGAAAGCCTTTTCAGCTAAACTACTGGCTATGAGCACACTTGAACTTGTTTTGGTCACAAAACCACCTTTTGCCAAGCCTGCAAACATCATGAGGGGAATTCCCTTTGAATTAGCAGGCGTTCGTCCCTCAGGGCTACCTCATAGTCTTTACGAGGAACTGTGGCATTTAAACTACTGGCAGGAGTTTAGCCTTGCTCTTATCAGAGGCGAAAACCCAAGCTTGCCCCTTCACAGTTCAGAAGCATTTCCCAAAGATAACGATACGCTAACAGAAAGCACATGGCAGGCATTGCTTGAAAACGTTAGCAAAGGGCTAGATCAAGTTTTACTTCTCAGTCAAGATGAAACCAGGCTAAGGCAAACCTTTCGCCCGGACCGAACAGTAGAAGACGAGCTAATCGTCATTGCCAATCACAACGCTTATCACTTTGGGCGTATGGTGAGTTTACGGCAAATTTTGGGCATCTGGTCCGCAGATTTAGGCGATAGCTGGTAGTAGCCCTAGACCCAAGCCTGTGTGATACAACTAGGCGCATGTCTCGAGCCTACCTCGCTATCTCCAGTATCTTTTTTGTCAATGGTGTCTTCCTTGCAAGCTGGGTTTCCCGCATTCCAACGGTCGCCCAACACTTAGATCTCAATAATGCTCAGGTGGGCTTAGCGCTTTTAGGGGTTGCGGTTGGCTCACTGTCTGCCTTTCCCTTAGTCGGTAACTTCATTAGCCGCTTTGGTAGTGCCAGGGTCACACTTGTTTGTGGCTTGGCCTGCTGCCTTGCTCTGGTGCTGCCCGCATGGGTACCCAGTCTGCTCACTCTTTTTTTAGCACTCATCCTTTTTGGTGCCAGCATAGGTTCGATGGACGTTGCAATGAATGCCCAGGGTATTGAAATAGAACGGCTAGAAAAACGCACCATCATGAACTCTCTGCACGGCTTTTTTAGTCTCGGCGGCTTTGCGGGCGCTGCTCTGGGAGGACTTATTGTCTCTTGGGGAACAGGCCTGGCCACCCACTTTTTAGCGGTGGCCCTGATCTCTGCAGCGCTGCTCTTTTTTATGCACCGCTTACTTTTACCTGACACTAGCAGCAAAGAAAAGGAAAAAGCTCCTGTCTTTATGCTACCGCCAAGAGCCCTCTGGGGGCTGGGTGCCATTGCTTTTTGCTCTTCGATTGGTGAAGGCTCAATGGCGGACTGGAGTGCCCTTTACCTCAATAAATCGCTAGGGACGACTGTGAGCGTGGCAGCCACAGGCTATGCAGTTTTTTCATTAGCCATGCTCGCAGGGCGCTTTAGTGGTGACCACCTGGTTGCTCGTTTTGGCACGGCAAATGTGGTGCGAACTGGTGGTGCTATTGCAGCCCTTGGCTTAGCACTTGGTTTACTTTTTCATACTCTTAGTACCGGACTTATTGGCTTTGGCATGGTGGGCTTAGGTCTTTCAGTTGTCGTACCGTCGGTCTTTAGTGCGGCTGGTAAGCACCCGACCATTCCCAGTGGAACTGCCATCGCAGCCGCTGCAACCATGGGTTACAGTGGGTTTTTAGCTGGTCCACCTGTGCTTGGCTGGATTGCTGAACTTAGCTCACTACGTTTAGCACTGGTAGTCGTGGTTATTTTATGTGCCATGATTGTTCTACTGTCTCCCGCAGTAAAAAGGGTTACCGCTTAATACCGATTCCCTTTAATGCTTTGCATAAGAAATTAAATGCGAGTAGAAAACAGTCCTGAACCACAGGTAAATAAAGGTAAAACTCCATCTGGTAGGCTCACTAGAGCCGAGTCAGCTAGTGGAGTAAACCTAAGACTCAGTCAGCAGAGCTTAGTATCTCAGATGCTTTTACCTATTTCGACTATGATTACTGCGCGATGGAAAATCGTTGATGAAATTTAGATACTATGCGATATAATTTGGCTTTGCCAGTTGTTCAAGCATTATGTTCGGCGATTCAGATACATCATGTTCAGTGTACCACCAGTTCAAGTCTGTTTAAGAAGAACCCTACTAAGAGAAGTTTCTTTCATAAGGAATATTATCAGAATCCGTATAACGACTTTTCCTAGAACTTCCAATAAAAATAGGCTGCACCGTTTGTGCAGCCTGGAAACTTTTGTTAAAAACCTTTAAGGTAAGAGATCACCTATACGCAAACCAAGCTCGAGTGCTCCCAGATCTGGTGCCGAACCAAGGTACGGGATATTAACATCTCTACCCCTATTAATAACTGGGCTATTGTCTCTAAGCGCCAGGAACTCTCCTGAACCCGGACTGGTACTTAGTAAACCAGCATCTTTAATCCCTAAGTTCCAGCTATTGTTCTGCTCGACAGTATCAGCGTACATACCTATACTGCCATTAATCGATAGGTTATTACGCCAGGTATTGTCGTTAGAGGTTTGTGAACTTTCAAAATTATGGCGCTTGTTGCCAAAGGCCGTATTGTTTTCAATCAAGTTGCCGCCACCCAGATTGGTATCAAAACCAACCCGATTGTTATTGTAAGCAATGTTTCGGCGAATAATTCCGTTTGAGTCAGGGCGCTGCCCCCCCATTTTGAAACCGTTACCGTCGCCACCGTTATAGCCATTGTTACGTGAAACATTGCCAAAAAGAATGGTGCGGCGACCTTTCCAGGTATCAAAACCGTCATCGGCATTGTGGTCTGAAAGGTTGTACCAGAACTCATTATCATCTGCGGTACCACCTTGACCAAGCGAACCAAAGCCGTCACTATCATCGCCACCATAACTGTCTTTAGAAACAGAATAAGCCACAATGTTCCTCGAGCCTCCAAAAATCTGAAACCCACTCAGATAATTGTTATTAAACACCATACCCACAAAAACATTATTGTCGGCACCATTGAACAAAAAGACTCCCTGAGCCGGGCTTTTGTAAATCTCCATATTGCGCATAACAATATAGTCGGCTCCATCTACCCAAATACGCTGCTTATCACTGCCGCCTCGCTTATTTGACCAATCAATAACAGCCCATTCTCCCGGATAAGACATAACAGTAATTCGGTTACCTGCATTGCCTGAGCGCGTAAATCTGATTTCCTCATTCATATAGCGCCCACCTCTGACAAAAACCACATCACCGGCTTTTGCCTCATTGATGGCCTTACCTATGGTACGGAAAGGATTGCCTTCACTACGACCATTATTCCTATCTGAGCCATTGGTCGAGACGTAGTAAGTCGCCTTGCTGGGTATAGCTGGCAGTTTGGGTTGTGGTAATAGATCTGATTTCTTTTTAGGTGCGGGCTCTGGCGCAGGTTCTGGCTGAGGCGCAGGTTCTGGCTGAGGCGCAGGCTGTGGTACTGGCGCAGGCTGAGGTGCTGGCGCAGGGTCAGGTGCCGGGTCAGGAATAGCTTTATTGCTAAAGCTTATTTCAGCCTTTTCAATGGTATAGCCAGTAGTTTTGGTCAAGCGGAACGTCAAATTATTCTTGCCATTTTTCCACCATTTGGCAGGCATGGCAAACGTCATCGACAAGGTTTTATCATTATTTGCGGTACTTGCCTCAGCACCAAACAGTTTTACTGGCCCATTATCATTAACATAAAGCTCCCCTTCATCAGCGTAGTCAGGGTCAGTGACCAAAAGCGTGAGTTCTGCAGTTGACCTATCCCTTGGAACAGTAAGTGTCAGGCTGGCTTTTGCTTCTCTGGAGGAGCTGCTAACAACGGCTGGAAAGCCTTCAGGTGCAGCACTAGGCTGGGTTGGAGTCGGTGCAGGTTCTGGTGCTGGTTCCGGTTGAGGTGTGGGTTCTGGTGCTGGTTCTGGTGCTGGCTCAGGTTGAACACCTGGTACATCGCTGGCAGGCTCCGTACTCAACTGAACTTGGCCATGCGTCAAGATGAAACCATTGGTATCCAGATGGACAAAGCGCAAGGTATTCTTGCCCTGTTGCCACCAGGCAATCGGGGTTGACCAGGAAACAGTAGCTTCTTGCTCGTTAAAGGCCAAATTTGCCAGCTCACCAAATAACTTAAGGGGGCCATGACCATTAATATAAAGTTCCCCTTCTTCAGCATAATCAGGGTCATAAGCAGTAAAACTGAGAAGCGCTGACTCGGCTTTGTCGAGGCTATCCAGAGAAACCTCAAAGCTCACTTCCTCGGGGTAGGTACTACTTTCTAAATCGATGTAAAACTCATCAAATGTCTGAACAGGAAAGGCTGGCACTGGTTCTGGAGTTTCAGCAGGTGGGCTAGGTTCAGCCTCGAGCTTTTCTACCTTGAGTCCTTCAAAAACCGCTTCTGTTTGTACACTGTTATTTCGGCTTGTAACAGCCAGACCAATATTTAAGGTCTCAGGCAAACTAATGCGCTTACTAAACACCGATTGCCAGTTAGCACCATCGGTTGACTGAAATGCCGAAAAGATATCGCCTTGGCGCTCGAGCTTAAGCCATTTGGCCTTTGACAGATCTGCTCCTGAATAAGAATCACTGCTATTGGCTTTTTGCGCGCGCCACATAAACCAGTTTCCGTTAGCAGGTGTTGTGGTTACAAAGACAAAAGCAGCGTCTTCCTCTAAACTCTCACGCATCATCAGACCAGCTTTAGCCCAGTCACTGGTTTGTTTGAGATCACTAACCTTAGCGATCACTGCACCATTACCCCTTAAACTTTGATGGACAAAATAAAAACTATCTTTGTTTGACCAGATATCTTCGCCCGAGGCAGCAATCGTAATAGCATTTTCCTTAACACTAAGCTTGCCAGGAATGGCGACAGCGCCAATATCTTCATTCGCCCAACCTTCCAGTATGTAGGAATCCTTACTGATACCTTTAGGCTGTGTGCAGGAAACTAAAAGAAGAAAACTAAATAACCCTATGCCTAACTTTCTTAGTAGACATGGCTGGGTTTGAAACATACGTATAGACATCGCTGAAAACACTCCTGTTATGTTTCTAAATTTGACTCTGACTGTATTTTTAAGTGCTTCAGTCAAGGCTCATAATGGTACTGGTTTAGCTAAACCCTGTCTTTGCAACCGAGCCTTAAGGTCGAGTCATTAATTAAGAAAAACCCACCTTGCTTTTTCTGTTAGGAACCATATCTTAATGAATTCTGAAAATTCTTAGAAGCAGATAAGAATTTATGAGTATCTTCTCAAAAACCAAATGACATTTAGGCCTTTTTATAGCGAAAAGATAGAAAAGTCAAAAATCCTACAGCCAAATAAAGCCCAGCTATCCCGTAAACAAGCGGGCTATATCCCTGCATAAGGGCCACAGTCGTAACGCCGACACTGGCAATAACTGAAAATAAGCCGTTGAGTGACCATGTGAGGGCTGTGGAGGCTCCTCCCAAGTGGTTTGCCCGGTTTAGGAGCAAAGGAAAGGGTAAACCAAGTAAAAAAGCAAGCGGTAACAAACTTAGACAGGTCATTAGTGCCCTAAGCCAGAGCGCTGACCCTAGAAAACCTGCTTCAATGATAGGCCAGAGCCAAAACCAGCCAAGCCAGACAAAAGCAATCAGCAAAAAGCAAAGTCTCAGTGATCGCCAGGTCAAGTGTTTAGATAGCAGACTACCCAGCCCACTCCCTACAAGCAGGGTGCCCAGAGTAACGCTAAGAGCAAAACTAGGGTGACCCAGCAGCAATTGGGTCTGTTGCAGGACAATCAGTTCAATGGCCATAAAGCCGAGGCCAACAAAACTTGCCAGGAAAAATAAGCTATGAGACCCAGCCTCGAGCCCACGACCTTTAAGCACCCAGACGAGAAGCAATACTCCCACAATAACTGCAAGGCCAAGCATGAGCTGATGTAAAAACAGGGGAACGGATTTTTCAAAGTGATAAAAGAAAGGCTGCTTATCTGTTACCGGGCGCAGGTTAACATCTGTAGCATTAGCGACAATGGTTTCGGTACTTAGCTGCCCCGTTGCCAGACCATCTAGCGGAGGGTTCGCCAGCAGGCCAGGAATATATAAAAAGGCATAGCCCTCAGCTTCAGCCACTCTGGCAAGACGAATCGCCTCCTCACGCGCTATTGCCTCCTTTTTGACTATGAGTAAAGGAATGGCAGGCGTTGCGGAGGTATCGAGCAGGGCAAAAAGATGCTGACTGGCTTCAGCCTCGGTCATGTCATTTTCACTTAGGGCCTTAACAGCAGTAAGAAAGGCTCGAGTCAGCGTTAATTCATCATAAAGTTTTAAAGCAATTTGCCCGCCAGGGTTTAAATGCTCAAGATAATCATGAAAAGCCTCGGTGGTGTACAGTTTGTTTTCTGCCAGGACATAGGCTCTGGCTTCCGCTGCCTGAGTAATAACCTGCGATAAGAAAATCAGATCATAGCTTTGCTTTTGCCGTTTTAAAACACTGCGGCCTTCGTCAGCAAAAACAGTGACATCATTGCCGTAAAGGTCTCCTGTGTAATCAGCCATGTTCCGCACCAGAGCAATGCTTTCGCGGTTGACTTCCACTACCGTGATCTCAGAGCTGCCTGCCTTTTTAGCCAGTGCAACATCAAGCCCACCCCCTGGACCAATCAGAAAACTGCTTTGAGGATGATCAGCTAGAAAGGGAAACTGACCAATATCCCGGCCCCACAGGGCGGCTCGCGCCTTATCTGGAATGACCGAGCCTGCGCCCCCGTCCATATAGAGATAGTAGGCATCCTGCGCTGGCTTATAAATAAGATCGGTGCGACTGAAGGCGTCCCAGGAAGTTGTTTGAATCTCGGCACCTGACTGAACTTGCTCGAGCAAAGGTTTTGGCATGACCATACGCGTCATATCAAGCTGAAAAAGCGGAAAACTGAGCAGAAGCAGAGCAACCAAACTTAGACCAAGCCCCAGCCCAAGACTCAGACGTCTTTGCCCACCCAGCAAAATCCCGGCAATCGCCAGCAGCAGGGTGGCCAGAAACAGGCTGCGAAATCCACCAAAGGCATTTAGCAAAGGTACGGCCAGAAGCACCCCCAAACCCGCACCCAGCAAATCAAAACCGTAAAAGAGCGAGGTTTGCGGCGCATAAGTGATAAAAAGACCAGCAAGCGTTATCCCGATAAAAACATAGGGTAAGGTTGAAAAGAAAAAGAGAAGAAGCGGCCAGCCACCCATAGACCACCAGAGAAACAGAGCCAAGACAAGCGTACTTAGCGCAGCAAGCTGAATAAAAAGCTCGAGCCTTTCATAGCCAGCTAAGCGAGGAAAGAGCGCAACAAGCGCAGCCCCCAAACTTATGCCCAGCACCGCCAAAGATAAAACCAGAAAGACATAAGACTGAATAAGCAGCGCTGATAGCACTCGAGTAAAACTAATTTCTAAAAACAGCGAAGTGAGCGATAGCAGGCTTAGGGCAATAACAGGACGAATAAATCGGTTCACAGCAGGCCTCTAACCAGGGAAGACTTTTTCCAGACATAAGCGCTCACTTGACAGACCACTTATCAGGAGTCGCTCTTTGGCATTACTGAGTAAGTTTGCGGTCCAGTCAACCGACCCTCCATCGGCAATCTGGTAAGCATTGCCCAGAGTATCCGTCAGATAAAGATGAAAACAAAGGTCACGGTAATAGTTGCGCCCAGACTCGCGTTCTGGTTTAAAACGACAAGAGACCTCGGGAAACTCATCTGCTAATACTTGCAGAAGCTGAGCCTCGAGCCACTGGGAACGGTCATAAGCATGAAAATCAGTCAACTGAACTTCCAGACGATAAGCCTCTCCAAGAAAGGCCCTTAGCGCAGCCAGATAAAACCTCAGGTGTTCCAGCAAAGCCTCAATTTCAAAGCTAAGATTGCCTCTATCCCGTCCGGCACTGACCAGCGAAATCATCTGAAAATGAGGCAGGAACTTTGGATTATTATAAAACTGAGGCCGTAGAAACCGATGGTTCGCCGCCAAATGAATAAGCTCTAAAGATTTAGCATTAGCTTTAAGCTGAGTTTTACGTCTGACTGCTGCCTCGAGTGCTAGCACATTGGTAGCGTCAGAGACCACTTCCGTATTTCGCGAGGTTGATACGGACCAATCCTGATCAAGCTCAGCCACCACCGAAGTCGTTCCTAAAGGACAAACCGGTGATAATTCAAGCACCTCAAACGACTGTGGGAGCTGTTCAAGAAAAAGGGTGTTAAGCTCGAGCAATATTTTTGACTGGATAGCAGCAGGTCGCACGAACCGATTCTGCAAATAGTCCGTCAAGACATCGGGCGCGCTCTTTTTCTGGCTCTGCCCCTGATAAACCTCTAACAATAATGACTGCAAATCGGTGGGGCTTAGAGATACCAGCCGCGAAACCAGCCCATCTATGCCCAGATCCCGCTCTATTCGCTCAGTTACGTTGCTCATTGCCCTATTATTGAATCTTTTTCATTCTTGGGTCCAAGAGATCACGCAGTCCGTCGCCAAAAAAATTAAAGCCCATCACCGAAACCATAATGGCTAAACCAGGAAAGACCCCCATCCACCAGGCCTGTCTTAAAAACGAGCGCCCTTCAGATAGCATACGTCCCCAGCTCGGGTCAGGCGGCTGGGTTCCAAGGCCAAAAAAACTTAGAGCAGCTTCCGCGAGAATGGCAAAGGCAAGACTGAGCGAAGTTTGTACAATAATTGGTCCCAGAGAATTAGGCAGAATTTGCTTAAAGATGATGGTGGTATTGCCCTGTCCTAAAGCTCTGGCAGCTGTCACATACTCACGTCCACGCACCGAAAGTACGGCACCTCGAGCAACCCTTGCAAAAATAGGAATATAAACAATGGCAATAGCAATCATGGCGTTGCCAACACCACGACCCAAGATAGCCATCACTGTAATCGCCATAAGCACTGCAGGAAAGGCAAACAAAATATCCATAAAGCGCATGATGAGCTCATCCAGCCAGCTACCATAAAAGCCTGCCACCGCACCCACAAACACCCCCACACTGGCAGAAATAGCAACGGCAATAAAGGCAACCTTAAAGGAGACGGCTGCCCCGTACAGGATGCGTGAAAAAACATCGCGACCAAATTCATCGGTCCCAAAGAAATGTTTAAAGCTTGGTGGGGCAAAACGCGCCCCAAAATCCATTCCATTCGGGTCATAGGGAGCAAGCTGGCGGCCCAGAAGGGCAACTATCGCCAGAACCACAATAATACTAAAGCCAAGCATAAGCAGGCGGTGACGCAGCGCCTTGCGCACAAACTCGGCAATTCGGGATTCCTGTTTAAGCTCGAGCTTTCCTGCAGTTAGTGCCATACTTTCTCCTTCAGCCTAAGCATATTCCACACTCGGATCTAGTAAAGCGTAAGAAAGATCGGTTAGCAGATTTACCACAGCAAAAGCCGTAGCAAAAAGAAGTACCGAAGCTTGCAACATAGGGTAATCGCGCTGCAGGGTTGAATTGAGCGCTAAAGAACCCAGACCAGGCCAGGCAAAAATAATCTCGACCACCACCACAGAACTTAGTAAGGTTGCCATTTGCAAGCCAACAATCGTGGCAATTGAAATAGATGCGTTACGCAGCGCATGTTTATTAATGACTACCCGCTCGTTTAATCCCTTGGCTCTGGCAGTACGAACATAGTCCTGATTTAAAACCTCGAGCATGGCACTGCGGACAAACCTGGTCATAATGGCACCACTAATAAGCCCAGAGGTCAGAGCTGGCAAAATAATATGACGCAACCAGGGAAGAAAGCCCTCTGACATAGGTACAAAACCACTCGAGGGAAGTATCTGCAAATACTCGGCAAAAAATACGATCAGTAAAATGCCCATCCAGAAATCAGGCACCGAGACCCCAATCTGGCTAAAAATCATAGCGCTTACATCTCGTTTGCTGCCTGGTCTTAGTGCCGCAATAATACCTGCTGGTAAAGCAATAACTAAACCAATGAGCAGGGCAATAAAGGCCAGTTGCAAGGTAGCAGGCAGGCGCCTTGCCACTTCTGCCGTTATAGATTTATCAGTAATAAAGCTTTTACCAAAGTCAAAGCGTGTAACAATGCCCGAAATCCAGTCAAAATACTGGCTGGTCAAAGGCCGATCTAAACCCAGTTGCCGCTCGAGGGTGGCAACATTTTCAGGTGTTGCTGTTATGCCAAGCTTAACCCGCGCAGGACTACCCGGCACCAGCGGCATAATGGCAAACGATAAAATAGAAACACCAAACAGAACCAGAAGCAAGGTACCCAGTCGCCGAAGTATATAACTCGGACTCATCGCCAGCCTCCCTTAGAAAAATGGGGCAGGATAGTCCTGCCCCAACATTGATCTTACTGAATAAGTTTACTTATCTAGCCAGGTATCAACAAAACGAATGGCCTGGTCTGGGCGCGCAGCATAGCCCTGAACATAGGGTTTATAGGCATTGATATTAAGGGGATTGTAGAGATAGATATAAGGAGCGTCATCAACAATTTGCTTATTAACTTGCTCGTAAATGGCCTTGCGCTCATCAAAGTCTTGTGTTAAACGACCTTGGTCTAAAAGCTCATCAACGCTAGCGTTGCTATAGCCTGTGAAGTTAAAGACTTCGCCTGTGTGGTGCTGAGCATAGTAGTAGTCATCAGGGTCAACCAGCACGTTCCAGCTACAAACATAGGTATCATAGTTGCCAGCGCCCTCTTCCTCTAACCACTCCGCCCACTCGAGCGTGCGAATGCTGGCACTAATACCTAAGGGAGCAAGCTGAGCTTGAAGCACCTGTGCTATGCGAATCGACTCTTCATACTGGGTTGTTGGCATAATTTCAAGTTCAAACCCATCACTCACTCCAGCTTCGGCAAGCAGTTCTTTGGCTTTATCAAGACTTTGCTCGTAAGGAGCATAACCAAAACTCCAGGCACTCGAGGCTGGAATAGGTTCTTGCGTGGCTTGAGCCTGTCCAAAGGTAGCGGCTTCGGCAATTTGATCACGGTTAATAGCGTAGGAGATGGCCTGACGCACCTTGGCATCGCTTATAGGGTCACGGCCCAAGTTTACCCCGATATACCAGTAAGAACCAGCAGCAGTCGAGTCAACCACTACATCATCGCGGCCTTTAAGCTCTTCAACACTTTGAGCAGGTACTGAAATGGCCCAGTCAACATCGCCACTTACCAGGGCAGTGCGGCGTACAGATTCATCACTGATAATGCGAATTTCTACCGCATCAAGATAAGGCAGACCCTCTTGCCAGTAGTTAGGATTGCGCTCGAGCATGACTTTAACGCCAGGTTGGAAGTCAGTAATCATGAAAGGTCCGGTACCGACGGGCTGGGTGCTGATGGTGCCATCTTCGACATTTTCCCTGGCAATAATACCCATGGTCTTATCGACAGCCAGCTTGGTAATAAGGCCAGGATTGGGAGCCTCGAGGGTGAAAACTACCGTGCTAGCGTCTGGGGCAGAAATATCTGTTACCCCACCCAGTTTCCAGCTGCTACCAGAACCTGTTTCAGGATCAAGAATACGGTTAAAGGTATAGACTACATCGTCAGCACTAAGATCACGACCATTACTAAATTTGACGCCTTCACGTAAATGGAACGTGATCGTTAAGCCGTCTTCAGAAACCTCCCAGCTTTCAGCCAGTGATGGTTGCAGGTTTTGCTCAGCGTCTAAGGTAACCAAAGTGTCTAATACATTTTCCAGAATTTGAAAGCTCGAGTAGGCACTGGTCACATGTGGATCAAGTCCAACAGGGTCTTGTGCCCAGGCAGCAACCAGAGTACCTCCACTTGTTTGCGCAACGCCAAATGATAGACAGGCGACTAGAACGAGTCCAAACAGTCGTTTCATTCATCACTCCTTTTCAGGTTCGCGGATTTTCCAATCCCAAATACTCTTCTTAATCTTGACCACCAAAATTGTCTCGCTTTTAACCACCCCTTCCCTAGTCATTTCACGCTGGATAAATTCATGAACCTCAGCGTTACTAGCATGAATGGATTCAATAACGACATTTTGTCCCCCAACACCAATAGCGACATAACGAACACTGTCAAGCTTGGCAAGTTCGTCAGTGACCTTATCTAAATGCTGTGGACTCACCGTAGCATAGGTCGTTGCCAGAATAGGCACGCCTAATTGCAAAGGGTTACTTATTGCCAGAATGCGCATCCAGCCACTCTCTAACAGTCGGTTCACCCGTTTGCGCACCATACTCTCAGATACATCGAGCTTTCTGGCGATTTCTCTAAAGGGCATACGCCCATCTACCCGCAAAAAGTCAACAATACGCTGATCGGTTTCATCAAGCTCCTGATACTTGAGTGATACCGAAGCATCATTGGGACGCAATTCGTCAACTTGCATAGTAAAATTTAACGCAATGCGTCCAGATATGTCAATTACAGAACGCAAATTTCATTCAGTTATGAGGTAAGAAAAATGACAGCGACTTTGCTTATTTCAATTTTGTCCAGTTTCAACAAAGTCGCATGTCAGAAAACTATTTCATTTTGCAAAAAAGCAAATGACAGGCTATATACTCGAGCCCTCAAGCACCCATCAATTTTGGCTTATGCTTCTAAACTAGACTTATGCCTCTAAAATAAAATGGCTTCCCAATCTAACTCATCTAGTGGGTGAAAGACATCAACGTACTCGAGTAAAACCCCAGCTGATTGATTTTTAAACATACAACACTCGACATGCTTACCTTTGCGCTTTAAGGCCTCCACCAGCTCTACATAATCGCCATCACCACTAACAATCACAGCAGTATCATAGGCATTTTCGTAAGCCAAAGATAAAGACTCTACCGCAATGGCGACATCAATTCCTTTTTCAACCAAAGAACCATCATGACGGCGGTGTAATCGGCCGAGACGTACTGTTACATAGGGAATACGTCGTAAAGATTCAAAAAAGCGACTTTGCCCCTCGCGAAGATCGTTTTCATAGTCATCGGTCAGGGGAGCATTATAATAATAGGCTCGGTAAAGTTGCCTTTTGCCTAAGAGTTGTCTAATAAGGACTTGCAGATTGACACGCGTGTTTGCAAGGTTATCGCGCATGCCATTATAAAGGTTACTGCCGTCGATAAACACAGCGACTTTTTCTGACAAAATAGACTCCCAAAATAATTAAATACCCGACTAGTGTAACGCTAGAACCGCAAACTTGGAAGGGGATACCCCTATTTTGTGAATAAATTATGGATATAGGGCTTGGGATTCAGGTTATTTTGCAACGCCATAGCACCTCTGCCAAAGCAGGGACTTAATGGATAGTGGCTGATATTGATATAGTGCAGCTATGAGCCAACCTAAAACCAAAGTAGAATCCTTTGATCTTGACCACACCAAAGTTCGCGCACCTTATGTCCGCCTTGCTGGTAAATACCAGGGACCGGGCGGAGATGAAATTCGCAAGTATGACCTCAGACTTGTGCAGCCTAATCAGGCCGAAATCCCTACGGCAGCGCTCCACACCATTGAGCATTTGTTTGCTGGTTATTTACGTGACAATTTAAATCACAAAATCATTGATGCCAGTCCTATGGGGTGCCGTACGGGTTTCTATCTGACTATCCTTGGTGTTCCTGCTGATGATGAGGTTAAAACTGCCCTTAAGGCAGCCCTTGAAGGCGTATTAAGTCATGAAGGAAAAATACCGGGCTGCAGTGTACTCGAGTGCGGTAACTACCGTGACCACTCTATCGAAGGGGCAAAAGCCTGGGCCGAAAGTATCCTGGCGCATGACATTATTGTTCAGGAAACCATACCGATAAGCCGCTAACTCTTTACGCTAAACCTTAGCTAAGAACAAGCTAAGCAAAATCTGAGTTCATACTAAGTTTTGATGAATGAAGATGAGAAAAAACCTGAATTTTAGGCAAAAAGGGGCCATTATCTATCGCAACTCTTATCATTTACTCATTACTGTCTAACCAAAATTACATTTTGGCCTCAAATCTCTCATAATGTGCCTCCTATAATGCTCTCATGGAAAGAAAACCGCAAGTACTTATTGTCGAGGATGAAAAAGAAATTGCAAAATTCATCGACTTGGAATTGCAAGCTGAAAATTACGAAACCATCGTCACTTATGATGGCGTAACAGGTCTGTCCAAATTTCGTGAGCTTAACCCTGATCTGGTTGTCCTAGACCTTATGCTCCCGGTTCTGGATGGGCTCGAGGTTGCCAGGCGTATCCGTAAAACCAGCAATACCCCTATTATCATTTTGACGGCTAAAGACAATGTCGAAGATAAGGTGCTGGGGCTTGATTCAGGCGCTGATGATTATCTGGTTAAACCCTTTTCCATTGAAGAACTTTTAGCCCGTGTGCGGGCTCACCTGCGCCGAGTCAACCCTGCAGTCACAGGCGAAGTTCGGGTTGCTGACCTTGTTATGAACTTAGATGGGCGCGAGGTCTTTCGTGATGGTCGCCGCATCGAGTTAAGTGCTAAAGAATTTGAACTTTTAGAACTTTTTGCCCGCAATCCAGGAAAAGTATTTAACCGTTTTGAGATAGAAGAAAAGGTCTGGCCTGAGTATACCGGCGGTAGCAATGTTGTAGATGTCTACGTGGGTTACCTCAGACGCAAGCTCGAGCGTGATGGTGAACGCCGTCTTATTCATACCGTGCGTGGCGTTGGTTACGTCCTGCGTGAAGAGTGAGTCTCACCTAAACGCAAATAGGCTTCATTTAACCATCATCTCAGATTGATAGTATGACTTTGAGGTGCGGGTTGAGTTGCTCTATGATTAGCACTAAGAACTGAGAAATTATGTCTCTAAGAGTTCGTCTAACTCTGTTTTACACACTGTTTCTAGCCATCGTTTTGGGTTTGGTAGCCACGGCGGTTTATGCCTTTACCCAGCGCTCTTTAACACGGTCGCTAGAAGAAAACGCCAGAGAAATTTTTGAGCGTATAGAAGCGCTCGAGTACGCTGAGCAAGGTGTAAAAACCTTGCCGCAAAACGCCTACTTTTTAATTCGCTCTTATGGTACCAAGCCCCTGTTCTGGGAAGACTTAAAACAGGGCTTTACCGTTCAGCCAGACCAACCTCCTATTGCCAAACCGCCCATCAGCAGTTCCAATCTATCGTTTCTAAATCAGCAGGGCATTGTTATCAATCAGACCAACTATGTCCACCAAAACCCCAGCCGGGAAGACCTGTTTAATCATCTGTCTGATGAAGATTTAAAAACGCTGTTCGATATTAAACAGACCAATTCGCGCATACGTTTTGATTCCACTGATTTAATCGCCTATGTTAAAAGTGGATCATTTGGCATTGAGTCCAGCGAAACGGAAATTAGAGTGCCAGCGGTTTTTATGGTGGCGCTTCCCTTCCCTATTGATACGCTAACTGGCTTGCGGAGCTTACTCCTGAGAACCGCACTTATTGCCTTTATTGTCTTTGCTGCCGGGGTATGGTTACTTTCCTCGAGGGTCTTACAACCTGTGAAACGAGTCACCAAAGCCGCCATGCTGGTTTCAGGCCGCGACCTTTCGCAACGCGTACCTGTACCCAAGACCAAGGATGAAATGCACGCGCTGGCGGAGTCTTTAAATCACATGCTTGACCGCCTGCAAGAATCGTTTGATACTCAAAGACGCTTTACCGCTGACGCCAGTCATGAGCTGCGCACACCCGTAACCGCTATTGTTGGTCATGCCAATTATCTGCTGCGCCGTACCAAACCAACCGAAGAGCAAAAAGATTCTCTAACGGTGATTCGCCGTGAGGCTGAACGTATGGCAAAACTAGTTAATGATCTTCTAGAGCTGGCACGTGCCGACGCAGGGTTTTCTATCAGTAGAGAACCCATGAATCTGGTAGATGTTGTTGAGGCCGTGCATATGGAAGTTGCGCCTATGGCAGGTAGTGCTGACATTACGGTGTCTGCTCCCGAGCCGCTTGCTGAAGTGCTGGGTGACGCCTCGAGGCTTAAACAAGTCGTGCTCAATCTGGTTCAAAATGCCCTCAATGCCGGAGCAACTCAGGTCACTATATCGGTACAAAATGAGAAAAAGCAGGTCAGGCTCGAGGTCTTAGACAATGGTCCGGGCATCCCTCAGGAAGCTATACCGCACTTATTTGACCGGTTTTACCGGGTTGATGGGGCTCGCTCAACGAGAGGCAACGGGAGTGGGTTAGGTCTTGCCATAGTCAAGTGGATTGTCAGTCAGCATGAAGGAACCGTACAAGTTGAGTCTCGAGTGGGTGAAGGAACGGTTTTTACTGTTATGCTTCCCTCACTAAATCCTAAAGCAACCGAAACCAATATTTTGATGCAAACTTTTGTAGGAGCAAGAGCGCATTCCAAACCAAGTTCTATCGGATAAAGTGTCTCAAATAAAAACTTGCTGGTCAGTGTAAGCCTTTACCTCTACTACCTTTGAAGGTAGTGCTAAGGTCTTAAGAAAGTTAAACTTAGTATGGAGGTTAGTAATGATTTTACTTATTGGCTTAGCCATTTTGGTTGTTGGCTTTGTCCTGATTGTTCAAGGTGTTCAGTCCAAGCAAGGTTCACTGCGTAGCCTGGGCGGCGTGGCTGTGGTTGTTGGTGCACTTGTTGCCCTTCTTTCTTCAGCCTTTGTTATAGTTCCAGCAGGCAATACAGGTGTGGTCTTTAATGTTTTCGGTGGTGTGCAAGACCGCGAACGCGGCGAGGGCTTTCACATTATTCTACCTTTTCTACAGGAAGTCACCGTTTTTAACACCAGAGAGCAGGCCCTTGACTTTACCCAAGAGCGTGGCGATGAAATTCAGGCACTCTCAGAAGAGGGTCTGGCCATCGATATTGACGCCACCATTCGCTTCCGCATTAATGGCAGCAATGCTTCTTCTATCTATCAAGATTTAGGCCTGGATGGTAGCATCGTGGGCTTTGAAAATCGCGCTGACTCGTATCAGGCAACCCTGATTCGTCCTCAGGTACGTTCGGTCATTCGCAATGCCGTAGCTAACTATAAGGCTGCCGAACTGATCAGTACTCAGCGTACCGCTATGCAACGGGAAATATTCGTAAATCTCCAGGAATCCTTAAGTCGTGGCAATGTTGACCTTATCGAAGTCCTCTTAAGAGATATTCGCATTCCTGAGTCAGTCAGACAGGTCATCGAAGAAAAACAAACGGCTGAGCAACGTGTTGAAGTTGAAGAAAATTTGAAACGCCAGGCTGAGATTGCTGCACAGCGCCGCGTGACCGAAGCGCAAGGTGAACGGGATGCTGAAATCGCCAGAGCAGAAGGTGAAGCTCAGGCACTGACCTTAAGAGGTCAGGCTATCCGTGAAAACCCTGAAATTATTCAGCTCGAGATCGCTCAAAAACTTGCCCCTTCAGTACAAACCATTCTCCTACCCTCAGAGGGCAATTTCCTCTTAGATGTTCGAGGTCTTATGAACGGTACGCAACCAGCATTGCCACCTGGGCAATAGAGAAATCCCCCTAAGTCCCCCTTTAAATAAGGGGGATTTTTTATGACTGAACTAAGCTGACACCATTACCCGGCATAATCTCGCCAATTTCATAAACTTCTTCGCCAGCAAATTGCTGTACATCTACAGCGCTATGCTCGTCTACCACAATCAAAAAGCCTGCGCCCATGTTAAATACGTGGTACATCTCATCTTCGTCAAGCTGACCTTTAGTTTCAATCAGCTTGAAAATTTCAGGCATGGGCCAGCAAGCCTTAGTAATTTTTGCACCAAGACCCTCAGGCAAAATACGGGGTAAATTTCCAGGGATGCCCCCACCAGTAATATGGGCCATGCCTTTTATGAGTCCCACCTCTAAAAGTTTTGTCACCGGATGCAGGTAGTGACGGTGCGGGGTAAGTAGCTCGAGCCCCACGGTATGCCCTGCAAAATCATCCTCCAGAAAGGGTTCCATTACTTTCCTTGCAAGACTAAAACCATTGGTCTGCAAACCACCTGACATAAGGGCCATGACCTTATCACCTGCCGCAATGCTTTCCCCGGTAACGACGTTGCCTTTATCCACCAGTCCAACAATCGTACCCACCAGATCAAACTCGTCCTCTAGGTAAACCCCGGGCATTTCAGCAAGCTCCCCACCAATAAGCACCGCACCAACATCTTTACAGGCAGACGCTACACTGGTCACAATTTCGGCGGACAGTTCTGGCTCGAGCCTGCTTGCTGCCAGATAATCAAGAAAAAAGAGCGGTTTAGCTCCCTGTACCAATATATCGTTGGTACAGTGATTGACAATATCAAAACCCACCGTCTGATAATGATTCATCCGGCTGGCAAGTTTGGTTTTGGTACCAATACTATCGGTTGATGATACCAGCACAGGTTGCTTATGGGTCTCTACCTGAGTAAATTCGTAAAGTCCACCAAAAGCCCCTATGCCCTCTAAAACATTGCTGTTATAGGTACTTTTAACCGCTTCTTTTATAAGGTCAATGGTTTGCTCATTGCTTTCCAGGCGCACACCCGCCTGTTCGTAAGCCGAAGACTTCTTGGTCATAGCTGTGATTCTAACAAGATGCAAAGTGAAAAGTAGAAAGAGGCAAGCCTGTTTCCTTTTCACGGTATTTATGTAGCAACACAAGTCCACCAAATTTTTCTTTTGTTAGCTGTTTTATAGCTCATTAAATGTTGCTTCCCGTACACTTTCCTTATGACATTTCGAGAGAGAGCCGTTCGCATCGGTGGTTATTTCACATTAAGTCTTATTTTGATCAATGTATTTTTTTCAGGTCTCAATCCTATTCCTGCTACCATGATTAGTTTAGCCGCAGGGATTTGTTTTACAGCTACCAGCATATGGTTTGGCGTTAAAAACAAACTGAATTAGGTCTCCGAGAAACGACCGACCACCTGCTCGAGCAGCTGATTTTTTATCTAAAAGGAAAATACCTTTTGAGTATTTTCCCATGTTAGCCTACTAGCCATGATTCACCCTATTCATGAAAAATGGGCCAAACTTTTAACTGAGTACTGCACCAGCGTCAAACCTGGGGACAATGTTCTGCTTTATCTTCAAACTCCTGCCGTTGATATGGCAAGAGCCCTAACTCGTCAGGTTTTAAGCATGGGTGCCAAACCCATTATGCGGCTTTACTATCCTGAGTTTGAGCAAGACCTCTATGAACTCGCTCCTGACAGTTATTTTGAAAGCGAACCTAGCTTTGAACTAAGCGAAATAAAACAAATTGATGCCTGGATTCGCATTGGCGCACCAAGTAACACCAAAAGTTTGCAGAATGCTGACAAGAAAAAAGTAGCCGCGGCCATGAAGCAAAATCGTCCAGTACAAAATATCCGGCTAAATGAAACGCGCTGGGTAGGAACGCTCTACCCCACAGCAGCCCTGGCTCAAGATGCCGAAATGAGTCTGGATGAGTACGAAAATTTTGTTTACGGCGCTATGTTTCTCTATGACGAGGACCCAGTTGCCAAATGGCATGAAATACGAGACTTCCAGGAAAAGCTTATCAATCGGCTTAAAACAGCCGATGAAGTGCATATAAAAGGCGAAGGTACGGATCTCAAAATGCGCGTCAAAGATCGCATTTGGGTTAATAGCGCTGGCAATAAAAATATGCCCTCGGGCGAAGTCTTTACTGGCCCCCTTGAAGATAGCGCCAACGGCACCATTACTTATAAAATTCCGTCCTCGGTGCGGGGTGTCGAAGTTGAAAATATTCAACTGACTTTTAAAGATGGCAAAGTAGTCAAGGCCTATGCAGATAAAGGTAATGACCTTTTGCAGGCTCAGCTCGAGACCGATGGAGGTGCCCGTTTCTTAGGTGAGCTGGGCATCGGCACCAACTACAACATTCAAAAACCCACTAAGCAAATTCTCTATGATGAAAAAATCGGTGGCACCATTCATCTGGCCCTTGGGCAAAGCTACACTGACACCCTTGGCACCAATGAAAGCGCTATTCACTGGGATATGATTTGTGACTTGCGTAAAGGCGGTGCTATTTATCTGGACGGTGAATTATTTCAGGAAAACGGTGAATTTAAGCTATAAAGCATCCTAATTTCAGAGTTTTTGCGAGAGGAGAAAGCAAATTTCAACCTAGCCTATTATGAATTTGCTAAACGCAATCTATGTCGAGGTCATTTTTAAAATCTCTCATTGTCTGCTTCATGGTTGTTTTTTCCGTAGCCTATGGGCAACCTCTTAAAAACGATAGTAAACTTGAGCTATTAGAAGAGTTTGTGCTGAATACTATTGGTCGAAGTGGACCCCTTTTGTATGAACAACTTCCTGAGCCCTTTGAAGACTTTCGCCTGTCACCAAATGCGCGAATTCTATTTTCAGTAGGAGAAGTTCCCTCTTTAGTAAACGTATTTATCGAAATCCCTAATACGTCAGAAGCGATAAATGACTTCCTATCGTTTTATTCTGCATCAAATTATCATCTATTCGATGAAAGTAATTATTATCAATTACAAGATGACGGTTCTTGGAAAATCTATGAAGACATATCCACAATCGGTGATAAAGGTTTTAACAAAATCTCTACGCTGCCCAACCCCTTGAGCTTGGACTCCGGTGATTTCTGTAGCTATAGTAGTCCTGTTTTAAAGAATCACCTTTTCTCTTTTACCACCTACGTATTATCTGTTGATTCATCAAAACGTATTTTGAATCTCGGATTCGGTAGTCGCGTTTATACCTCCAATGTTGCCTACTGCCAAAGCGTCTTTAGCTTTCTTAAGAACTATGTAGATAGTGATCGGTGAACCAATGACAGAAAAGAAGGCTTCAGATTATTGTAAGTCTTGAATAACCGCTCAGCTGTGAGTTGTCTTAATGATCAATGCGAACAATCAAACGCTAAATAAACTTTGCCACTTCGACAGCATAACCACTCTTGGCAGCTTTAAGGATTGCTTCCACCACACACAGGTTCCTAAGCCCATCTTTCAGGCTTACTTTGGGTGTCGCCTCTCCGCGAATGACCTGGCAGAAATGCTCGAGCTGTTCATCAAGCGGGTCACTGTGATTAAGCTCGAGCCGAGTCTCTGTAAATGCTTGCCACCACGATTTTTCCCCACTGTAGGTCTTTAAATGCATACTCGGAATATCCAGAGAGCCAGCAGTACCTGCTACGTGGTAACAGTTTTCTTCAGGATAAGCCGCGTAAGTTTTATTCTCCTGCGAGGTTTGTTCCCAGCTTTTTGCCGAAGCTGCAGTGTCCGATAGGGCAAAAGTACCAAGGGCACCGTTCTCAAACCGAAAATTAATCACCACGGTATCTTCCACTTCAAAGTTGCGGGTCTTACTCGAGCTAAAGGCCTGCACCTCGCTTATTTCCCCACAAAGCATCCTGAAATTATGAATGTCATGAATACTATTGATAAGAATGGGGCCACCTCCGACTTGGGTACGCCACGGAGCCACCTGAAAATAGTGATCTGGTTTATAAAACAGGGCGCTACCAGTTATTGCCACCACGTCACCGAGGGTGCCCTTCTGGATGAGCGCCTGGGCTGTACGCATAATAGAACTGTGAGCACGGTGATGCCCAACCAGAATGCGTGCTTTAGACTGCCGTTCTGCCTCGAGCAAAACCAAACCCTCAGCAACGGTATTCGTCACAGGTTTTTCAATGAGCGTCATTATGCCTGCCTGTAAACACCTAAGCCCCTGCTCGAGGTGCAACTGATTGGGCGTCGCCAGAATAATGCCATCAACCTGTTCACCCGCCAGCAAAGCTTCCAGAGTGTCAAAATAAGGTATAGCTTTTTCTTGAGCCAGGGCTCGAGCCGCCTCACTTGGGTCAACAATGGCAGCAAGTTGACAGTCCTTATGCTGCAATACACGTTCAATATGGCTTCGACCTATCAGTCCTGCGCCTATAACGGCTATGTTTAAAGGTTCAGCTGAGTTTGCTTGATAAGGTGTGATTTCAGACTACCTGTTCTTATTAAGTAAAATATATAAGCCACTGGTAAGCGTTAACAAAGCACCTGCCAGTGTGACCCAGGTCGGCACTTCGCGCCAGATAACAAACCCCCACATCACATTGATAGGAAGTGAAGCGTATTCAAAGGGAGCAACTACTGTTGCTTGCGCCGTGCTGTAGGCCTTTGCCATAAAGAACATTCCGGCGGCCCAGACCAGACCCAGCCCGGACATAATCAGCCAGTCAAGTAACGTCGGCATGGTCCAGGAACGTAACAAAAAGGCAAGGCTGGGGTGCAGATTGGGCATTTCACCCACCAGCATCGGGAGGGGAATCAGGATAAGCGAAGCCAGCAAATAGACCAGCGAACTGTAATAGGCCATGGTGGCACTACTGTCGGTGGTTCGCAACCGCCGCGTGAGGATGACATTGAGGGCATAGCAAAGGACTGAAAACAGAATGAAAATCGACCCCAGGTTAAAGCTTGGCGCACCAGGTTTAACGACAAAGAGAATCCCGCAAAAGCCGATGGCCAGAGCAAGCCAGTGGCGTGCACTGACTCTTTCACCCAGCAAGAACACAGATAGGCTGGTAATCATGAGCGGGGCTGAAAAGCGGATAGATTCAATATCTGCAAGGGGAAGGGCAGCCAGCCCCATAAAGTGGGTGGTGTAAGAGAGAAACAGTAGACCACCGCGCAGGTACTGGGGCCCATAGCGCCTGGTTTTTGGCAAGCCCCGGTTGCCCTCAAAACGAAAAAACAATAATGTCAGGGGCAAAGCCACAAGACTACGAAAGGTCACGATTTGTAGTACCGAGTAATCACCCCCAATCCACTTGACTGAAATATTTTGCAGCGAGAAAATCAGCATGGCCAGCACCAAAAAGCTGACCCCTTTTAGATTGTCACGGTTACTATTCATAGATGGCTACCAAACGGTTTTGGCACAAAACCCCTTTGATAAAAAATCATTCCTCGAGTCATCTAGTCAGGCGAAAGGCTAAAGATAAGTCTTGAAATAAGCTGCTCCAGTAACTTGCCAAATACTTATCTAGCTTATCTGTACTTGGTTCACTCAAGGAAAGGTAAACCATCAAACCTTCGGCATGAACTCCACCAGGCCCTTCAGAACCTTTACCTTCAATCACAACTCGAGTACCTGTGAACCAGCGTGTAAAGCCAGTGACTTACCCGCATACTTGAAACTACCACTCACGCCTGCTGGCAGCGTGATCGTACCGCGCACAAGGTCACCAACAAACTCAAGGTCTACCACAATTTGTCCTCGAGGGTGAACCATCTCACCCGAGAGCTGGGTCAGATGACCAGGCATAGGGGAAATCTCCACCTGCTCAAACCCAAAGCCAGCTGGTCGTATCCCTAGAAGGGTGGTAAAAAAGTGATACAGCGGATGCGCCCCCCAGCCATGACAATCTGAGCGTGAGGGCTCTGGCTGCTCCGGTGTAGTTTTGAAGCCTTGATTCTCCAGATCAAACCAGAGCGCCATTCGGTCAAAAAAAGCCTCTGGCTGCTGCAACAGGTAATACGTCTCAAAGAGATAATGACTGAAGTAGATAGTCGTTTGGGTTAAAGAGGCATCATTTAGCAAAGTAGGGGCCAGACGTGCAACGTCTTCTTCTGCCAGGGTACCCGAAAGCAGGGCCAGACACTGACTATGTTCGGAAAAGAGGGTCTGCGCCCGATCATCGGCAAATAGGCCACGAGCTTCATTCCAGAAGGCTGCTTTTACAGCAGTCACAAGGGTGTCGCGCCAGTGGCGCCAGCGCTCGGCAAGTACAGATTCACCAACCCATTCTTCCAGCCGAACCGCCAAACCCAGCGTATAAATCAGATGCCAGTTGAGCAGTCCGCTGTAACCATCAAAGCCGTCTGGTGGAACACCCAGGGGCCACTCGAGGGTCCAATCTGCAAAATTCCAACCGTGCGCTGCCTGCAACAGATTTTCCTCTGTGATGTGCGCCAGAAAGCCGTCAAGCACTGCTCGCACACCCGGCAACTGCTGCCGGATAAAGGCCGCATCGCCTCGCCACAGAGCATAGTCATAGACCATACCAACCCACCACAGGGCAAAAGGCGGAATCACCTGAACGTCGCGGCTGGGGTAGCGCGCCTGCGTAAATCCGTTGGCTAACCGGGATAAGCCAAAGAGCAAAATAGATTTTCGTGGCAAACGGTCATCGCTGCTAATGGCATAGGTCACCAAGGACTCGAGCCGAGTATCGCCTACATACATAAGCTGCTCGTAGTAGGGACAGTCCATATAGGTTTCATGGGCGCACATCTGGAGACCACGTAGGGCTATGGGCGTGATTGCCGCAAGACGTGCGTCACTGCTGGTAAAACGACTTTCCATTTCGAGCGGGTAACGGGTCTCGAGTAAGCTAAAGCGCTCGAGGCTTAGGGCTTCATCAGCTGTTTCAATCAGTAAGGCAATAAAGCGCCCAGACCGCCACCACAGGGGTTCATAGTGCCGATTTGCGCCGCCATCTGGCACAATAACATCGCGGCAAAGGGCAATAAGAGTACGCCCTGCCACCTCATCCCGGTGACCTTTTGCCTTACCTGCTGCGTCCAGATGAAGGGCTTCTGCCCAGCCTATCGTGATACGACTTCCGCTACCCCCTGAAAGCTCAACTTGTGGATAGGCGCAAACATACGCCTCTAAATCAAGCACAAGCTGCCGCTGAGAGTGTGGCGGAATGACGATTGGTGCTGCGCTATCGAGCAGGTCTTGCCAGCTTAAAGCTTCCTCTGGCAGGTCAGCATCCTTAGGCACTTTGATAAATTGTGGATCATCCCAGGCTTCTGCTGAAAGGTAGCGGACACGCCCGGCTCGGCGGCGGGTCGACAGCTGAGCCGGTAAGATGGCAGGACTAAGAACATGGGCAGCGTAAATGCCAAAAGGAAAGGCAAAGTCTTCACGTCGCAGGCTGACACCCTCCCAACCTTCGCCTTCTCCTTTTTCAAATCCCCAGGGATAATCAGCACCTATGGTTGTCTGTATAGGTTCAACAAACCAGGCTGTGCGCTCCACGCTCTTTGGCTTCTCAAACCGCATACCATGTACAGATTTACGTTCCCAGGGGGCAGAACGGGTAGAGAGCAGGTCTCCATGAGGCCCTTCGGCTTCCAGCAAAAAACCGCCAGCCAAGCCTTCTTGCGCAAGTGGGGCAATATCGCCCAGTTGCCATACCAGCGCTACAAACGTGTGAGACCCCGCTGTTAGAGACAGGTCATACGTTTCATAGAACCAGATTTGGTCCGAGCCACGTTCGGGGCCACGCCCCAGCAATGTCCCGTCTACATAAAATAAGTAGCGTTCATCGGCACTAAGATGAAGGCGAATCAGACTGTCATTAGCGAGATCAAAACGTAGTCGATAAGCACTCACCTCTGGCAAGGAAGCCTTAGGCGCGGCTAGCCAGGCTGGGCGGGTGCGAAACGCTGCCCCAAAATCAGCCGGAGCAGCATTGCTTGGTTGCAAGGGATGAGTATCTAATAGCACTTTCATAAGGGTCTCCTATAACCAGCCAATCGCTCGCCACATAGCCAGTTCTTCACTAAATCTGTCTTTTATCAGCTCGCACTGGGTATCTATGCGCAGGGTAGTTCTGGACTCGAGGGTGTAGGGCAGCCAGTCTGGCACATCGGTAGCAGCAGGTTTGCCTGTGCGCGCAAATGTTGTCCAGAGTTCAGCCATTTTGTAAGAGGCAATAAACCGCTCTGGCTTAGTTCCAGAAAGAAACCCATGTTTAGTCTCTGGCGTTTCATTGTTGAATTTAAAACTGATATCCATGGCATGGGGTGTCCCGAGAGCATAGTCTGTACCAGGAATCTTCATTTCAGATTTATAGCCAAAGTTATAGAGATAGATAGGGGCAGTCTGTTGCTGCGCCTTTTTCTCGGCAATCTCGATTGACCCCAGACCCATCATGGTAATAGAGGCAATGGCAACATAAAGCTCAGGTGCAGATGCTTGCGGCATGGACTTCTGGTAAGTTTCTAAAATCTGCGTTGCCTTATCGCCATATTGAGCTTCCAGTCTTGCCTGCAAACCCCTCAAATCAAGCTCAAAGGCACTAGTATCGCCGCGTTCCCAGGCAAAAAAGGTGTACTCATCTTCATTCCAGCCAGTCATTAAGGGTTTATCTTTTGAAATTTCCGGGGCAACCGGGTCAAAGGGATGGTGTGGCAAAACAACGCCGTCAACCACCGGACCAAAGCCGCCAGTAACAGGCTCGGTAATGCGAGCTGCCTTGCGCTTTTTTTGAAAGGGCGGTACGGGCGCAAAGCTCGCCTGTACTCGCAGTAACTCTGAGGCGGGAATACCTAATAGTTTCTGCCAGTCCTGCCTGGCAATGCCGAGCTCTTTTAGCACAGCAACAGTAGTAGCAGTAGCCAGTTCAGGCGTGTACATCCGCACACCGGGACCACTTTCAATCGAAGCTTTATTGAAATACGGTGCAGCAGCAGGCATGGCGTACAGGCAAGAGGTCTTGGCACCCCCTCCTGATTCACCAAAAATCATCACGTTATCCGGGTCGCCGCCAAAAGCGCCGATGTTCTGGTTTACCCATGCCAGCGCGTCAACAATATCCAGCAGCCCCTGATTCCCCGAGCCGGCGTAGTCTGCACCAGCTATATCATCAAGATAGAGAAACCCCAGCAAACCCAGACGATGATTGCTCTGCACCACAACCACATCAAAATTGCGCGCTAGGTTGCTGCCGTCCTGAAGGGGTGAACCACCCGAACCGATGACAAAACCGCCCCCGTGGCTATAAACCATGACGGGACGCTTCTTAGTGTCATTGGCAGGTGTCCAGACATTGAGAAACAGGCAATCCTCAGCAGGCTCGGGTTCATTTTGTCTAGGAGCTTGTATGGCAGGTGCACCCAACTGCCAGGCGTCGCGTACACCAGTCCAGGCTTCCAACTTAGCCGGGCGCCGAAAGCGGTATTTCCCTGAAACCTGACCCGCATAGGGTATCCCTTTAAAGCTATTTACCCCAGCTTCACGCTTGCCTCTTAACTTGCCATAGGCTGTTTCTACTTCAACAAAGTTCATATAGCTTCTTTCGTCGCTTCGTCAAGCGTCTTGATAGTTTTGGCAGGAACGCCACCTACAATGGTATTCGCTGCAACATCTTTGGTAACCACAGCACCTGCGGCAACAATGGCATTATCACCAAGGGTTACCCCTGCAATCACCGTTGCATTTGAGCCAATCCAAACTTTTTGACCAATCACGATAGGGGCAGGATAGATAGTACTTCGCTTTTCTGGTGCAATACCGTGGTTCAGGGTAGCAAGTACCACATTATGTCCAATAAAGGCTCCATCGCCAATCGTAATGCCCCCCTGATCTTGAAAGCGGCAGCCTGAATTGATGAAAACATTTTTTCCAACACTAATGTTTTTACCAAAATCTGCAGTAAATGGCGGGAAGAGACCAAAGGACTCATCCACAGGCTTTCCAGTGAGTTTAGAGAATAAAGCGCGGACTTCCTCAGGGTTGTGATAAGCACCATTAAGCTCTGCCGTAATACGCATTCCCTCTTGGCAAATGCCAACCATAAAATCGTGCAACTCTGAACTAGCAGAAATTGGCAAGCCAGCATTCAAATGTTCTAAAAGCCCGTTTAAAGTCATTTAACCTCTTTAGCCTCATATTGTTCATCAGAGACATGCTCGAGCCACTTAACAGCTTCACCCTCGAG
>JAGQHN010000007.1:8001-27229 GCA_020431825.1 Trueperaceae bacterium | reverse complement strand
GGCTTCCTGAAGGGCAATATGCGTCATGGCGTTTTTGGGTGCGGCGCCGTGCCAGTGTTTTTCACCAGGTTCAAACCAGACCACATCTCCCGGGCGAATTTCTTCGATGGGGCCACCTTCACGCTGCACCAAACCCAGCCCAAAAGTCACGATTAAGGTTTGTCCTAGCGGATGGGTGTGCCAGGCTGTTCTTGCACCGGGTTCAAAGGTAACCATTGCACCACCACTACGGGCAGGTTCAGTTGCCTTGAATACCGGGTCAATACGGACAGTGCCGGTAAACCAATCGGCTGGGCCCTTAACTGAAGGCTGTGTACCATTACGGGTAATTTTCATAAGTCTCCTTTTGCTTTGAATGAACTTTGAGGTGAGCTAAATCCTACTTTGCTCTTACTACAAAAACCGCCGTTAAGTTCTGAGCGTGCAGGATTTAAACCTGTCCAAACGAACGTTACTTTTGTAGAATAGTCCGGATCATCTTAAGAATGGTAGGATTATCGTCCGGAATTGTTGTACTATTCTGCAAAAGCATGGTGGCTAAAGAAAAATGAATGACTTAACGACAGTAGATGTAAAAGAAGAAAAAAAAGATAAGCTGCTCCTTGAAGCAAAACGAAGCAAACTGGTCGAACACATAGCTCGAGCCCTCCCCAAAGATGGAGCAGTGATTCTGAGTGATGAACTCCTGGTCTTTCGCGCTTCAACACCCAGTGACCTTGAACACGGTATCTCTTTCCCTTCCTTATGTTTAACGGTGCAAGGTGCTAAAGAGGTCATCCTTGGCGAAGATGCTTACTGCTACAACGCTAACCATTACCTGATTACAGCAGCGGCTTTGCCTATTGAAAGTAGAGTTATTGAAGCGTCAAAAGATAAACCCTGTTTGGGTCTGGTTCTGAAACTCGAGCCAGGCAGTGTTAGTGCTGTTATTGCTGAAACGGCAGGCTCAGCAAAACAAAGCCCGGTTTCCAAAAGAGCTTTTTCGGTTAGTCCCCTAGACGAAGATTTGCTTGATGCTGTTCTAAGACTCCTCGCGCTTCAAGATTTACCCCCAGATGAAGCTACTTTTCTAAGACCTTTAATCATGCGTGAAATTTTCTTTCGCCTTCTAAAAGGGGACCAAGGGGGATGGCTTCGGCATACTGCCGTCCTCGGCGGACAAAGCCAGCGCATTAATGAGGCTTTGGAACTCTTGCGCCAGGATTTTAAACAACCGCTCCGCATTGCAGATTTTGCTCAGGCAGTGGGCATGAGCGTTTCAAGTTTCCACCATCACTTCAAGGCGGTTACCGCGATGAGCCCCGTTCAGTTCCAAAGGCGGTTGCGGCTTCAGGAGGCCAGGCGCCTTATGCTTTATGAAGACTACGACGCTGCCCAGGCTGGGTATTCAGTTGGCTATGAAGACAATGCCTACTTTAGCCGTGAATATAAACGTCATTTTGGTAATCCTCCCAGGCGTGACGTGCAGCAGCTAAAAGAAGCTAATTCGCTGGGAAGCATAAAAATATAATTTTAAGATTTATTCAAACGAGGTACTTTGTATTTCCAGTGGTCTCACTCTCAAAATCTGTTGCAAGCTTTAGTTTAAAAGGCAATACTATGAAAGGTTTTACCTTTTGAACTAAATTATCTTTCTAAAATAGCAAGATCGTGTTCAAAAGCTCTATACTTTAGGAATGGCAGGTGATGGTGGAAATGGGACTGAGGCTATGTTTGCGAAGGTCTTTAACCTGTCACCGCTTTACCTTGTTATAACCTCACAACAAACTGGCAAACTGCTTCAAGTCAACGATGTTTTTTGCGAGCTGAGTGGCTATAGCCGGGAAGAAGCCCTGGGTAAGTCACCTCTTGAGCTGGGCCTGTGGGTTGACGTTGCGACCTATAAAGCAGGCTATCAGCAACTTATGGAACAGGGAAGTATAGAAAAACTAGAGGTACAGCTGCGATCAAAAAATGGGGAGATCAGAACCTATATGCTGTCATCTGTGCTTACCGATTTACAGGGTGAAGAGGTCATTCTAAATGCTGCACTAGATATAACAGAAAGCAAACAATCTCAAGAAAGAGCCAGTCAATTGGCTACCATCCTGGAAGATTCCAGCAATGAAATTTATCTGTTTGATGCGGCCAGTTTACGCTTTACCCTGGTGAATAGAGGGGCAAGAACCAATCTCGGGTATAGCGCCCAGGAACTGGCTGAGTTGACACCGCTTGACCTGAAACCCGAATTTGACCGTAAGCAGTTTGAAACGCTGCTCTTACCCCTTAGGTCTGGGGAAGAAGACTATATAACGTTTGAAACCGTTCATCGGCGAAAAGATGGCACAAATTACCCAGTTGAAGTTCATTTGCAACTTGTGCAAACGAGTGCTCACCCCGTTTTTGTTGCTATCATTCTTGATATCACAGAACGAAAACAGGCAGAAGCAGAGACGGCGTTTCAAGCCTCTTTGCTGGATAACCTGTTTGATACGGTCATAGTTACCGATACAGACCAGTATATTCAGGTTTGGAATCGGCGGGCAGAACAACTCTTTGGTTACAGCAAAGCACAAGCGATAGGAAAAAGACCCAGGGATCTCATAGGTTCTACGATGACAGAAGAACAAAGACTAGCAGCCTCTAGGTCTATGCAGGAACAAGGTTTTTACCGCCTGGAAACGCAAATTACAGATCATCAGGGACAAATCCATGCTCTGGATAGCGTCAATGTGGCGCTTCCTGATCATAAGGGGCAAGTCACGTATCTTTCGATCGCCAGAGATATAACGGAGCGGAAACAGGCAGAAAAGGCGCTTCAGGCCCTCAATGAAGATTTGGAAGCCAAGGTGAGTGAGCGAACAAAAGAAGTTCAAGAGCTAGCAGGACAGCTTGGCTTAACCGAACAAAAAGAACGCCAGGCCTTGGCAACGACCTTGCACGATACGGTGCAACAAGAGCTCTACGGGATGCAGTTCGCGCTAAGTAATCTAAAACGAAAATTCTCCCTTCCTCAAGATGACCCAGGTGTTATTGAATTAGACACCCTGTTACGCACTGTTATGCAGGTTACCCGGAATATAACCAAAGACTTAAACCCGCCCATTCTTGATGATCGGGATCTATGTAAAGTTCTACAATGGCTGGCACTCAGTATGGAAGAGCGTTATGGTCTAAAAGTACATGTGCTGGGAATAGAAAGCTGTGATCTCGAGTCCAGAGCTATGCGAACCTTTGTCTTTACCTTATGCCGTGAACTTCTGTTTAATATCGTCAAACATGCAGAAGCGAACGAAGCCTGGCTCACGATTGATTTGTCAGATGAACGTTTAACGCTGAGCATCAAGGATGAAGGGAAAGGCTTTGTCCTTGATCAAACCCTTCACGGTGGTACAGGCTTAGGGCTCTCTGGTGCTCATAAACGTTTACAGATGTTTGGTGGACGTATTGAAATAGACTCAGCACTCAATCAGGGTACGCTAATAACTATTCAATTACCAACAAAGGCTTTTATCTTTAGTTGAAGTTGCCTTAGACAAGGCGAAAGCAAACTGTTGGCACTTTTTAGTTCTTGTAGGAGATCTGGTGCCAACCGTGAAGTATCAAAACCCTAACACCAGTAACCAATTCAAAGTTTATGTAGTTGAAGATCATGTCAGATTAAGACGTTTGCTGGTAGCCTTTCTTCGCCAAATAAGTTGCTTGCAAATCATTGGTCAGGCAGCTTCAGGTGAGGAAGCGTTAGCAGACCCTGGTCACCTGGAAGCCGACCTTGTTATCACCGATTTAAGTATGCCTGGTATGTCTGGCATTGAGCTTTCTCGTTGTTTATGCGCAGAAAAACCAGACTTTTTAGTTATTATTCTAACGGCTCATGATGAACAGTATCTCATTGACAGCGCTTTTGAAGCAGGTGCAAGTGCCTTTGTGCTTAAAGATGATCCCTTTGTCCTTGAAGACGTGATTGGGCGCCTACTTGCAGGTGAAAAAAGGCTTGTGAGCTTGGCAAACTAAGTAAAGCCACTAAGTGGTTGCTGGTTCTGAATTTGCACAAATCCAGTCTATAAACACGCCAAAACCAGGCAAACACTGCTCGGATTCACTGCTGAGGCCATTTCCAGGCATAGCCGATAATCAGGGAAAGCATAATGACTTCTAGCACAGCGCCGTAGAGCAGATACATCCAAAACTCACCTGTCAAATTAAACAATGTATAAGGGGTATAAACCGCAGCTACGGTTATATTTGTCCAGCGATTTACTTTAGCTGGCAAGGCGATGGACAGGAATATCATCAGAGCTGGAATGGTTGTCAGAGCAAGTGCGGTTAGTAAAAAGCCTTGTGAAATGTCAAATACAAAAACTTTTCCTGCCAGAATATTGTTTATGTAGTCTGGCTTATATAAGCCGAAATAATCTACATAGATATAGAAAAACATGAAAGCTGTCCATAGAGCCGCGAGTTTGACTTTTACATTGACATTTACATCTTCTAACATAGGGTTAATCCTTTTCCTTTACAGATTGAAGGTGCTAGAGCTACCTTGCTTCACAGTCTGCGCTAGAAGTACTAAGAAAGATTCAAGCGATTGCTAAGACCTTGTTAAGGCTTTTTCTTAGCAGAATCTTAGGAATGTTCGTTTAGGCTAAAGGGATGAAATCTGCAACAAACCCTATACTGGAGCCAATGAACCCGTCTTCTGCTCTTGTTCTTGTCGTCGAGGATGAACCTGACATTGCCACCATTTTAGAAAACTTCCTCAAAAAACAAGGCTACCGCACAGAGAGAGCCGCCGACGGAGAGACTGCACTCGCATTATTTCGAGCCTCTCATCCTGATCTCGTATTACTCGATATCATGCTGCCTAAAAAAGACGGTATCGAAGTTTTGAAAACTATTCGCCGCGAAAAGCAAACCCCCGTTATTATGCTCACGGCAAGAACCGAAGAGATAGATAAACTACTGGGGCTCGAGCTAGGTGCAGATGACTACGTGAGTAAACCCTTTCGCCCGATGGAAGTGATGGCGCGGGTCAAGGCGGTGTTGCGCCGCAGCTACGCAAGCACGCCTTTTACAGAGCTATTAAGGCTGGGAGGGATTGAACTCGATACGCTGCAAACAACCGTTCGGGTTAACGGTATAAGCCTTGAATTAACTGCAACGGAATTCAGGCTTTTGCAACATTTCATGATGTATCCAGGGCGGACCTTTAGCCGCGCCGATTTGCTCGAGGCGACAATGCCAGAGAGTAGCGCCCTCGAGCGCGTGATAGATGTGCATATCGCAAACCTCCGACGCAAACTCTCAGAACTAGCGTCTGGGGAGTTTATTCAAAACATCAGGGGCATTGGTTTTCGTCTCAAGCCCTAAGCATGAAACGCCTCTGGGTTCAATTTGCACTTATCGTCGTAACAGCGAATTTTCTGACGGTTGGCGTCCTGGTTTTATTTGGCAGCCTGGCTGTCGTAAGACAATACTACCGCCTTAATCCAGAGTTTCGGCAAAAAGCAGAAGCCGTCATCCTGGACAAGAGGCTTTCAGAAGCCGAAATAGAACGTGAGTTCCAGCTATTATTCATTGACTACATCAGTACAAAAGAGGGTTTTGACGATATGGGACAGTTTATCAGCTCGAGTTTCACTGATCAGCTGCGCACGCTCCTTATCTACGCTCTTGTAGCTCTACCTTTAGGAACACTGCTCGCTGTTATCGTGGCCCGTTTGATTACTGCACCGCTCAGCAGAATTTCACAGGCGGCAGAGCGGGTCGCGCACGGGGATTTTACTGCTCGGGCCAAACCCTTTTCAAAGCGCAGGCCTGGTAGCGAAATGATCACGCTCACCTACAACTTTAACACCATGGCAAATTCCTTAGAGCGGCTTGAACGGGAACGCAAAACGATGATTGCTGACATCGCCCATGAACTTCGCACGCCCCTCACCATCATCCAGGGGCAAATTGACTCGATGCGCTACGGGGTCATTCCCACCAATGATGAAGCCTCGAGTAAACTTAGTCAGCAAACCGAACTTTTATCAAGGCTTGTCAAAGATTTGCGAACGCTTTCCCTGGCCGACGCGCAGCAACTAAGGCTCGAGCGTCAAGCTGTAGACATCGTGACGTTGCTTCAGCAGGTCGTCGAGAGTTTTGGTGAAGAAGCGCGGGAGTGCGGCGTCACCTTAAGTATGCTGGTGCCTGACTCAGAGTTGCCTATCTTAAACCTTGACCCGGAGCGCATGATGCAAGTATTTATTAATCTTCTCAGCAATGCGCTTAGATATACCCCACGGGGTGGACGTGTGGAGGTGGCAATGCAGCACCCTCCTGAAGAGCTTGTGGTTTTAGTAAAAGATACTGGCGAAGGACTTTCAAAAGAGGCATTGGAAAATGCTTTTAACCGTTTCTACCGTGCTGACTCGAGCCGTGACCGTGCTACTGGTGGCACAGGTTTAGGTTTAGCGATTAGTAAAACAATTGTTGAATTACATGGCGGCACTATTAGAGCTGCCAATACCAGAGAAGGTGGGGCCGCCTTCACGGTTCGCCTACCTGTGCCAGCACAGCAGTAATGTGGGCAAGGTTGCCATTTTGCAGATAAACAAAGGTGCCAACCATTTTTGGCTTGACCAGGATGTGTGGTCACTTGGGTTCCGTCTGTATGGCAGAAAATAGCTGCCGAAATAAGGAGTGAACCAGGTGAAAACACTTTTCTAGATTTTTCATGTGTTGTTCCCGAATGCTTCTGAGGATGGGTCAAATATTCACATATAATAAAGATGGATAGGGTAACTCGTCTTGACGATGTTTGGTTTTGAAAGGAGAGTTAGGTTAATTGTATTGAGACTAAATATGATCCTTAATTCGATGTTCTCGTTTATCGGTTGCCGGTGACCGTGGTACAATTCCTTCAGAAATCAATAATTATGAAGTTGTCATAATTCAAAATTATTGTTAGATTGTCAAAAATATCGCTAGATTGAACAGTTCCTTGAGACAAAAGCCTATGATAACCCTATGAAGCAAGATTCGTTCTGGGAAAACCCCGAGGTGGTTGAGCGTTTTGTTCGCCGTGAGCCTGATCATCGGCTGGTGCCGCTCCTTGCCACTGCTCCCAAAAACTGGAAGATTTTAGATATTGGCTGTGCGGCTGGGCGTAATACCGTATTTCTTGCAGAGCAAGGATTTGATGTCTTTGCTCTGGATGCGTCAAAGGCTATGGTAGAGAAAACCCGTGAACGCCTCTCTGTCTTTATGTCCTATGAGGAGGCGCGGCAGCGAGTTATTCAGGGGCAAATGCAGAATTTAAGCATGTTTGAAGATAAGGTTTTTGAGCTGGTCGTGGCGCTAGGAGTCTATCAGGACGCTGAATCCTTTGAAATTTGGCAGCAAGCGGTTACAGAGAGTGCTCGAGTCCTGAAAAGGGGAGGGCTTTGTCTGGTGGCGCAGTTTGCCCCAGATCATCAGCCTCATGGCAAGCAGGCCAGAGCCGTAGAAGGGGAGCCGCATGTTTTTGTTGGGGCAAGTCGTGATGACGAAAGACGTCTTACGCTTTTAGACGCTTCTGAAATGGATAAAGAGTTTGCTCGAGTCGGACTTTTTCCTAAAACAGCTACAGAACAGGTGCAGCGAACTACTGAAAAAGGGTTTCGCAGTACGGTTAATGGACTTTATCAAAAAAGTTGACCCCTTTCTGATTAAAGAAAGGGGCTACCATTAGTTTTGGGCGAGAACTGTTTCAGCCTGTGCTTTGAGATTGGCTTCAACCATGACGTTATAACGGTTAGCCTCGAGTCTTTTTAACGAGGTAAAATCCCGTTTGCCACCACTAAGCGAGTAACCAATAAGAGCCAGTACTGCACCCACGAAAGCCCCTAAGGCTAAGCCATAAAAGGCCAGGACAGCGGCACTAATGACAGGTTGAAATAAATTCAAAATACCCATTAGAAAACCAATAAAGGCACCCGTGAAGGCGCCACTGACAGCACCATTAAAAAAGGCGCGCCAGTTTGTCAGCCTGCCAGTGACTTGCTCTACCATTTTCAGGTCTTCGGCAACAATGGCAGTGCTTTTAACTGGGAAATTATTATCTGAAAGTTTATCAACGGTAAATTGAGCCTTCTCATAGCTGTCATAGCTTGCCAGAAGAACCTTACCAACTTGGGGGTTGTCATTGGTGGTTACTACGGGTTCGGCTGCTTGCGTATTTAATGTTGAGAGATTGCTATCCATAAGAACCTCCTTATGCTTTTCAAGTGTAAGTTGCTGCTTGGTGGCTAAACAGGGTTAGGCATAATCGTTAACGGGGGACATGCGTACCTAGTACCCCGGCCTCAGCAGACGAGAGAGGCATTTAACGAGAAGCGAAATCATTAGATCGTTAGTAGTCAGAATAGGTCGAATCCTCAGAAGACGGATTACTTATTTATTCTGCCTGAAGTGAAGTATTAAGGTGTAGGCTTGAATAAATATTTACAGTGTCTCCCTGCCGTTTTACATGAGAGGGGCCATCACAATGCAGTTTTGCTTTGTTACATTTGGTGGCTCGAGCTTTCTGCCTTACGGGTAGTCTAGCGTTTCCTGCAACAAAAGCGAGTTTTAAAATCACCTAGCGGAAGGTTAGACTAGCCTTCTCTTTGCCTTTTGCGGGCAGCCGAAGGGACTTAAATGTTCAACAATTTTCGCTTACTGGCCTTTTCCGTTTTTGTCCCGACCTTGCTGGTCTCTTTTAGTAAAGGCCTGCTGTTGCCGGTGTTACCGGTTTTTGTATCCTCTTTTGAAGTTTCCTATGGCCTGGTAGGCCTTGTTCTCTCGATGGAAGCCGTCGGCACCCTGGTTGGTGACATTCCAGCCGGAAGCCTCCTTCGCTATATCGACAAAAAATGGGTCATGTTGCTGGGCTTAGTCATTATGGGAGTGGCAACTTTGGTTCTCGTCTGGGCAACCAATATCTGGCTGGTGCTGGTTTTTCGCTTTATTTCTGGCCTAGGCAATGCGCTTAACATTATGAGTCTAAATGCCTATCTGGCAGACTACACCCGAAAGCACGAGCGTGGGCGGGTGATTGCCATGTTTGGTGGGATTAACCGCATGGGTCAGTTTATTGGTCCGGCGCTGGGTGGTTTGCTGGCAAGTCGCTTGGGCCTTGTAAGTCCCTTTGCTTTTTTTGCCGGTTTTTGTCTGTTTACAGCCATTTCTACTCTGCTCTTTGTAAGGCTCACGCCAAGCGCTGAAGGCGTGAAAAAGACCCAGGCTCATCCGCACCTGCTCAAGGTTTTAGCTGAGCATAAGGGCATCTTTATGAGCGCAGGCCTGGGTATGCTTTTTGCGCAAATGATACGTGAAGGTCGCAAGGTGATCATTCCACTTTTTGGCGCTGATGTTTTAGGACTTGACATTGCAGCAGTAGGCCTCATTATGAGTATTGGGGCAGCAATTGATATGAGCCTCTTTTATCCTGCGGGTTTTGTGATGGACAGGTGGGGCCGAAAATTTGCCATTGTACCGAGTTTTTTGCTTCAGGCAGTTGGTATGGCCCTGGTTCCTTTATCAGGTGGATTTTTGGGCCTAACGCTTTGCTCTGCGCTTATGGGTCTGGGCAATGGCATGAGTTCAGGCACTATGATGACACTTGGCACCGATCTGGCACCACGCGACAGTCTCGGCGAGTTTTTAGGTGTCTGGCGATTTATTGGGGATGCTGGAGGTACGGGCGGGCCACTGGCGGTCGGAGCTGTTGCTACCCTACTTAGCTTGGGAGCATCTGCTTTGGTTCTGGGACTGATTGGCACGTTTTCTGCGCTGGTTTTTGCCTATCTGGTACCAGAAACACTTAAGCGAAGAACGGCCTAAAAGTACATTTCATGGAAGGTGTACGATTTTGTGTTTTTGGGAAAGTACATCTTAAAGCAGTATCGGTATTTATGCACCTGAAACCAAAAAATCTGATACATCTTCGTTTTAGCAATGATCACGGCTTTACAGTGATTTACGTTTAATATAGCAAGTGGTATAGCCCTTTCTTGAGGCTTTAGTAAATACTACCTGACAGACGTTTCTTGATAGCATAAGAAAAAAGGGAGTCAAAATGAACCTAGCCCGTTTCCCTCGCAGACGCTACACCCAGGGGTACACGCCGATTGAAAAGCTCGAGCACCTGAGCAAGTATCTGGGGGGACCCTGTATTTATATAAAACGAGATGATCTTTTGGGTTTAACCGCAGGAGGCAATAAAACCAGAAAGCTCGAGTTTCTGGTGGCTGACGCCCTAAATCAGGGGGCTGACACGCTGATTACAGTTGGAGCTGTGCAGTCCAATCATTGTAGGCTGACGCTGGCTGCTGCTGTTAAAGAAGGGCTTAAGTGTCAGCTGGTTTTAGAAGAGCGTGTTGCTAACAGCTACAAGTCCCATGCCAGTGGCAATAATTTCTTATTTGAACTGCTGGGTGTAGAGAAAATTAAGGTGGTGCCGGGAGGCAGTAATCTCGCTGCTGAAATGCAAGCGCTGGCCGATGATCTTGCTGAAGAGGGTCGCAAAGCCTATATCATTCCGGGCGGCGGTTCAAACAAATTGGGCAGTCTCGGCTATGTTAGTTGCGCTCAGGAAATCGTGACGCAAAGTTTTGAGCAGGGTTTGGCTTTTGACCACATTATTTGTGCCAGTGGTAGTGGCGGGACTCATACGGGATTGATAGCGGGGCTAACTGGTATGAATGCCCATATTCCCTTAACGGGCATTAGTGTGCGAGCCGAGCGAGGGGCGCAGGAAGAAAAGTTACATGCCCTGGCCACCGAAGTCGCTGAGCTTTTAGGAATTGCCGGCGGGGTACCAAAAGAGGCAATTACGGTGCTGGATGACTATGTGGGCGAAGGCTATTCCTTACCTACTGCAGGTATGGTGGAAGCTGTGCAGCTTTTTGCCAGACTCGAGGGTATCTTACTTGATCCTGTCTATACAGGTAAAACGGCAGCTGGCCTGATCGATCTGGTTCGTAAGGGTACCTTCAGAGCTGCTGATAAGGTGCTCTTTGTTCATACAGGAGGTAGCCCGGCTCTCTATGCCTATCAGGAAACGCTATTAGCTGATTAAGCATGGCAAAAGACCAGAAAACCGTAGGGGTTATTGGTGGCCTGGGGCCAGAGGCAACGCTTGACTTTTTTGCCAAGGTGCTAGCGCGTACGTCTGCCAAAACTGATCAGGATCATCTGCATCTGATTATTAATAACAACCCAAAAATACCTAACCGGAATGAAGCGATAGCCGGAACAGGGCCATCTCCGGGGCCAGCCCTGGCCGAGAGTGCTAAGGCACTCGAGCTTGCCGGAGCTGATTTTCTGGTTATGGTCTGCAATACTGCCCACGCCTTTCAAGCCGATATTGAAGCTACTGTAACCATTCCTTTTATCAGCATGATTGATGCGGTAGTTGATTATGTTTTTAAACGTTATCCTAAAAACAAACAAGTTGGTGTTCTGGCAACAACTGGCTGCCTGGATGCAGGACTCTACCAGAATGCTTTTGCTAAACATCAAATTGGTACGCTAATACTGGTAGATGACTTACGCGAAACCTTTATGCAGTTGCTCTATCAAATCAAGGCAGGGCGTAAAGATGAAGTAAAGGTCCAAATGAAAAGCCTTGCTCAAACCTTAATTGAGCAAGGTGCGGACCTCATTATTTCAGGTTGTACAGAGGTGCCACTGGTTCTATTTCAGTCAGATTTAGCGGTACCTCTGATAAATTCAACTGATGTGCTTATCGAAAGAGTCATTGAGCTTGTTTAGTAAACCTGTTCACGCTGAGAAAAGCCTATTACAAATACATTTGGTACATCATTCTTTTTGGTTGTTGGAAAATAGGGGGGTGCTAAGTCTTTTGCCAAGCGCGTGTCATAAGTAAAACGGCGACCATAGCCTGTTGTAAAATTCCCCGTAACATTATTAAAGGTACCAAAGGCACCGTAGAAATTTTCGATAATTCCGCCCAGTAAGTTTACTTCTCCACGGGGAACGCCTGAAGTATGATTTTCTACAGCGACTTGCCCACTACTACTCATGATTGAGGCGTGAATAGCAATATTGTTTGGGGCATTTAGACTGGCATCGCCATTGGCATTGCCAATTAAGATATCTGAGCCTGGTGAAAAAATGCCTAAGACGTTTTGTGCATCTGTGTTGTTACAGGTTGCTCTGGTTACAGAACCGTCGGCTTCTCTTTTCGGGGAGCCGCTGCAAGGTGGCTGTTCATACGTTAAATCGCTCACAATACGGGTTTTGCCCGTACTGACCATCGTTATTTGACCAAAAGAGGCCAAGGCAGGTGGAGCGTCGTCTGGATTGGTGCTGGTGGCAGGCGATCTTTTGGGGCCACCAAAACGGTCTACTTTGCCCTCAGTGTAGACAACACCATTAAACCTTGCGACTATAGGACTCGTGGGCCAGGTGCCGTCACTGTTTTGCTGGAAGAGTTTTCCGTCATCGCCATATCTATAGACTGCACAGGTTGAAGCATCGGTGCAACTTTTTATGTACTGGAACTGTGCTTTAGGTGTCCAGGAAGTGCCTGTTTTGGTGGGTAAAGCCCCTGCCGCGTTAGCCGCATAAAACTCGAGGCTATACAAATCGCTAGGAAAATAAAGCCCTGAGTTTTGAGCAGCGTCCCGTTGCTCAAAAGCATTTTCGGGAAAAGGTACGACGGTAGCGCGATACTCTACCCCGCTTTGAAATTCAGGTTCATCGGGATCAGTATTTGCGCCTAAAGCCAGAGCATCGGCACCAATAAACTGAGGACTACCGTGAAAAAAACTGGCGCCTGTAAAATCTGTACAGGTAATATAGTTGGGATCGGCCGCTGTAGCAATTGCGTTATCAGGGTCAGCGCATCCAGCGCTGGAAACCGTACCGCCAAACCAGGGTTTTCGATAAAAGCGAAAACTGCTATTGGTATGTACGGGGCCATCAAATAAGGTGTTGTCAGTAAACCAAATATCCGTACCATCAGGCGCATTATGTTTGTTGGTAAACAAGGCATATTTAGAGAATTTTCCGCCCATGATATCAAACTGAAATTCTCCTTGAATAACAATATTACGTCGGTATTTCCCCAAGGTTGCTTCTGAAACCAGGATAAAGGGTATGGCATAAATCTGCCCTTCAACAAATCGACCTACGGCTAGTTTTGTTTTAGGAGGTAAGGCGTCACCACAGGCGCTATCTGTAAAATAAATACGAATCTTAACTTCGCCGCCTACCCCAGTAAAAGGAACAGTCTCATTACAGAGTGCCTGATCTACCAAATTTTGTAAAGGAATGGTCAGGAGTGTTTTAAAGTCCTGAATAACAGATTGTGGCGTTGAGGTTTGACCACCTGTACCATCACCAAAAAGATAGAAGCGACCATTGTTAGGGTTGTCTTGAACCAAAATTTTAACAGATTCTTTGACCTGCTTATTTAACAGCACATTGCCCATAGCTGCGCCCCCTCGCGCTAAGGCCAGAGCCTGAACAGAGGCCACCGAATCGCCACTATGACGCATTTCGTTAATGGTATTGGCAAATAAATAAGCTATGACACCAGCTGC
This sequence comes from Trueperaceae bacterium, assembly GCA_020431825.1. Lineage (GTDB taxonomy): Bacteria > Deinococcota > Deinococci > Deinococcales > Trueperaceae > JAHEBB01. The sequence continues at coordinate 13,673 of JAGQHN010000007.1, read as the reverse complement.
GACTACCATAAGGGATAGTGCGGCAATCATGGCTACACCTTTGGTCCTATTTCTTAGTTGCATGAGCTAACATCCTTTATGTGGTGAGTAGTAAAGCCTTTTGAACTGCCTGAGCCATCATCAGCTTGGGGCAAGTCAACCTGGCTTGCATAGCTGCGTTCAACAGTTTCTGATTTCAGATTTTTATACTCAGCTGTGGTATTTAGCGTGAGGCGGCTCGGTGTTAGAGCATCTGGAACATAGCCAATGTTGAATTCTGTTAGATCAAAGGCTAAAGGCAATCTGCCATTGCCGTCTTCTCGGTAGAGAATTTTGGCGTCTGCGTCATAGTCATAGCCCACTGCCTGAACGGAAAAGATAAGGTAGTCATTACTGCTAGGAATAGTATTGGCACAGCTTGGATGGTTTAAGCGAAACAATGAGCTGCCTAAAGCACTTACACTGCTAATAGGTATGATGAGACCATTACCACTTTTGTCTATTAATAAGACTTCTGAAGCTAGGTCAATATCAGTTGCGGTACTTGCATCAGCAATAAAATCAAGTGAGGTGTCGGTTCGGCTTATAACTTGGTAACCAGCGCCACCGCCGCCTTCTAAAATTAAAAATGAAACGCTCGTTGTCGATTTGCTGACAGGGTAGTCTACCAGACCGCCTAGCGCAGCAGAGCGCACTTCTTGATTCAGGGCGTCATTAATACTGCGTAATTTTGACTGTGCTACCACCACTTGTTGTTGGTTGCGATGATAACGTAGGGCCATAATAATACCCTGTGAAGCAAGGCTTAAAACAGTCCCCAAAATAGCCATAGAGATGAGGAGTTCGACGAGTGAGTGTCCTGCTTTTTGTCTCATATTAATTGATCCCTGGCAAGATACGGCCTATTCCTGTATCGGTTGGGGCGGGACCTAAAGTTTTGGCATTAATACAGGTTTCTTCGCTTCCCTGCTGAAAACAGACATCGACCTGATACTGAGTAGCTGAAGCGGTGAGTACTGTTACTTCACCTTGATTACTAATGGTAACTTTATAAAGGTCAGGATTGCCTAGGTCTTTTTCGGTGTTTAAGCCTAGGGTGCTCGAGCTTAAAGCGCCATAACCCCAACTTATAGGGGTGTTGTCAGCAAGTACCTGAGCATTGCCCCCAACAATCTGCCTCACAAAAAAATTCAGCATGCTGGCTGCCTGGGTGATTTGCCCTGTGCCAGCTGTCCGCTTGCTGTTATCAATAAGAGCTGGAGTTAAAACAGCAAACATAATGGCAATAATGCTTATGGCTACTATGACTTCGATAAGACTGAGTCCTTTACGCCACTTACTGGTCACAGAATAGTTTCGGATGTTTATGTTCATGGTATCGCTTCTGCTTTTACTTCTCCAATGAGAGAAATAGTTAATTGATATTTCTTTCCCTGCACGGTCATCAAGAAAGGATTAGGCAAGTTTGTTAGGCTAGCGGGGTCAATTCGACCTGCTTCAGAAAAGGTTAAAAACGTGCCATTTGAAACATTTAGACTTGTTTGTTTAGGTAAGTCAAAGGTTCTAACAATTTTCCCTGAGTCTACTTCTTGCAGGTCAAGCTTTGCACTTTGATAGATGAGTTCAAGCGCTTTCCCTCGTGATGAGGCCGCTGTAGTTGCCGTAGCAAGACTTTGTTTCATAATTGAAACTGCCGCCAGTTCATCCTGTCCTTTCATGATTCGACTGCCTGAAACAATAGTAATGGAGGCAAAAACACCTATGACCGCCACTACAATTAAAATTTCTAATAAGCTAAATCCAGAGCGTTTCACACTTGCCCCCTGGAAAAAGAAATTGCATACATAAAGCGCCACCTGCCTATGACGAATTTGCTCGCAGTCTTAGACTCGAGCAACCATCCACTGGCACTTGTTATACGCTATGGGTACTGACATTTTTCTTACAGAGGCTTATCTCTGGGTGATCTTTTAGGCTAAGCTCTACAAAACGTAAGCAGGTAATTTATGAGCAGACAAAGCAGATTCAGACAATCACAAAAGTTTTCTGAATGGCATAGGGAACCAGCCATGTTTTGAAGAAAGGTCTAACCGTTCGTTTTTACTGGGGCTGTTTGTGCCTGACTAATTCAAAAACAAGATGACTCAGCTCGTCTCTTAGAAGTTTTTCCCAGGCAGTCTTTACTGCATTCCTCGAGCCGGGCAGGGCAAAGATAAGGGTATTTTCAGCCAGACCACCTACTGCTCTTGAAAGCATGGCTGCCCCTTTAACCTCTTCAAACGAGAGCATGCGGAAGAGTTCACCAAAACCAGGCATGGGCTTTTTTATAAAACTTTCCACAACCGGAATAGTGACATCACGTCCGGCAATGCCTGTTCCTCCTGAAGTCAGGATGATTTGTGCTCCTGCGGTCATAAACGCTTGAAGGGCTGCGCGAATTTCCTCGGCTTCGTCCTTGACAATCTTTCTTGCCATAAGTTCGTGTCCAGCTACTGAAATTGCTTTTGCCAGAAAGTCACCGCTACTGTCATTATCGGCAGTACGGGTGTCACTAATGGTTAAGACTGCTACCCTGACCACATCTGGGCCGGCAGCTCTATGTTCATCTCGACCACTCTGATTTGCCATGAGTTTAGTTTACTGTAAATTTTTCACAAGAAATGCAGGTTTAAGCATATTTTTGAGCAAAAAAGGTCAGGAGGGAGCAGGAGTTGTCGCTACTTTGACGGATAATTATAAAACCCTCTTTAAACCAGGGCATTCCAGTGTTTGCCTTTGCTTAGTTGTTAAGGTGCTGTGTCAAGAGTTTCAATTCAGTCAAAACCAAAAGTCTTCTAAATAAACTAAAGTGACCTTTAGGCTATTTTCATGTCTGGCTAATCTGTTTGGAATGTGTCATTTATCTATCACTATGTATAAGCTTAATTCTCCATAATAGAGCATGGAAAGCCAAAATCCACCTGTTCTCGAGCCTAAACCTCGTATTCGGCGTTTAACTTGGTTACTCTTAGCGCTACTTGCTCTGACTGCTTTTTCTGCCAGTTATACCCAGACCCGCCCAAGAGATTTATCGGCTCCAGAAGTTGTTTCGCCTACCGGTCATATGCTTGATGTCTTCGAGCAGGCCCGCCCGGCAACCCTGCGTATAGAGGGGCGTTTAAATAACAATGCTACCCCGGTAGGTGTAGGTACTGGCTTTTTCATTTCAGAAGATGGTCTTTTGTTAACCGCTTATCATGTTGTCGATACCACGGAGATCAGGACACCTCTGGACTATATTGCGGTGGATGTTGATGAAAATGAATACAGGCTCGAGCTGCTTAGCTTTGATGCCTTTTTAGATCTGGCACTTCTGCAAGCAGATGTCAGTGAACCTGTGTCGTTTTTACCCCTTGCGCAACTTGATCCTGATGTCGGCGCAGAAATTGTTGCGATTGGAAACAGCCGAGGCGATTTTCTGCAGGGGCGTGAAGGAAAAGTCAGCCGTCTGGGTATAAACAGTCCAGAAGTGCGCTTTGCCAACAATACGATTGAACTAACTGCCGCCCTGCAACCCGGTGACTCAGGTGGCCCGGTGCTTAATGATGAAGGACAAGTCATTGGGGTTGTGAGTTATATAAGCTACCGACCCGATGAACTGGATAATCAGGCTGATTCAAATGCAACAACAGGTTTTGTTCCACCGCTCTTAAGAGGCTTTACCTTGCCAGATTTTGCCTCTTATGCGGTTCCTGTCGTTGACAATAATGATGTGCTCGAGGCCCTGCTTGCAGGAGAAGTTCGAGATATTCCGGTGATTGGCTTTTCCGTAGGTTTTCGCACGCCTCTTGGGCTTATAGACAACTATGATCCAGAGCTTGTTATCAGAGGCTTTCCTAATTTGGGTAAACGTCCAGGAGTTATTGTGGGGCAGGTACAGCCTGATGGCCCAGGAGGCTTGGCAGGTTTAAATGACATGACCATTGCTGATAACTTTGTTCAAGCTGCCGACGTTATCGTTGCCATAGATGATATTGAAACGCCCAGCTTTCCCAAGCTCTTAGAAGTCCTCTATCAAAAAGGCGTAGGGCAGACAGTTGAGATAACGGTGCAAAGAGGAAATGCTACTTTGAAACTTCAGCTTGATCTGGGGGCAAAGCGTCAGGTTTTTAATTAGCACCTATACAAAGTTCAATCTGAGTTTTTACCTGCTAAGGTAAGTTGTGAAATGACACAGCGCTATTGCTTGCTGTGTTTCTGATTCTTGTAAATCAAACCAGTGGAGGGGCAGAGCAGTTAATTGCGAATTGCTTTAGCTTCAGATGCGGAAGGCACAAAAGTGAACTATGCTAAGGGCAAGGAGTAATGCGCATGGCAAATGAAGATAAAGTCAAAGGTCCCGCTTCTTATTTTCCTGCTATCGAAAAGAAATATGGGCAGCCTGTAAGCTACTGGCTCGAGCTTATTGGTGAGTTGAAAGATATGAAACACATGGAAAGGGTGAATTGGCTAAAAGCAGAGCATGGTATGGGTCACGGGCATGCCAACGCTATCGTAGGCTACTGCTTGTCGCAGAACAAGCAGTAGCCTTTTCTTATTTTCACCTGAGGTATAAGTCAGAAGGACAAGGAAACCTAAGCTCACTACTTCCTAAGATCAAGGTTTTCTCTGAATATTTGCAGGTATCACGAGACAGCTTTTCTGTAGGATTATCTACTGGGCAATGGGTCATATCAAGGCGCTGTTTTAATGGTTTTTATGAAAGTAAAACGGCTCGTGAGAGCGTACTCTTAGACGACTCTGACGATGACATCGTTCAAATATTTTGGTATCAGACTTTTAGCAGATAAGACGATTGCTTTAAATTGCTCTCGAAAACAAACGAGCGGACAGCTTAACTGTCCGCTTTTTTGGTGGGCGATAGTGGAGTTGAACCACTGACCTCGTCGTTATCAGCGACGCGCTCTAACCAACTGAGCTAATCGCCCGAACTACCTGCTGAGGTTTCTTTACCCTCACGCGAGTGCGTTTGGGAGTTTAGCATGATAAATGTCTGAGGGTCAAGCCTGTAAATCACTTGGTTTTAGTTCCTTCGCTATTGTCTTGGCTAAAGCTTTTGATGACCTTTGCAAAGCGCCGTATTCCTTCTCTAATCTCAGCTTCATTCAGGTAGGCATATCCAAAGACAAGCCCCAGCATCTTTGGTGCGGTCAGGTAGTAAGGGGCAATAGGATAAATACCAACATCTTCGGCAAAGGCTGCTCTGCCTAATTCATCACCGAGGTCTGCGCTCAGGTTGGGAAACCAGACGACCAGGTGAACCCCAGCATTACTACCTGTTACCAAAATGGTCTTGCCAAAAGCCTGTTCCAGGGCCTCGAGTAAAACCTTTCTCCGTAAAGCATGCTGTATACGACTGCGCCTCAGGTGCTGTTCAAAGCGCCCTTCTTGTATAAAAAGGTTTAGGCTTATCTGGTCAAGACTCGAGCTATGTCGGTCAACCAGCCACTTTAAGCCTTTTACAACGGTCAGCAGGCTGTCGGGTAAGACGAGAAAGCCAAGTCTCAAGGAGGGGAAAAGGGTTTTGGAAAAGGTGCCAATATAGATAACCCGCCCATCCGTGTCTAAACCCTGAATGGCAGCTACCGGTCTACCTTCGTACCGGAACTCACTATCATAATCATCTTCAAGGATATAGGCGTCATGGTGTTTTG
>JAGQHN010000007.1:0-7901 GCA_020431825.1 Trueperaceae bacterium | reverse complement strand
CCAGGCTAAGAGCTCGAGCCTTCTGGCAAACGACATAATTGAGCCGAGGGGAAACTGATGGGACGGCGTGACATAGGCAAGACTTGCCCCCTGCTCAGGGATTTGCATGCCGTCCTGATCGACCAGTGACGGTACCAGAGTCGCACCGTGAGCCAAGAAGATTTGTCTGGCTCCCTGGTAGTGCGGTTCCTCGATAAGAACCTGCTGGCCTGGCTCGAGTAGCGCCTGACTGACCAGGTAAAGTGCCTGCTGGGAACCACTGGTTATGACGATATTTTCTTTTTTTGTTGTAACGCCTCTGTAGCTTTTTAAGTACTGAACCAGGGTTTCACGAAGCTCGAGACTTCCCTCGGAAACGTCATAATTTAAGGGCATACGCTGGCTTGCCTGGTTTAGACATTTTTTCCAGATGGTCTGGAGCTGCGCATCTGGGCGTACCAGACCGTAGCGGAACGGGTAGCGCGGAAGCTGAGAAGTGGCATGAGGGCTACCTGGTTGCAGCTTGAGCGTGCGTTTGGCATAGCCTGATAAACGGGGTTCACCAGATGCGGAAGAAGTTTTTACGGGTTTTGGCAGAGCAGGAAGCGCGGGGAGATCGCTGCTCACAAAGGTACCCGCACCCTGCCGAGTTTCCGCGTAGCCTTCGGCAATAAGCTGGTCATAGGCAAGCAAAATGATATTGCGTGAAACGCCGAGTTCTGTTGCCAGTTTGCGGCTCGAGTCAAGCTTTTGTCCGGCATTCAGTTCCCCAGCCAAAATGGCTTGCCTGATACCTTCGTAGACCTGAATGTAAAGCGGACGTTTGTCGTCCGTGAGAATCAGCATAAAAAATGGTACTATAGAATCTTCAAAAACTGGTACTTCTATAGAACCAATTATCATGCTACTTTAAGCTTTATGCTACGGGCTTTTGCCTGTCGGCTTTTAATAGCTATACCGATAAACTAGAGCCAATACCCTTTGAGAAATGGAGCAAGTATGAAAATTGCGCGACCCGAGAAGTCAGAGTATCAAGCGTATTTTGAGCGCTATGTGGTTAAAGTAGGCGACGAGGATATACTGGCAGTTTTAGCCGATCAGATAGATACGGTGGTGAGGCTATTTGGTAATTTAAGTATCGAAAAGCAGCATTATCGTTATGCGCCGGATAAGTGGACGGTCCTCGAGGTTTTAGGCCATATGCTTGATACGGAGAGGGTCTTTGGCTTTCGTGCCCTGTGTTTTGCCAGGGGCGATAAAACACCTTTACCCAGTTTTGACGAGGGCCTTTATGTTAGTCAGGCTGGCCATAATGACTGTGCCCTCGAGCAACTCCTTGAAGAATTTGTCTATACCCGCAGAAGCCACATTCTGATGTTTGACCACTTAAAAGCCGATGCCTGGTTAAACGTGGGTGTGGCAAGCAGTAACCCAACCAGTGTGAGAGCGTTAGCCTTTATAATGGTTGGGCACATCCGGCATCATCTTGAAATTTTAGCGTCTCGTTATGGCTGCTAAGTTAGCTGAGCTTAAGTTGCTGGCAGAGCAGACGGTACTTTGCTGGTTGGCTTCCACAGACGAAGAGGGCTTTCCCAATCTTTCTCCCAAAGAAATCTTTGTCATTACCGATGAAGAAATTTTGATTGCAAATATTGCTTCGGCGCAATCTGAAAGAAATATTTATGCCAATGAGCGGGTGTGTTTGAGCTTTGTCGAGATTTATAAGCAAAAGGGCTTTAAGGTTAAAGCCAGGGCAAAGGTGCTAGGGCCTCAAGATGCTAACTATAGTGACAAACTTGCTCTCCTTCGTCAGAAGGCTCCTGAGCGTTTTCCGATAAAGTCAATTTTTAAGCTCGAGATGACCAGGCTCGAGCCTATCGTGGCACCAAGCTACTGGCTGTTTGGGGCGACCGAAGTTCAGCAAATTGAAGGGGCTGAAAAACAGTACGAGGCAAAGCTCGAGCAAGTGAAAGCAGAACAAGGAGGGATGGCGTATGACCATTGATTTTTTGACCACGCAAGATAAGGCTGACTGGGAAGTCTTGTACCAGGGCTATGCCACTTTTTATAAAGTTCCAATGAACGAGGAAATAATGGCGACGGTTTGGTCGTGGATTTTTGATGAAAAGGAAGCCTTTTTTGCCCTTATAGCCAAAGATGAAACTGGCAAAGGGATAGGGCTCATGCATTTTCGGGAAATGGCTTCGCCCCTCAGGGGCAAAAAGGTGGGCTTTTTGGATGACCTGTTTGTTTTGCCAGAGGCCAGAGGTAGCGGCGCGGTTGATGCTCTTTTTAAGCGATTGCAGGAAGAGGCTAAGCTAAGGGGTTGGCCGCTGGTTCGCTGGATTACCGCTGATGATAATTTTAGAGCCAGAGCCGTCTATGACCGGTTAGCCAAACGCACCATGTGGATTACTTATCAGATGGATGTTTAAGGGGAGATAGGGGATAGTGATTAGTGGTTTAGTACTCAAAAGTGTTAAAAACAGGAGTAAGCAGGTATGAATCAAAAAAATGAATTTGGTCAGGAAATTGGTTATCCCCTGGGAGATTGGCAGGTACCTGCTTTTCCAGAAGCCAGGGTCTTAGAAGGGCAGTACGTCAGGCTCGAGCCGCTAACTATCAGGCACGCCCACGATTTATTTGAGGCTTACAGTCAGGATGATGGGTCTATGTGGACCTATATGGGCTCTGGCCCTTTTCCAACCCTCGAGGGCTTTAAGAATTGGGTTGAAACCATGACCGGAGGCGCTGACCCGCAGTTTTATGCCCTGATAGATAAAGCTTCGGCTAAGGCTCTGGGGGTCGCTAGTTACTTGCGTATTGACCCTAAGGCGGGTTCAATTGAGGTTGGACATATTGCCTATTCACCGCGTTTGCAAAAGACTCGAGCCGCTACTGAGGCCATGTATCTTCTGATGAAAAATGTCTTTGAGATGGGTTACCGCCGCTATGAGTGGAAATGCGACGCCTTAAATCAGAAATCACGACATGCGGCGGCCCGGCTTGGTTTTATCTTTGAAGGAATTTTTAGACAGGCAATCCATTATAAGGGTCGTAACCGTGACACAGCATGGTTTGCTGTTATAGATAAAGATTGGCCCAGCCTGGAAAAGAGCTTTCAAACGTGGCTAAACCCAGATAACTTTGATAGTCAGGGAGAGCAAAAATCATCTCTGAGTTCACTGACTCGAGGCGAGCGCTAAATGTATATACCACCCTTTAACAAACAGGAAAATCTGGATGAGCTTTGTCGTTTTATGCAGCAGAATAACTTTATTACTTTGGTAAGCCATTTTGACAATGAGCTTATGGCGACCCATTTGCCTGTTATGGTCGAGCGAAAGGCCGATGATTTCTTTATAACAGGGCACTTAGCCAGGGCAAATGATCAGGTAAAGGCTTTGCCCGAAACTGAGGTTCTGGCGATTTTCTCGGGGCCTCATGCTTATATCAGCCCCAGTCATTATGAAAAGCTCGAGAGTGTGCCTACCTGGAATTATGCCGCGGTTCATGCTTATGGCAAACCCGAGTGTTTTAGCTACAAAGAAGCGCCAGAGCGTCTTGAGGCTATGCTTATGCACCTAGTGCGTGGCCATGAAGCTAGCTATGAAACGCAGTGGTCACATTTGAGCGATAAATTTAAACAGGGAATGATGCAGGGAATTGTTGCTTTTGAAATGAAAGTGGAGCGGCTCGAAGGAAAATATAAGCTGTCACAAAATAGAAGTTTGGTAGAGCAAAAAAACGTAGCTCGAGCCCTCAGTCAGAGCCAGAATTCTGCTATTGCAGAAACGGGTCAGATGATGGGGCTCGAGCTAGACGCAAAAACAGACTTGTCTTAAGTTTTGTTTTTGCGCCATACTTAGCACTGTGCGCTTGGGTAGTCGCGAATATTCAGGTAGGGTTCTACCGTATAAACACGCTCAACCTCAAAATACTCCTCACGCTCATCAAGAGCTGCAGTATTAATGATTAAACCGTTTGCACCGTGCCAAAGTTCTAAATCTACACTGTCTTGAGTCCAGGTTTCTTTTGTTTTAAAAATCATCTTATATCTCCCTTTCAAGTAAGATGACAAACAATACCTTGAGGGCAAGAAACTGTCTTCATACGTTTGTATGAGGAAAAAAGTACCCCAATACTTAGCAGGTTCCTCATGGCACTACTCGTGACCAATATTTGCAAAAGGGCGCGTAATTTTCTGCTAGCTAGCGTTTAGACCGTGCACTGCTTTCAGTTATAAATCGAGACTGTTTATAACAGTTTATAGTGGGCTCGAGTGCTCGCTGCAAACAGCCCAAAAGTAACTGGCTTAGATATACTAGGCAACCATGAAAACACGTGGCACCCGTAAGGGTATTCTACTTAGTTTAGAAAAGGATGACAGCCTCGAGTCCTTTGACCAGATTTTGCAAAATCCTGAACACAAGTCGCTGCTGAGCGGAAACGTTATGCTCGAGCTCACTGATAGACTTCCTTGGTCGCTTATAAGTGGCGTTGCCGAGCGCATAGAAGCTATCGGTGGAACCGTACTGGAAATGCGCCCTCCGACGGTCGTTACCCAGGCAAAGGCAGAAACCATAATTATTGCGCGAACGGTGCGCAGTGGCGGCGTAGTTCAGTCGAGTGGTTCGGTAATCATATTGGGAGATGTCAATGCTGGGGCTGAAATCGTTGCCGAAGATGATGTCATTGTTGTGGGCCGCTTACGAGGGATTGCCCATGCCGGTGCAACTGGCAATGAAAATGCCGTCATTTACGCGCAGCGTATTGAAAGTCCACAGCTTCGTATAGCCGGTGCTTTAGCGCAGGGAGATGGTTCTTCGGTTGACCGTGGCCCCGAAATTGCGCACCTGAAAGATGGCAATATTGTGTTAAGACCTTACGGTTAAGTCCAGACCAGACCCTCGGTCCAGACACGCCGTGAGACAGTTCGCAAGACGAGCTGACCCTTGCGAAAAATGCCCAGTCGCTCAGGTACGCTAGCCAGGGTATCGGTTAGATTTTTGGAATTGACAACCACCAGATTGGCTTCGGCACCTTCAAAAAGGCCATATTCTTTTAAACCAAGAACTGAGGCGGCTCGAGTGGTTACCATTTCTAAACACATCGGTATCTCGTGAGTGCCTGTTAGTTGCGAGGCATGCGCCAGCAAGTTTGCGGTTTGCAGTAAGTCGTAGCTGCCCAAAGGATTAAACGAGTCACGAACTTTATCTGAGGCAGCGGCAACATTAATAGAACGCCCGAGCAGTTCCTTAACAGGCGTTAAGCCTCTTGGGCTTGGCTTAAGGCCACGGCCCATCTGTACCATGTCAGCAGAAGGTAGGGTAACAATATTGATCTCGGCCTCTTTGACCTTATCCATAACGCGGTCGGCGGTCGCATCATCGGCAAAGCTGAGTGAATTGCAGTGACCAGCTGTTACGCGCCCTTTAAAACCACGCTCGAGCGTTTTTTCTGCCAGGTACTCGAGTGTCATAATGCGACCGTCATCGACTTCATCAACATGCAAATCCAGCGACTTGTCATGCAGTTCTGCAAGGTCAAACAGAGTATCGATACTTTTTTTCGGATTCGGTGTAAAAGCAGGAGAGCCGCCTATGAGGTCTGCGCCCATTTTGAGGGCCTGCTGCAAAGCCTTTTCATCCTGTGGATTATTGCCACCCTTGCCAAGTGCCACAATCTGTACCGTAATAAGGTCACGCTGGCGCTTTCTGGCATCTAAGATGGCCTCGAGGGCAAGCCAAAAGCCAGAGCTATAGACATCTACATGCGTCCTAAGCGCTGTTGTACCGTAGGTAATGGCTATGTTTTGCGCCTGCAAGGCTCGCATAAAGTAGCGCTCGTAGGTGAGGCGCCGTTTTTCCTCATTCCAAAGTTCGTTGGCTTCAATTAAGGTGCCACTTTTATTAAATGAGGTAGATAGAGTCTGATCAAGATGAACATGCGCATCGACAAACGCTGGCAAAACCACCAGCCCACTCAGGTCCCATTCTTCATTGCCACGAATCGGCAGGTTTTGCCCAATGGCTTTTATCTTGCCTCCATCAATAGCAATATCGACCAGAAGACCACTGTCTTCTAAATTTGCTTTGCGGAGTACCCAGGCTGCAGTAATCATGTTCTTTCTTGTCATCTACTTGAAGGAGTAATGACAGTAATTTAGTAGAGCATAATCCTTTTTACTCTGAAATGAAAAAGATGACGCTTACAGAGTAGCAGCAAGCATTTGTTAAGAGAAGGAAGCAATATTCTGAAAGAATGCTAAGAATTTTTAGAATTTAGATGAAAAGAAAAGGGTGATTTTCTCATAATGTTGGTAGATTTCTCTACATATTGCGTCAAAATAGCTGGCCTAACGGGTTAAAAAAAGACTGACCAGAAAAGTTTAAAATGACGTGCCAGTGCCGTAAATCCCCCTTTTTAAGGGAATTTTTGAGAAAAATGTGAAGTATTTCTCAGTTCAAATGTCATTAATAATTCACAGAAAAAAAAGGTTAGTCTACTCAGCGTGAGAACATCGGGTTCTCTAAATTATTTCCGTTGAGGCTGATCTTGCTTCAAGGAGGAGAAGATGAGAAGAATAATGGTATTGGGAGCTGTTTTATGCCTATCTTTAGGCGCAGCTCAAAGTTTCCCAGATGTACCACAAGGACACTGGGCCGGTGATGCGGTTTCCCGCATTACCCAATTGGGTATCATTACGGGTTTCCCAGATGGCACGTTTAGAGGTAACGAAGCCTTTACGCGTTATCAGGCTGCACTGGTGATTAGTCGCCTGATTGATTTGATCAATCAAAATATGGCTAGTCAGCAGGCTATGACTGAAGCTGATATTGCTACCCTCAGAAGTGCAATTGGTGAATTAGCATCAGAACTCGATGCAATGAATACCCGACTGGGCAATGTTGAAGCCAATAAAGCCGACGTATCTGAAGTGCAAGCTCTCCGCGATCAGGTTGCTGCTTTAACTGCCGAAATCGAGGCGCTTAGGGCTCAGATTGCGTCAGGTGCTTTGCAAGGTCCTGCCGGTCCACAAGGTCCTGCCGGTCCACAAGGCCCCGAAGGTCCGCAAGGCCCACAAGGTCCTGAGGGCCCACAAGGTCAAGACGGTGCTCCAGGTCCACAAGGTCCAGCTGGCCCACAAGGTCCTGAAGGTCCACAAGGTCCACAAGGTCCACAAGGTCCTGCGGGTGAAGTGGTCGAAGCCCCGGCTCCAGAACCTATGGTTACTGAGCCAGAAGCTCCAGCCCAGCCTGAACCGATTGCTCAACCCGAGCCTGTATCTGTGCCTTCAGCAACAGCTACTAACTTCTCAGTGCGTTTAGGCGCTATGAGCGAGTTAAGTGACCGGTTCTATGGGCGTTTTGCAGTCGGGTATGACGACATTCTTGGTCCTGTTGGTTTTAGAGTTGGCGTTGACTATGGTCGCCAAAGCCCTATAAGCGAAGGTACGATTGCTGCAAGTGGTCTGGTTACCGCTGGATTTGGTAGTGCACCTTTTAGAGCCTATGTGGGTGCAGGCGGCGGTTATCAGATGAACATTGCTAGTTCTGTAGATGCCAATGAAGGTGTTTTCTTAGGTGGTTTGGTTGGCGTTGAGTACCTTTTCTTAGGTAATCTCGGTGTATTTGTTGAAGGTGGTGCTGACTATTATCTGTCTACACCTCCAACGGCTGTTTACGACCAACTTTATCCAAGCGTTGGTTTAGGTGTGGTTTTCCGCTTCTAAGCTTTAGCTAAGTAAGTTTTTGAACAGACCTCGAGCTAGCTCGAGGTCTGTTTTTCTGTTTGATAAAGTCAAAAATTAAGTACCTACAAGCTGAAAATCAAGGATTTTCGGCTAGCGTGAAGCGGTTATGGGTCGAGGAATAGCGTTTTCATTAAACTACCTTTATAGCTTGGTTGTACTTAACAAG
>JAGQHN010000079.1:16748-23366 GCA_020431825.1 Trueperaceae bacterium | reverse complement strand
TCTTCTTGACGATTACATCAAACACCAACTTAAACATCCCAGCATTCCTATGGTCTTACGTGCGTAAGTCCTAAATACCTAATTTTTAGGTTCTCACGTTTACAAAATCGGAAACGTTCAGGCTTCAGCGGCTGGGCCGCTTAAATCATCCTCGAGGTCACCGCTAAAGGCATGGTTTTCAACAACTTCTTCAGCAATAAAGATAGGTGCGCCCACACGAATTGCCAGGGCTAGCGCGTCACTGGGTCTCGCATCTATCTCAAACTCTATGCCACGATTTTCGATAATTAGTTTGGCAAAGAAAACATCATTTTTTAACTCGGTAATGTCAATGCGTTCCAGTTTGGCATTTAAAATTTCCATAATAGATAGGGTCAAATCATGCGTCATGGGGCGATCAATGTCGTTCTCGCCTTTGCCCAGAGCAATCGCTCTTGCTTGCAAGGCGTCAATGGCAATTGGCACGACATCACCTGCTTCAGTTTTCAGCAAGGCCAGAAAGACCCCACCATCTCCTGAAACCGCAATATTGTCTAAATCTGCCTTAACCATGCCTTAGTGTACGACAAAGTTTGGCTTTCTAACGTAAAGCCTCTCTAAGCTACTGTATTTTAAGGGCAAAATTCAGGGCGAAGGAGTGCTTCAATTTAGGTATTTCGCGAGGGTATGGGAAGGGTTGAGGTGATAAAGAGAAAGCTCGAGCCCATAAATCTATGCAACTTGACAGTTCTACTAACCAGTCAGTATAATTCTTATTCGTGAGTGATACCCGAGACCGTATCGTTAAAAAAACCTCAGAGCTACTCATGCTCCAGGGGTATCACGGAACCGGTCTTAACCAAATTGTGGCTGAAAGCAATACGCCCCGAGGTTCACTCTATTATTACTTCCCCAATGGAAAGGAGGAACTTGCTGCCGAAGCTATTCGCAACCGTGGTGAGGGTATGGTTGAGCATATTCGGGCAGTGCTGGCACAAATAGATGAGCCCAAAGAAGCTATCAATCAGCTCGTACAAATCATGATGGCTAACTTGCTAAAGCGAAATTTTACGACAGGTGCACCTGTCGCAGGTGTCGCTATGGAAGCCAGTAATGCTAGCGAGGTTTTGCGCGAAGCCTGTCATGATGTCTATAACCTTGTCAGCCTACCCCTAAAGGAAAAATTGGCAAAGGTTTATGATGAAGAAAAAGCAGATAGTCTGGCAACAGCAATTTTGGCTGCACTCGAGGGTGCTTTGGTCATGGCTTACACCAGCCGTTCGGCAAGGCCACTGGAAGCAGTAGCAGAAATGCTCAAAGATTGTTTAGACAAATCTTAATTTTTTTGACCAAATTATACTAACTGGTCTACATAATAGAAAGGAAAGAGATGAAAAAAGTTTTTGGTTTGATCGCTAGCTTTGGATTGGTATTTTCCCTTATTGGAAGTTTTTCCAGAAGCAATGCTCAAGAATCGTACACAGGACCCATTACAGAAATTGCTGTTCGGCAACTTAATCAAGGACAAGATATTCAAGCATTTGAACAGGCTCGAGACAGCTTTGTTACACTGCTCAAACAGCAAGAAGGCGTGAGTGCCGATAGAGAGTTTGCATCGTTTTTAGATTTTGCTACGTTTGGAGCACCTGAACCTGCTGTTTTTATTGGCATGACTCAGTACGAAAATCTTGAGGCTTTTATGGCTGCAGGTGAGGCATTAGGTAAGTCTGAGGAAGCTGGAGCTTTTTTTGCTACGTTTAATCCCAAGGCATTTACTGCACTACGTCCTTTGAGTAGTGATGACACTTATGACTTAACAGCAATTGCCAGTAAAGCAGGGCAAGTGCTGGAAGTGGCAGTACGTGACTTCTCGAGCTACGAAAATTTTGATCAAGCTGATTATGCTGCGAAACGAGATGCTTTTTTAGCAGAACTTATTCAACAAGAGGGGGTTGTGGCTGAATATCAATGGATATCAGTTTTAGATCCAAAC
Organism: Trueperaceae bacterium; assembly: GCA_020431825.1. Taxonomy (GTDB): domain Bacteria; phylum Deinococcota; class Deinococci; order Deinococcales; family Trueperaceae; genus JAHEBB01. The sequence continues at coordinate 21,394 of JAGQHN010000079.1, read as the reverse complement.
ATTGCTGTAGGTATGACGGTTTATGAAAGTGCTGAAGCCTTTCAAAGGGTCGCCAGCTCTGCTTTTGCGCAATCTGAGGTTGCCGCTATGTTTGCGGGGGCTTATCCCACGGTCGCTGGTTTTGCATCATTGGATGCAAGATAAGAAAAGAACATGTCAACTTCAAAGCCACTGGAAATTGCCATTCGTAAGGTGAAAGCAGGACAAGAAAAGGCTTTTGTACAGGCTCGAGCTTCATTCATTAATAAACTCAAAAAACAAGAGAGCGTAGAACGTGACTGGGAGTTTAAGTCTTTTTTTAGCATGCCAGATAAAGACGATACTGATGTTTTTATAGGTATGACGCGTTATGTATCTATGGACGCTGTATCACAAATTAGCAGTAGTCTTATGGATACCGATATCGCACAAAGCTTCTTTACTACTTTTGATATGAAAGCCTTTGTCCTGGTAAATTCTGCTGATGGCGATGACTTTAGGCTCGAGGACATTATTAGCTCACCTGAGCACGTGCTGGAAGTCGCTGTCCGTACGCCAAAAGAAGGTTTTGAAGATCAGTTTGATGGTTTACGCAAAGGTTTTTTTGATTTGGTAGCAGCACAACCTGGTTACATCATGGACAAAGAATTTATTGATGTACAAACGGGTGCAAGGGTTGTTCTCATTGCATGGAAGAGCCAGGATGCTTTTCAAAATGCTCTTGGAGTACTTTCGGTAAAAGCTGAAATGGGAGCTTTCTTTGCTGCGATTGAGGCAAGCGCCTATCAAGCCATGAAACCGATTGACAATTCATAACTTAGGCAGGCTCGAGCTTCTTGCTCGAGCCTTACACAATCACATTGCTTGTTCTTTTTTACTTTGGACACACTGAAGACGTGTAGCCACTATACTCATTACCCCTATTTATTGGCTTAAGTTTGGTTTTCTTGATGATTGCATCAATCAGCAGCTCAAATTCTCTGGCAGACTTAAGGACTTAAGTGCGTAAGTCCTTAGGTAATTATTTTAAGCAGATTATTTGAGAGTTCCTTATCGGGACACAAGTTTATCCTGGTCGGCGAGAAACTCGAGTACCCGGTCAAACACCAGACTTTCATCTTCAACCAGAATGTCTGGGATGACGCCTTGTCCTTCTAGATTGGTACCATCGCGTAAATTGAAGCTGCTTACTGCCAGCCATAAACGAGAACCATCAAAAAAATCATAGGGAAGGACAATTTCGGTGTTACCGGCACTGGGGCTACCTATTACGGTAGCGTCGCGCTCGAGTTGTAAAACCCCCGCCACGATTTCTGCCGCACTGTGCGATTCGTGATCTACCAGTACAATTAACCGCGTATCTTCCAGACGGCGGTAATATTTGCCAGGAGCAGCTGTTAAGGGATAAACCCCATTTTGATCAATTTCATAGCCGACCTTGCCATAGTAAAACTGTCCAAGGATATTCAGGGCAGTATCTAGGTAGCCACCAAAATTATGTCTTAAGTCTAAAATCAGGGTGTCGAAAGAACCTTCTTTAAAGGCCTGTCTTAAGAGCAGGCTAAAGTCTTCGTCAAGGCTCAAGGTATCAAAGTGCTTTAAGGTGACCAGTACCGTGTTTGGGTCTTGCTCGAGCCTTTTGAGTTCTATAATGGGACTTTCATTTGAACTGTCCTCCTGGACGCTAGCTTCCAGACAGCTTTCCCACGGGGCAAAGTAAACTGAGTGGTCATCTCCCAGTGCATAAATCATGGCGTCCACAGTTTTATAAAAGGCCGCGTTTGTTGGTGCGGTTAAAATCTCCTGGCTAAAGACTTCCTTGCTGTCTTGCCAGTTCAGACCGTGAAAATCAGGATAGACATAGTTATCCTTAACGGTAGCCCAGACACGCTCAAAAATCATCTGCCGCATGAAGGGATTCATTAGTTCATCTGCCTGAGTGCGGTTGCAGTTAGCCGAAGCCGTGCCTAGAAGTAGAAGTATAAAGAGGGCGAAAACCCAGCCCTTAGTCTGTTTCACTAAGTTCTTTGTAACACGGCACCCAGCATGAGAACGGATGTTTTTTCATTGTTCGTGCAAATTTCTGGCTTTAAGCTTAGTTTATGCGTCTGAAATGCATTTTCTTACTCTTGCTGCTCAGTCTGATGGCCTGTGCGCCTAAAGCAAGCCCCAGTCTTCCTGAGACGGTTTATCCTGTCTACCCAGTGCCAGCTGAGCAGGCAGAAATGTTTTCTCTGATCAATGAAGCCAGGGCTATACCCAGATACTGCGGTGATGGTTATTTTGCGGCGGCCGCTCCGCTTCGCTATCACCCTTTGTTATCAGAAGCGGCAAAAGCGCATGCTCTTGATATGAGTCAGCATCAGTTTTTTAGCCATAGCGGTTCAGACGGTTCAAATGTGGGCACCAGAACGACTCGAGCAGGCTACCTGTGGGCATCGGTGGGTGAAAATCTGGCTTATGGCAGTTTGGGCGTTTATTCCGAGGCTGAAATTGTTGCAGGCTGGTTAAAGAGTCCTGGGCACTGTCAAAACATTATGAATGCCAAATTTACTGAACTCGGTCTTTCAAAACTCGGCGGAGAGTTTGATTACTGGGTGCAGGTCTTTGCCCTGCCACAGACCTCTCTAACCCAATAGTGATTACTAGGGTAAGAGCTAAAAGGGAATAGCTAAGTTGAAACTATAGGTTGTTTAAATTGCTGGTCATGAAGGCTCTTATAAAGCCCTGCATGGGCGATAAGTTCACTGTGGCTACCCTGTTCAATTAATCGGCCATGGTCTAAGACCAGAATGCGGTCGGCGTTGCGAATGGTGGACAGGCGGTGAGCGATGACGAAGGTGGTACGTCCTTGCATCAGGTGCTCGAGTGCTTCCTGTACCAGGGCTTCTGATTCGCTATCGAGGGAGCTGGTTGCCTCATCTAAAATAAGAATGCGCGGGTTTTTTAAGAGCGCTCTGGCAATAGCAATGCGCTGCCGCTGCCCTCCTGAGAGTTTGACGCCCTTTTCTCCAACGATGGTTTGATAAGTTTGAGGAAACTCGAGGATAAAGTCATGGGCATTGGCGGCTTTTGCAGCTTCGATGAGTTCTTCGTCGCTCGCGCCTGCCCTGCCATACCGTATGTTCTCAGCAATTGTCCCTGAAAAAAGTTGGGTTTCCTGCGGCACGATGCCAATGTGTTTACGAAGTTCCTCAAGCTGAAATTCTTTTATATCTGAACCGTCCATCCTTATGACGCCACTGCTTGGGTCATAAAACCTGGGGATGAGCGTTACCAGCGTACTTTTTCCGGCACCACTGGGGCCAACCAGGGCAACGACTTCTCCAGGGCGGGCTTCCAGATTAATATCATTTAGCACCAGCTCATCACCTCGGTCACCATAGCGAAAGGAGACATGTTCAAAGCTGATGCACCCCTGAGCCTGGCCAAGTGTGCGCTCGCCCTCAGTCAGGTCAGATTTGGTATCCAGAAGCTCAAAGATTCGTTTTGAAGCACCGAGGGCTTCTTGAAACTGGCTGTAAAGACCTGTGAGTGAACCGACTGCGCCAGCCACAAACATGGTGTAAAGCAGAAATTTGGAAAGGTCACCAGCGCTGATATTGCCTAAAAAAACCAGCCTGCCGCCATACCAGAGCACCACACTGATAGCACTGAACATGGCAAAGAAAATACCAGCAACAAAAAGACCCCGTACGATGGCACGTTTTTTCGCTAGCTGATAAGAAGCCATAACTTTTTCACGGTAGCGCGAAGTCTCGAGCTTTTCTGCGGTAAAAGATTTCACTACTCTTATGCCAGAAATGGCCTCTTCAGCGCTGGCATTGGCATCAGCGACAAGGTCCTGAAACTGGGTGCTTAGCTTGCGCACCTGCCGACCAAAAAAGATAGCACCCAAGACCACGACGGGCACACTGATAAGCATGAGCGAGGTCAGACGAAAATTGGTGACAATGATTAAGATAAGGCTGCCAAAGAGTAAAACGACCTGATTGACAAGTTGCGCCAGTGAGGTTGAAACGGCTCCCTGAACGGTAGAAATATCTGAGGTGAGCCTCGAGGTAATTTCGCCAGTATTGCGGTTTTCAAAGAAGTGGCTGGGCAGATAAATAAGATGCTGGTAAAGACTGCTGCGCAGATCAGCAACCACGCCCTCACCGGTCAGGCTCAGCAGATAGGTTCTAAAGAAATTAAAGACTGACTGAACAGCAAAAACCAGGACCAGAATCAGTACCACGCGGTTAAGCCCGGAAAGGCTCGAGCCTGAAATAAAGGCGTCAAAAAATCGTCCCACAAATTGCGGAAAAATGAGGCCCAGAGCGCTGGAAATTGCCGCCGACACAATGCCAAAAATAAGCATGGGGCGGTAGGGTTTGGTGTAGTTAAAGAGGCGTTGTAGTTGCTTGAAATCAGGGCGCTCGGCAGCAGCTGAGCTCGAGCGCTGGGGTCGTCTAAACACGCTTGTAGTGTACTTAATTATGACTCTGGTAGCTGTAACCCGTCTTTCCGAATTGGGTAGGCTAGAGCCATGAAGCCACTCTGGACACCCTCACCTGAACGTGTTGCTGAGACAAACCTCGAGTCTTTTCGTCAGGCAGTCAATGAAAAATTTGCCTTAAATCTGTCCGCTTATGATGATTTGCATGCCTGGTCTATTCGTGAACTGA
>JAGQHN010000079.1:0-16649 GCA_020431825.1 Trueperaceae bacterium | reverse complement strand
GCTTGCTCGAGCCTTGGACTTATCTTTAGCAGTTGCTCTCCTGATTTTGGTTATGAGGCAGCCAAAGCCCGCTTTGGTCAGATAGAACCGAAACTACTTTTTGCCGCACACAGCTACTATTATGGTGGTAAGCATTTTGATACCCTCTCGACGGTTAGGCAACTGGCAGACAGTATTCCTGGCATTGAAAAAGTCGTTCTATTCCCATATCCCGACCTTAGCGTGGATGTTCCAGAGGGCAGGTTTGTTAGGTGGGAGGACTGGTTGGGTGAAGATGAGGGGCTCGAGTTTGCATCTTTGCCATTTGATTATCCGCTTTACATCCTTTTTTCCTCGGGTACCACAGGCCTGCCTAAGGCCATTGTTCACCGCGCGGGTGGGGCACTGCTTAAGCATCATAGTGAACTGCATCTGCATAGCGACATTAAAGCTGGTGACCGAATGCTCTATTTTACGACCTGCGGCTGGATGATGTGGAACTGGCTTGTTTCGGGTCTTTCTCAGGGGGCCACGATCGTTCAGTTTGAAGGATCGCCTGCCTATCCAGATCTGGCATCCCTTTGGAAGCTTAGTGAAAAGCAAAAACTTAGTTTCTTTGGTACCAGTGCTCGCTATTTGCACAGTTTGCAAGCACAGGGTTTTTCTGCCAAGGATGCGGCAGATTTAGGCACACTAAAAACCATTGCCTCTACAGGTTCACCCCTTTCTCCCTCTGGCTTTGACTATGTTTATAGCCATATTAAAGCTGATGTTCATCTGGCCAGTATTTCAGGGGGAACAGACATTGTGGGCTGTTTTATGTTGGGGGTGCCAACTAAAGCTGTTTATAGCGGGCAAATTCAAGGCCCGGCGATGGGGGTAGAGCTGGTGGCGCTGAATGAAGCGGGGCAAAGTGTCAGAAATGAACCCGGAGAGCTTGTCATTCAGAATCCATTACCGTCAATGCCCCTTTATTTTTGGAATGACCCTGACTTTGAGCGCTACAAACAGGCTTACCTCGAGGATTATCCGGGCAAGTGGCGACATGGTGATTTGATTGAACTGACCGAGCAGGGCGGTATCATTGTCTACGGGCGCAGCGATGCTACTTTAAATCCTGGGGGTGTCCGTATAGGAACGGCCGAACTTTACCGACCCTTAGAGGTCATCTCAGAGATTATAGAGGCCTGTGCCATTGGAAAAAAGACAGGGCAAGATGAGGAAATCTGGCTCTTTGTGGTCTTACAGGAAGGCCACACTTTAGATGAAGATCTGGAAAAACAAATCAGGGCTGAAATCCGTAGCAAAGCCAGCCCAAGGCATGTGCCAAAGCGGATAGTGCAGATTTCGCAACTTCCCAGAACGCGTAGTGGTAAGTCAATGGAAATTGCGGTCTCGAGGCTCATGAATGGACTAACTGTGCCTAACCGCGAAGTGATGGCAAACCCTGAAGCCCTTGATGAGCTAAAACAGTTAATAGCTAAATAAGCTGTCTATTAGGACATGTTGAAATAAGTGCAGGGTCAATAGTGTTTAGCAGAGTGAAGTTAAATGAAGCTCAATAGGAGGATTCGCTCAATTGCTCTATTGGCTGACAATTAACCTTTTTAGTAGTTTCATGAAGTAGAGATCTTTTTACAGAGTTCCAACCCATGAAAGATTTGTTCTATTTGTGGGTTTTGTATGTAATAGTTGCAGCCTGAACTGTAAAATGGTTTGATAGTATCAGGATTGAAGTCGAAAGGTTTGGTTTTCAGTGGCTGCAACTATTGATGATGTCGCTAAAAAGGCTGCTGTTTCTACAGCGACCGTAAGTCGAGCCCTCAGGGGTTTGCCGAATGTTGCACCAGCAACCAGAGATCATATTTTAAAAATTGCTAAAGAGCTGCACTATGTTGTGAGCCCCAGAGCTTCACGGGTAAATACGGGTCATAAGCTTGTGGCTGTCTTAACTCCCCTCGTAGATCAGTGGTTTTACAGCAAAATCACCACGGCTATTGTGATGAAGCTGCTCGAGGCTGGTTATGAGGCCGTGCGTATTGGGGTTGACGGTGTTAGAGCGCAAACCGAGCAGATTAAGCGCACCTTGCACCAGGGTCTGGTAGACGCTGTCATCGTTGTGAGCTATCCGCTCGAGGGAGAAGCGATCAAGCATTTGCAGATGCATCAGATTCCCTGTGTAACCGTAGAGTCGCACTCTGAGGTTTTTCCCAGCATAGAAATTGATAACACGGCTGCGGCCGAGTTAGCGATGCGTCACCTTATCAATCTTGGACACCGTCGTATTGGTTTTATTACACCTATGGAGACCTTTGAAGGAGAAGTCGTCTCAACCTCGCGCTTAAAAGGCTATCGTCTCGCCTTAGAGAAAGCCGGAATTGCCTATGATGAAGTGCTCGAGCTTTCCGGTAATGATGTCTATGAAGGCGGCGTTGAAGCCATGAAACGCCTTTACTCACTGGAAAAACCGCCTACAGCCGTTTTTGCTGCGTCAGATGAAATGGCGGTGGGTGCGCTTAAAACCTTAAGAGATCTCAATGTCAAAGTCCCTGAACATGTTTCTGTTATTGGTTTTGATGACAATGATCTGGCGCACTATATTGGGCTGACAACCATCCGGCAGCCTGTTACTTTATTTGGTGAACTGGCTGCCGAACATCTTATTGACTGTTTTGAAGGCCTTAAGGAATCTTGCAGAGAGCATACGATTTTGCCATTTGAGATTGTTTTGCGTAACACAACGGGCCGCGTTTTTGCGGATTAAACCAGGCGACTTCTTAACCAGCTCGAGGCAAAATCAATAATATTAACTACGATCACAATGGCAATAATGGCAACGACCATCTCATCGTAAGCGCCAGTTCCCATCTTTTCTCGAATAAAGAAACCAATACCACCAGCACCTACTAAACCAATTACAATTGAGACTCTAAAGTTAATTTCAAAGCGGTAGAGGGTCCAGCCAACAAAAAGGGGAGCGACCTGTGGCAATATGGCCCACCTGACGACATTACTGCCAGATGCACCAACGGCCTCGAGGGCTTCAATAGGCCCTTTATCAACATTTTCGATGGATTCAGAGTAAACCTTGCCTAAATCCGCTATAGAGTGTATAGCCATTGCCAAGACTCCAGCAAATGGGCCAAGTCCAACTGCTGCGACAAACACAAGAGCCAGAATAAGAGTATCAACCCCTCGGTCAATGTTGAAAAAAGAGCGAGTCAGGGCAAAGACGGTGCGCATAAAGGGATTACCTTGAGTCAGGTTTCTCGCAGCTAAAAAGGAAAGGGGTATAGCAAAAAGCGCAGCTAAAAAGGTGCCTACTAGAGCAATTTCAATGGTGATAAGCATTTGCTGCGCAACTTCTTTGATAGAGCCCGGGTCAGGCGGCCAGGCGCGGTCAAGAAAATCCTGTAAAAAGGGCCAGCCATCAATAAGTTTGCGCAGGTCAAATTCGGTAGCTGCAAAAGCTGGTATTAGAGCGGCAACGACTAGTGCCAGCATTAGACCAGAGCTAAAATCTGAGGGTGCTTTAAGGGGTTTGTTCCCCAGGAGCATAGCACCTGAACCGATCAGCATGCCTGCCATTAGAAAGATAAGAGGGGTACCGTAGCCTCGGCTACTGGGCTGCAAAAGTCTCAGGCCTAAACCATCTTCAGTTTCGGCAGCTTCTCTAGGTAGACGGTCTAGATTTTTGAGATTGGTAAGTGGCTCGAGTGGTGCCAGGCCCAAGCCCTGCCTTTGTTTATTCAGATCTTCCAGACCATCATTAAAGCTTTGAATGATCTCATCGGCAGTTCCTGCAGGTGTAGGTTTTAAGAGTTTGTAATAGCCTTCGGCTTCAGGTAAAACGGCGTGTCCAGCGGCTGAATTAAGCCACCAGAAACTACCTATACCAAGAATTGCTCCAATAATTAGGAGAGGCCAACGCAAATTTTTATTTGACCAACCCAGGCCGGCAATAAGTGCGAAAATGAGCAGGCCAGTTAGCGCTTCCATAAGGCCATAAAGCGGCTCGAGGCTTACAATATCTGCCCCCTGACGTTGCCAGAACAAGGAAACGACTAAAACAGCTAAACCAGCCAGAATACCTAGAACACCCAACAATTTCTGATTTTGCCTGTAAAAAGCCAGTACCAGTACCCCGGAAAAAAGAATGACCAAAAAGAGCGGAAAAGCCAGACTTAAGCCCAGAGGTGTTGGGTTAAGAGTGTGCCGAGTTAGCGCGCCTACCGCCTGGCTAAAGGGAAAGGCGAAAAAAGCAATAATGAGGCTGATGCTTGCTGCAACCAGTAGCCGTCGCTGTGAGCTATTAACGAGACCAGTCAAAACAGCAATAGCCAGCCCGAGAAGACTATAAGCCAGCATTAGAGGGCCTCCAGTGAACCCGAATAAATATCTTCTTCCAGCGCACTGTCCAGAGCCGTAACGGGTCCGTCAAATACTAACTCACCCTTGTTAAAAGCCAGAACGCGTTTGGCATAGCGTTTGGCAAGCTCGAGCACATGAATATTCACCAGGACCGTTACCCCTTGTTCTTCGTTGTAATCTTTTAAAAGCCCCAAAATAACATCAGACAGACGCGGGTCAAGGCTGGCCATGGGTTCATCTGCCAGAATCAGCTGGGGTTTCTGGGTCATTGCCCTGGCAATGGCGACCCGCTGCTGCTGTCCACCTGAAAGGGAATCAACTCGAGTTAGTTCTTTTTCCTCGAGGCCGACTTTTTTTATGTTGTTTTTTGCCAGTTGTTTGTCTTCATCATTAAATAAACCCAGCATGCCCTGCCAGGTAGGGTGATAACCCAGGCGTCCACTCAGGACATTGTCTAAAACGGATAAGCGTGTGACCAGATTAAACTGCTGAAAGATAAAGCCCACGGTGCGGCGGTATTTTTGCAGATTGCGCCCACGTAAACTCACAATATTTTGCCCATTGACGACAATTTGCCCCTGGCTGGGGTTGTTTAAACGGTTAAGGCAACGCAAGAACGTAGATTTCCCTGCACCTGAAAGGCCAATAATGGCAATAAAGTCACCATCAGGAATCTCAACCGAAACATTTTTGAGGGCCTGGGTTCCATCGGGGAAAGTTTTAGATAGATTTTTTACAGAGATCATAAGATTAGAGTAGAAAGATAAAAGTGAAAAGTGGAAGGTGTGCTCCTTCCACTTTAAATCGTTACTCGTCTAGGCCAAGAACGGCTCTGGCTTCACGCACGACATCATAATCGCTGCTATCAGCCAGGATCATGCTGTCAATGCGGTAAAGATCGGTGAGCAGGGTACCTTGAGGAATGCTGGCAATGGCAGCCGCGACTTGCAGCGTTAAGGCTGGGTGGGCATCAGCAAATTCTTTAGAAACGCTAAAGGTATCACCGGGGATGGGGCGTGAGTAAAAGATAGAAGTGAGTTCGGCAGCCTGATCGGCATCTAAAAACTGGGTCCAGGCCCCTGAAATGTTCTGGTCATCGTTGGCAAACGTGGCCGCGGCATCTACTGAGCCGTTTAGTACTGAAAGCACGGCAGCGTCATGGGCACCGGCAAAGGTTTGCTCTGAGAAGAAGCTATCTGGGTCGATGCCCGCCAGGATGATTTCTGAGCGTGGAAAAACATAACCAGCAGCAGAGTTCGGGTCAACCCAGGCCATGCTTTTGTCCTCGAGGTCAGCAATAGATGAAATACCGCTGTCTTTACGAACAATGATGGCGCTCCAATAATAAGGATTGCCAAAACGCACGGATTTAAGCAGTACCTGGGCGTTGGCTTCTCGCTGAGCAATGACAAAGCCATCCGGTGGAAAAAAAGCAAAGTCGAGATTATCACTGCGCATGGCTTCAATCAGGCCGCGGTACTCGGTTGGCAAGAAAACTTCGACTTCAATTTGACCAGCGAAAGAGGTTTCTAAATAATCTGCAATTTCCTGAGCAGTGACAGAAAGGGTATCTGAATTTTGGGTAGGGTTAAAGCCCAAACGTACTTTAAGTAAATCCTGAGCGTTTACCGTCATAAGTACTGCAACACTAAATAAAACGGCGAAAAGTCTTTTTAACACAGCTTCCTCCTTAAATTAGTGTGAAGTTTCTCACACATGGCTAAATTTAACATGAAAATTGTCGGTTTTGCTTTAGAAACAAATAGGCATACCGGCAATCAGCGAATTGTGGTTATTTAGCTTGTTTGATGATTTGCCGTTGTCCGCTTGAAGCGTTTAACCCGAAGTTGCGTTTGCTGACTAAGGGTTCTAGCGATTGTCAGGAATTTGGCTCTTCCTAAGCCCTAAACTTCTGCTAAACTCTAGGAAATGGCAAAGAAATCACCTATTCTCGGAATCGATGTTGGCGGCAGTGGAATCAAAGCCGCTCTGGTAGATGTCAGCAAAGGCGAACTGGTAAGCGATCGCCACCGCATTGCAACGCCGCAACCGTCAACCCCTGAGGCAGTTGCTGATGTTATCGCCCAAATGGTCAAGCATTTTGACTATCAAGGCAATGTAGGTTGTACTATGCCCGGAGTCGTGCAGCATGGTGTGCTTAAAACCGCTGCCAATATAGATAAAAGCTGGGTAGATACCGATGCCAACAAGCTTTTTTCTGAAGCTACCGGATGCCCAGTTAGCGTTATGAATGATGCCGATGCCGCTGGCATAGCCGAAGTTACCTTTGGTGCGGGTAAAGAACAAAGAGGGGTAATTCTGGTCTTAACCTTTGGAACAGGTATTGGTAGTGCGCTGTTTGTGAACGGGCACCTGGTACCCAACGCGGAGTTAGGCCACCTCGAGTATAAAGGTTATGATACCGAAACCCGTATGTCCGCTAAAATCAAAGAAGATAAAAAGATGAGCTATAAAAAGTGGGGCAAGCTGGTTAATGGCTATTTGCAGTATCTTGAGTTTCTCTTTTCACCGGACATGTTTGTTATCGGCGGCGGTATAAGTAAGAAAAGCGACAAATTTTTTCCTTATTTTGAGACGAAGGCAAAGGTGGTTACTGCCAATTTGCTCAACGAGGCAGGCATTGTCGGGGCGGCTTATGCAGTCAGCCAAGACTAGCAGCTGACAGGGTTATGGGACTCTGGTGGGTTGAAGAGCCTCGAGTCCTGGCCTCGAGCCATCCCGATGAGAGCTTACTGCTTGAGCTAAAGCGGCAGGGCTTTCGTCATGTCTTTTCTTTTCTCGAGCCCCAAGAACAGGCTGCCAACTATGATGTCAGCAGGCTTAGACCCCTGGGCTTTTCCTTTTACAACTTGGCAGTTAAAGACTATACTGCGCCGTGCCAGAGGCAACTCGAGCACTTTGTAGACCTTATGCGAGGTCTGACCCAGGAAAAAGTCTTACTGCACTGTCAGGGGGGCAAAGGACGGACCGGAACCTTTGCGGCAGTTTACCTGATAGCCTTTCAGGCTTACCTTACCCAAGATGCGATTTCGCGCGTTCGCCTGTTACAAAGTGGAGCTATAGAGACAATAGAGCAAGAACAGGCCATTTTTAAGTTCGCAGAGCGCAGTCAAGACTCCCCATCCATTTAAGGTAAGAAAGCTTACATAGTGCAGGCTAGCCAACTGTCAAGGGCTTATAGCTCTTCACGACAAAGCGATAAACGGCTAGATTAAACCTGTATGTCAGAGCTGTCTGAGCTAAATAACAGCGCACTTCATGACTTTCACAGCGCACGTCGTAAGGCTGAATTACAATCACTTATGGCCCGCTTGAGTGGTCGTCCTAGTGAGCTTTTATCTTATGACGAGGTGCGTAAGAGACTACGTGCTATTGAAGATAATACGCAGAAGCTCGAGGTTATTCCCCTGGACGCCATAATTGGGAGCGTTGGTCGTTACAGCGATTTTAATCGTCTTTTTCAACCCTTAAATAACAGCGCTGCTGCCCGCTGGACGGGTGTTAATAGAGCCATAACAGGTTTACGGGGCGTTCCTCCCATAGAGGTTTACCGTATTGGCGAAACGTACTTTGTGAAAGATGGTAACCACCGGGTTTCGGTTGCCCGGCAACTTGGCTTTAAAAACATAGAAGCCTATGTTACAGAGGTTCATAGCCCGGTTCCGATCGGTCCTGATTTAGATTTTGATGATCTGATTCTTAAAGCAGAGCAAGCAGAATTTCTTGAAAAAACGCAGCTGCATAGATTGCGTCCAGAGAGTGATTTGAGCGTAACTGTTCCAGGGCAATATGAAGTTCTGCTAGAACATATTGCAGTCCACCAGTACTTTATGGGTCTTGATTTAAAACGAGATGTTGCCTATGAAGAGGCGGTCACTCACTGGTATGACGAGGTTTATTTACCCGTTATCAAAATGATTGAAGCCAGGGCTATTGCCGAAGATTTTCCTGGTCGTACGGCGACTGATCTTTATATCTGGTTAGCTAATTACCGCATTCAGTTAAACAGAGAATTAGGCTGGGATTTGGAAGCGAGTACCATTGCTCAGCATACTACTGATAGTAGAGGTAAAAGTCGTACCCAACTAGCCAAAGAGCTAGATCCCAGAAGCTATCCGATCGATGATCTGGTCGTTGCCATTTCTGGTACAGATGTCGGCTGGAACGCCCTCGAGCAGGCCATGATTATGGCTAAAAAAGAAAAAGTCAACTTATACGCGGTACATGCTCTAAAAGATGCTACCTCGCTTAACAGCGATGAAGTCTTGAAGCTCAAGCGTGAGTTTCAGCAACGTCTGGCAGAAAAAGGATTAAAAGGGCAACTGGCGATTGAAATTGGTCAGCCACTCGAGGTCGTGGCAGAAAGAGCCAAATGGGGAGACGTGATAATCGCTAATTTGGCACATCCACCCGGTGTCAGTTTTCGTCTAAAAAACGCTTTTCAGGCGTTTGTGCGGCGTGTGCCCAAACCTATACTAGCAGTACCTGGCGTAACAAGCCCTCTAAATAAGGCGATGCTGGCTTATAACGCTTCACCCAAAGCCGATATTGCGCTTTTTGCTGCTGCTGCCCTGGCCTCACGCTGGGGTATTCGACTGGTTGTGGTTAGTGTTCAGGAGTTTGGCAAAGAGGCCAGTCGTCTTTTAGATAGAGCCAAAGAGTATCTGGAGGCTTATGGTATAGAGGCCAGCTTTGTCGCTACCGAAGGTAAAGTGGTTCCGGCTATTCTTGAACTGCTCGAGGCCGAACAGGCTGACCTGCTGCTTGTCGGAGGATATGAATATTCCACATTGTTTGAACCTATTTTAGGTGGAGTGCTAGATGAAATCTTACGCCGGATTCAAGTCCCTATGCTTATTTGTCAGTAGGAAAATCTAAAGGAATCACATTGAAAGTGCATTATTTATTTTTGATTGTCTTTGGTCCACCCTGCCTCCAAGCGTTTCGCTAAACCTGGCGTCGGAGATAAAAAGGAATACTTTGCGATAACGTTGGGGATAGGCTACTTAAATGAAGATGTTCGAGCATCTTTGTGTCCTTTGGCCCTATACTCACTGTCAAAACTGTTTATAATCTGTGACTATTGTGCTTTTGATGGGCTGACCTGCTATGGCAATACGTGGACTAATTCTTGATTTAAATGGAACGCTCTATTTTAAGGAGCGGGTTATTGAAGGTGCTGCGGGTGCACTTATGCAACTTCGCGACGCTGGCTACAAGCTTCGTTTTATGACCAATACCGATAGCAAAACAAGGGCGCAGCTGCATGAACTTATTTGCTCTTATGGACTTGATTTACCGATTCAAGAGATCTTCAGCCCAGCTCAGGCTACTTTTGATTATTTGAAAAAAAATCATTTTAGTTATACAGGTCTATTACCTGAAGCACTCGAGGACGAGTTCAGTCCTCTCAAACGTGATGACACAAATCCTGATTGTGTCATTATCGGTGAAAATCGCACAGCGATTAATTATCAAACGCTAGATACCCTATTTCGGCACCTGATGAAAGGTGCCGAACTTATTGTGATGCAACCGGGTCGCCATTACTTTCTGGCTGATGGGGCTCATCTTGATACGGGTGCCCTGGCTGCAATGTTTGAATACGCCACAGGCCACCAGGGACAGGTGATGGCGAAGCCTAGCAGTCACTTTTTTACCATGATGCTTTCAGACATGCGTCTAAAAGGAAGCGAAGTAGTGGTTGTCGGTGATGATGTTGAGACCGATATGATGGGTGCCTCGAAAATTGGGGCCAAAAGCATCTTGGTTCGTACCGGAAAATATCAGAGTGCCGATGAGTTTTTAACCCCCATTAAACCCAGCAGTGTTATTGATAGCATTGCTGATTTACCAAAGGCCTTGACTTTGTTTTAAGACGGGGTATCAGAGTTGGTGCATTTGGTTTAGGGAATGCCTGTACTGGCAGGGTTCGCCCTTTCCCCTATACACAAAATCGGACACCTCTAGTTTAGAGCTGGCGTTTTAAAGACTCGAGTTCAGGCTCGAGACTTATCACATTGGTGTCTTTTTGCCATAAAAGCTCGAGAGCTTCTTCTTTAGGCGTTTCAATGTTTAAAGCATGGGTTATCGCTTCAGGAAATTTGGCCGGATGGGCACAGGCAAGCGATATAACCGGGCTCGTGTCGCCAGTTGCCTGACGGTAGCGGACCACTCCCTCGAGCCCAACTGCAGTATGAGGACAGGCCACATAGCCAAATGCCTCGTAGCTCTTTTTGATCCGCTTAAACGTACTTTGGTCGTCAATGCTTGTTCCCCATATCCAGCTTTTAAGCACATCATCAGCCAAGAGATGATAGAGCCGTTCAAAATTGCTGGGAGAGCCGACATCCATAGCGTTAGAAACGGTGGCAATCGTCTTATGAAAGTCAAATGCCTGGACTTCTGCCTGTAAGTAGTCTGGAAAGAAATGATTGGCATTGTGAGCAGCAATAAAGCGATTTACCTTTTGCCCGCTTAAGGCTGCCAGTATGCCACCTGTAAGATTCCCTAAGTTTCCGCTGGGAACACAAATATTCACCGGATAATCATCTTGAGTGACACCTCTCACGGGGGCAGGGGCTTGTGGCATTAATTGAGTGATAGCCCAGAGATAGTAAAGTGATTGAGGTAACAAACGACCAATATTGATTGAGTTTGCACTCGAGAGTGGCAAATGGCTTAGATCTGGGTCTAAAAATGCCTCCTTGACCATACGCTGACAGTCATCAAAATTACCTTCAACGGCAAAACTGCGAACGCCAGGGCGACTAACTATTAGTTGGCGTTCCTGAACTTTGCTAACTTTGCCTTTGGGATAAAGCAGTACAACCTCAATATTATCTTGCCCAGCAAAACCATCGGCGACAGCACTGCCCGTATCACCTGAAGTAGCCACCAGAATAATGCGCTGCTCCTGACGTTTCTTTAAGAAATATTGCATGAGGCGAGCCATGGTTCTGGCACCAAAATCTTTAAAGCTTAGGGTAGGTCCGTGAAAAAGCTCGAGTACCCAGAGATCATCACTTAATTTAACAAGCGGGCAAGGAAAGTTTAGCGCATCTTCAACAATACTGTTAAGTGCTGCCTGAGGAATTTCATCTTTTAACCAGGCATGAAGAACTTTTTTGCCTAAGTCAGCTAAAGAATGCGAAGTTTTCCAGCTTTGTGGGTCAATTTTAGGAATGCTATCAGGAAGATAGAGCCCGCCATCTGGAGCTAAGCCTTTTAACAAAGCATCTTCAAAAGAAACAAGATACCTGGAACTGTCTCTGCTACTGTAATACTGAATCATGCTTGGGGTAGTGTACTCTGCACACGAGGCCTTCGGGGAGAGCTAAAGGACATCTTCGCAAGGAACAAAAAATAAAAAATGGGCCAAGAAGGCCCATTACAAAGTATCAAACTTTAAAGACTAGCCGCTCGTACCTTTAGGGCTTGGACGCGGATCAATAGCTGGCGCAGGACGCTCTTCGCGGCGTTTTTCTTCGCCCACATCAGTGCCAGAAGGTGCTTTAGGTAAGAGTCTCGCTTCGGCTTCACGCGCTTCATCTATAAGCATTTGCGTGATTTCTTCTATTGACATTTCACCTTCTTGCGCCTTTTTGAAAGCTTTCTTAATGAGTCTGCCGTCAATGGTTTCTTGCTCGAGTAAGGCTTCGGCAACCGCCGATACTGCCGCCCAGTTCTCTTCTATGACTTCCTGAGTTTTGGCATAGGCTTCTTTAAGAATGTTTTCAACCTGGCCCTCGAGTTCACGAGCGGTTTCTTCACTGAAGTCCTTACGGCGACTAATTTCACCGCCTAAGAATACCGGGCCACTGTCGCTTCCCCAGGCCACAAACTCATTGCCACCCATACCAAAATCAAAGACCATTTGCTTGGCCATATTGGTTGCTTGTTGCAAGTCCCCAGAAGCACCAGAGGAAATGGTTCCGGTTAATTTTTTCTCGGCTACACGACCACCGAAAGCAAAGACCAGTTGTTCCTTAAAACGTCCAATTGAGTTATACATAGTCTCTTTGCCTAGAGGGGCAACAAAACCACCAGCATTACCACGCGGCATGATGGTTACCTTGCGGAGTTCGCCCAGATCAGGCTGTGAGCAGAAGGCAACAGCGTGACCTGCTTCATGGTAGGCAGCAACGCGGCGTTCTTCTAAAGAAGGCACCAGGCTGCCACGGCGTAAGCCAAGGATAATGCGGTCAAGGGCTTCGTTAAAGTCATTCCAGGAAATAATCTGTTTGCCAACTCGAGCCGCAACCAGAGCAGCTTCATTGGTAAGATTTTCCAGGTCAGCGCCTGAGAACATTGGGGTGGCTTCAGCAAGACGCTCGAGGCTAACATCATCAGCAATAGGTTTATTACGGACATGTACCCCAAGGATTTCCTTACGTTCAGATTGGGTGGGTAAGCCCACTGTAACCTGACGGTCAAAACGTCCAGGACGTAAGAGTGCTGGGTCTAAGATATCGGGTCTGTTGGTAGCAGCAATGATAATGACCGAAGTGTCTTTTTCAAAGCCGTCCATTTCACTCAAAATCTGGTTGAGCGTTTGTTCGCGTTCGTCGTGACCGCCACCAATACCAGCACCACGGCGACGACCAATCGAGTCAATCTCATCGATAAAGATAATGGCAGGTGACGATTTGCGAGCTTCATCAAACAGGCTGCGCACACGGCTGGCACCAACACCGACAAACATTTCCATAAATTCAGAAGCGCTAACGGTCAAGAAAGGCACACCAGCTTCACCAGCGACTGCTCTTGCCAGCAAGGTTTTACCTGTTCCTGGAGGGCCGACTAAGAGAACGCCCTTGGGAATTTCAGCACCAATGCGCAAGTATTTTTGGGGGTTCTTTAAAAAGTCAACCACTTCCAGAAGCTCTTGTTTGGCTTCTTTGTGACCAGCTACGTCATTAAAGGTGGTCTTGACCTTGTTTTCACGACCATAGGTTCTCGCTCTTGATTGACCAAACTGCATGACCTGACTGGGGCCACCCTGAGCGCGCATAAAAATAAACCAGAAAAAGCCAATCAGGATAATAATAGGCAAGATAGAAATGGCAAAGCCAATCCACTGCGGTGGATTACGAATATCTACCGAGCCAACATTTTCCTCGAGCCTTTGCAGTAGCGAGTCAGTAATGACCGCTGTGGTACTAAAGCTTTGAATGGTCTGATCACCAAGGGACTGAGCTTGTTTTAACTTACCCTCAATATGACCATTGGTTCGCTCAATCGTTACGCGTTCTACCGCTCCATCATCTACAAACTGAGTAAAGTCTGAGTAAGAGATGGCTTTGCTGGTTGAGCGACTGTTAAAAGTGCTAAAGACAAAGATGCCCAAAACGATTAGCATAACCAGCAACCAGGGGTTAAATGAACGCTTCATGCGAACCTCCTAGGATGTAGCTATGGTGGAGTTGACAAACGTCTAAGTACATAGTAGAGCTACGGTAGCACTATTGATTATGAGTTGGCTGTAAGCTATCGGACTAAAATAAGCCAAAAAGGGAACCCAAAATTGCGTTTTAGACATCTATCACAGTGCGATGCTACCTGGCTCCCTAGAATGAAGCAGATGACGATTAACAAAGCTTCATTTTCTTTTAAATTTGCTATCTTTTCAAGGCTCATTGTGAGCCTGATTTGCCTTATGGGTCTGGCACAAGTGTTTGCCCATGCCCCTGGTATGTCTGCCATAAATTTCTATTACAATGAGGATGCTTTTATTGTTCGTGTTTATGGGCACCTGAGTACCTTTGGCGAAGATTATCAGGCTGGGGTAGAGGAGCGCTTTCAGCTCGAGCTAGATGGGCAAAAGGTAGGTCTCGAGCCTACGCAGATTTTTGTGAATACCATGCTGGACTGGGTTACCTGGGAGGCAGAACTTGGGCCTAACCAGGCGCCGCAAAGTATAAAAGTAGATCAGGAACTTTTTCCCGAATTATCTATGACCTATACCATAGTGTCAGTTTTAAAAAATGATGAGCTGCAAGAGCAATTTACCCTGAATGAACCAGAAGATTTCTTCAGTTATAGCTATCAACCAAAGGCTAAAGGCTTTATGGGGTGGTTTGGTCAGTTGTTTCATGGCAAAAACTAAGTCGCACTAAAGCTACCTTTCCATACCAAAGATACTGAGCACGTCTCTAACTCCCTTTTGTTGATGAATCGCCAATGCAAGGTAGAGTTGATCTGTGTTTTGTAATGACCAGCGTTTAAAGTGCTTATGTTACTGGCTATTCTTGAGTTTATGATTGATTCTCACTGTCACCTCGACTACTGCGCCCATCCTGATGAGGTTGCCAGCCCAGAACTCAGGGCTATGATTTCTATAGGTACGAGCCTCGAGCGCTGCAAAGCCACCCTCAAACTTGCTGAAAATCACGCCAATGTTTGGGCTGCTGTGGGCATTCATCCCAATAATGCCAGCGATGCCAAAGATGAGGCAGTTCGTAAAGGGATAGAGGAACTGGCAAGGCACCCAAGGGTAGTGGCGATTGGCGAAACAGGTTTTGACACTTACTGGGATGATGAATCCTTAGACACCCAGGCCGAGAGTTTTCGCTGGCAGGTTGCTCTGGCAAGAGCCCTGGATAAAGCGCTGATCTTGCATATTCGAGATAAGGATGAACAGGAAGACGCCTCGCTGAAGGCCATAGACATGTTAAAAGAAGCGAACTATTCCAGGGGCATCTTGCACTGTTTTAATGGACATAAAGGGTTGCTAGAAGTAGGTTTAGGGCTTGGCTGGATGGTTTCTTTTGCAGGCAACCTGACCTATAAAAAGGCGACTGAACTGCATGAAGCTGCCAAAGTCGTACCGCAAGACCGCCTGCTTATTGAAACAGATAGCCCCTTTTTAGCGCCTGTGCCAAAAAGAGGCAAGAAAAACCAACCGAGTTTTGTGCGTCACACCGCCGAATTTTTGGCTCAGTTACGTAGGGAGAGCCTTGAAAGGGTAGAAAGCTATACAGATGCTAATGCGGTGCGCATCTATGGTTTACCGCTCGAGCCCAATGACTAGGTTTTGGAGTATTTAAGGCTTGTGAGGTTTGACTTGTGGTTGATTGTCCTTCCCTGAGTTTTAAAATAATCAAGTTAGTATCCCTTAGTAATTCTTAGTTGGGCATTAATGAAGATGAGCTAGAATCTTAAGATAAGAATAGCTCATAAACAGAGTTTGCCTGAGTCGCTCCCAAATCTAACAACATAGGAAAAATAACTTGCTTTGCTAATGGGGTGTTACTGAAAAATTGAATATAGTTCTGACTTTCGTGTTCAGTTGGTGCCGTATTAGGTGCAGTTGCGAAACTAACAGGAATACAATACGGAAAAAACGTAACCAAGTCGGCAAAAGCTTGTCCTGTAAGATTTAATTTCCCATGCAAAACACGGTGAACGCTGGCAATCCGTGGAGTATTGTCCTGAAAAAATATTGAACAATCATAAAAACGATAGGCAGACTTCCATACGGAATCAAGGAGTTTAGGCTTGTCACATTGTTTCGCTATGGATAAATGCTCATTGATTCCCGTTCCCAAAATATGCATTTCGTGTTGAGAGGCAAGTTCTTGAAGCTGTTTGTTACGTTTATACGTTTGGACTTTGCCACCAGAAAAAGGAACGGAATCAGAGTGCCAAGTGATTTGAAAAGAAAACTGTTTGATAAACCTTGGATTTAACAACTCAATAAAGCTTATAAAAGAGTCATAGTAGCGAGAGAAAACAGTAATGGTGTAATGAGAGTCAACTTTTTCAATTGGTTCAACTGATGACCACATACGAATGCCTGATTCTAAAAGGAAGTTGACTTTACTCATTATCAGCCAAAAACGAAACTATGCTTCTAACTAAAGATTAAGCATCTAAAAGTTTAAGAAACAACTTGTCCAACCACGCGTGATCTTGGCTGATGCCTATCGTGCCTGAGCATTTCAGCCAGCCGGGTTCTCGAAATAACTCGGTGCGCTTCCTTAGGGATAAAAGCCGTCACAATGTCGACGCGGCGTGTCGCAGAGTATTCAATAATAACATGCAGCGGGATACTAACATCAGGGGTGGGGCGTATATAGCCAAGGACTAACAGCCTTTCATCTTCGTGATAGCGCAGCAACTCTTTGCCAAACAACAGGGTTGCAACCATGTCTTTTTCGGTGAAACCCTCACATTTGGCATGTTGCGTAGCGTGAGGCCCCAGGCGATATTTGCCCATTTTAATGAGGGGGCGCAGCTCTTCTAGCGTGCGATATTTGGGTCTTTTCATGAGGCAG
>JAGQHN010000078.1 GCA_020431825.1 Trueperaceae bacterium | reverse complement strand
ACTGAGGTTGTGCGGTAAAAATTGTTATATTCCTTAGCCAGTCCGTGTCTGAAGCGTGGACTGGCTAAGTTGTTTTTCTAGCTCTCTGTTCAGTTACTTTAGTTTTTGCGATTAAACACCTAATAGCAAAGTGCCGTTTTAATGACACAAAAGACATTAACACCGCTCGTGAGAACCTAGCCTTAGACGACTCAGACTATGACATCAAGAAAGCCTTTGGTATTAAAGTTTAAGGAGAAGCGCTCTATTTAAGCTTACTTTGAGCCTGACTTTCAGCCACACTCAACTAAAAACGTCTTTTAGCGCTTTGCGCTTCCTGCGGTAACCCAGATGCCCTATGACAACACCTTGTATAGCCACCTGACTCAGGGGAAGTTCAATTGGCTCATAAGCAGGATTTTCTGCGACGAGTAAGGCTTTGCCCTGCTTTCGGTAAAAACGTTTTAGCGTAGCGGATTCTTCATTGGGCAAAAAGGCAACAACGATATCCCCATCATAAATGTCTTTGGTAGCGTGGACGATGACATAATCGTCTTCAAAGTAGCCTGCACCAATCATCGAATCGCCGACAACTTTTAGAAGATAATCCCCCGCTTGAATAGGAAAAAGATCAGCAAGGTTCTGGGTAAAGCTCTCGATATTGCCTTCGGCGTAAATAGGCTGACCGGCAGCAATACTGCCAAGAACGGCGTAACCTGGGTGCTCGAGCAAAACCTTAGCCTTATCGGTTAGGACCGGGGTAAGCGCCTGCCTATCCTGAGCTTTAAAGTGCACAAACCCTTTTTCTTTAAGGCGCCATATATGATTACGCGCATTTTGCCGGGCAATCTGCAAATGCTCTGCCAGCTCACTGAGGGTTGGTGGACGTTGCAGATCATCCGTCAACTTTGCGAGCAATTCGAGAACTTCTTGCTGGCGTTTGCTCAAATCTTTCATGGCTTAGTTCGTTAAGACGCTCTAACCTTTCTGGTTCATGTTCTTTCAGGTAGCTATCTTGCGACAAAGATTGGTAGGCCTTGGCAAAATAGCTGGCTGACTCTTTATGCTTTAAGCTTAACAAGCACTCGGCAATTTCTTCGTAAACATAGCCACTGTTTTCGTCCCCTGCCACGTATTCACTTTCTAACTGGTACAAAAGTTCCAGAGCTTTATCTGTTCGTGCTAAAAAGCGCTGGGTTTTTGCCATACACCAGTAGGCAATGCGAATATTTTCTGCCTGCCCCTGCTCTACGCGAAAGGCAAGTGCCTTTTCAAAGGTCGCTAAAGCCAGTTCATAATTACCCTGATCAAATAGCGTCCAGCCTAAATTGTTGTAGAGTGAACCAAGCCAGTTTCTTGCCCGGCTATTTTGACTTTGCTCCGCAAGCGAAATCGCTTGATTGTGCCAGAGCATTTGCTCATCTGCATCTGAAGCAAGCGCCAGCATATGAAGCGCGTCCACCTCATAAAAATCTTCTCCTGCTACTTTCGCCAGGTTTGCCGCTTCTTTAAAAAGGGGAATGGCCTTGTCTTTCTGTCCAGCAGAATTATAGCTGCGACCGCGCTCGAGCCGGTAACGTATTTGCGCAATAGGCATGGTAGCATCTAGCCTTTCAGCCATTTGATCAAGCAGGGCGTGCGCTTCCTCAAATTTAGCCTGCAAGCTTTGACAACGCGCAAGCTGGCTTAAGAGTTCTGCATAATGCGCTGGTTCAACCTCATAGTGGGCTAACAGTGACTCAAACTTAAGATAGGTTTCTGACGGATAGTCGTAGTTCCAGTACTGATCAAAGTCTGCCATTTTTCTCCTCAAGTTGACGTTTTAGCTCGAGCTTCAATTCGGGTAGGAGCTGATTCCAGGGAATGCCTAAAACTGCTCCTTGCAATGCCCAAAGCGCATTTAGACTGATTTGCTGTCCGTAAACGGTTTTTAAGCGAAAGTAGGTCTCGAGCACGCCTAAGTTTTCAATATCTTCTATGGTACTGACCCCAAGAGTTTGTAGCTTTTTTAGGGTTTGAGGACCAAGATTAAGCATGCTTTAAACTCGCCTGCCAAACAAGATGACTTTGCCAGACTTTTTCCCAGAGAGGCTCGAGTTCTAACGTGAGGCCAAAATCTTCAGTAATGACCTTTTGATAATGAGCAAAGTCCGTAATTGTTTCTTCCTGAAAGCCTGTTGCCTTCACTTTTTGCAACTGGGCACCGCGTAAACTCACAATGCCCTCGGGCGTAAAGCGGTGGCAAACCGTTAGTCGCACAAAACCTGATTCGGGCGAGCTTTGCAGTTCGTGGCACTTGGCAGCAAAATCAGACAGCTCATAGGGCTCGAGGCTAAAGTCAAAACTTGGGCCACCGTGCTTATGATTATGAAAGCGCCACCAGTTTGCGTCCAGACGCTCTAAGCAAAACTCCAGAAAACCCTGTACGTGTTTACCCTCAATCAGAGGAAGAGGCTCGAGGAAGCCGTTACCAAATCCAACGTCTGCCAGATAAGGTCGGTCAAGCTGAATCAGCAGCAAAAGATGACCAAACTTTGTCATAGCTCCTTGCTGAACCCGGTTCACAGCACCCGCCAGCAGGCTCACATCAAACCCAAGCTTCTGCAAAACCCAGGCAAACAGCCCATTCATTTCGAAGCACCAGCCACCCCTTTGTTCGGTAACAAGTTTTTGAAAAATAGCCTGCTTATCAAGGATGAGTGCTCGGCCCAGATGAATATCCAAATTTTCATAGGGAATCCTGAGTAAATGAGCGCTGTGCAGATCACGCAGGGTAGCAAATGAAGGCTCCAGAGAGCCTTCGTAGTTTATGCGTTGCAGATAAGCGTCTAAATCCATTTAACCTTGCTGCGCCATAAGTTCTTCGAGTTGAAACTGATGACGAATCGGGTGCATAACGGCATGCTCGAGCATGGCATCGATACAGTACAAAACCTGCCAGTTTGACGGATATTCAGGACGGTAAAAGCGTTCTTCCTCGACCTCTGCCAAGGGTAAGCCCCAACGTTCCAAAAGATGCTCGAGGTAAGCGTCCGCTTCAGTAGCAATTCTATCTAGCTCAGGAGCAGGTTTTATCTCGGGGTCAGGTAGGTCAAGGTGTTTGCACATCCAGACCATATAATTTCTAGCTGCACGCAAGATATGCGCGAGTAAGGTTTCAAGAGATTCATAATCAGCATCCTCGGTTTCAGGCAGAGTGATAGCTAAGGCTTTAGCCTGTTTCCAGCTTGCCAGGCAGCTGCGCATATGACGCTCATGAAGTATAACCATAGCTCTGGCACCGCGGTAGCTATAGTTAGCAGGCTCTGCCATCATCTTTCCCAAAAGACCGGAGGTTCATTGCCCAAAAGCCGCAGATAGACATAGCCCTGTGCCCGGTGATGAATTTCATTTTCAATCATGTACAAGAGACGCTCACGGTTAGCCCAGGTCATGCCCCAACCATCCTTTTCGACAGCTTCAACCTGCTCCGGGGTAAGTTGTGACCAGCGCTCTTTGCTTTCTAGCTCCAGTTGCTTAAGGGCTGCCAGTAAACTAGACTTGGAATCAAACGAGTCATCTTGCTGCCATTCCCAGTTGCCACTAAGAATGCCTTTTAGCGTGTAGTTCTCAACGCCAATCATTTCACCGACCATTTCGCCAAAGGAGCGCATACCATCAACGTAGTAATTAAAAAGCTGCTCTTCAGGAAAGGTCTCGAGTGTACGAATGGTCAGGCGACGGTGTCCCTGCCAGTGCTTATAAAGATCATCCAGGCTTAGTAATTTGGTCATTTTCTTCCTCTGTCAAAAACACTGAAATCTGTATTTTTACAAGTCTCAAAACTTTTTTCGGTAAGGTCTTTAAGCTCGAGCAATAGCTCATCATCAAGAATTTTAAAGTTAAAACAGGATTTACCCTGCATCTGCTTCTTTAGTTTATCTGAAACGGTGTCAAGCAAGTGCGGGTTCATGTAAACCGGGAGCAAATGGTAACTCACATAATTCTTTTTGATTTGCACGCCACCAAAAGCATAGGCGTAGCCATCTGAGCGCTGATAGGGAGTATTGAGATAGTAGTTCCCAGGCAAGTCAGCTTTGACGACCAGATTTTGCTCAAAAGGCCGCATAATGTCTCGAAGTCGTTCAAACACGTTTTCAAATTCAGACATCTTAGCCAATTCTCCAGGGGCTCCAGATGGCACTATCTTCGGGTAACGGATGACCTCCGGCTTTAAGCGCCAGCACAATCTGCCCACGGTGGTGACTATCATGAGCAATGATATGAATCAGAAAAGTTTCTATGCTGTGATAGGGTAATTTACCTTTATCTTTATCTACGTCAGCAGCCTCGAGTGCTAGGTCTCGGCTCTCTTCCATAACCTTACGCAGGGTTGCCAGATCTAAATCTGCGATAGGGACAATAGCTTCCACCTGAGGATCAGCCAAATCAGGAATGGTGGAAAACCGCGGCTTATCAAAAAGCTGGCCCCAGAATTTCAGGGCGTCAATCATATGAACCAGATGCTGCGCCACGGTATGCCCAGAACCAGAGCTTTGGGCAACCAGCATGTCACTGGAGAGATGACCAAGTAAATTCAAATTTATCCGCGTATTTATCTTCCAGCTCTCTTTAACCGACTCACTCAGCATATCTGTCTCTTTTCACTGATTTTTCCAGGGGCCCCAGACCAGATCTTCACTGGGTAAGGGAAAACCATTGGTCTTGAGAGCTAAGAGTAGCTGCCCACGGTGATGCGCGTCATGCACCATCATATGAATAAGATACATATCGAGGTTGGTGTGAGGTAACTCCCCCTTGCTATCAGCAGCTTCAGCAGCCTCTAAAACATCAACAGCTGTTTGCTGTGCCACCTCACGAATACGGCCTAAATCGGTTTCGGCAATATACTCATTATCTTTAACTTCATAGAGGTTGGGGATGGCGCCAAGTTTTTCCTCATTAAACTTTAGCCCAAAGTACTTGGGTGTATGTAAAATTTCAAGCAAATGCTCTGCGACCGTGAACCCTTCACCCGGTGTGCGCGCATGCACCATCTCGGGGGTTAGATGATCCAGAATGACTTTATTGATTTTTGTATTATCTTGCCAGGCTTCTTTTACACTGTCACTTACCATTTTAGCCTCCTGAAACGGCTTGCATAATATGCAGTTCTTGATCTGGACTTAGCGCTATATCGGCTTCCGAGGGCTTAACGGGTAAGCCCTCGAGTAAAACCACCAGGTGCGGTCGAATCTTGCCTTCTTTATCTAGCAGATGAAACTTTAACAGCGGATGCTCTGCCAGCAGTTTGCCCAGAGCTTCCTGGGCTGTGGCAGCCTCGAGCCTGAGTCTGCGCTGACCCTTTGTACAGTCTTGCAATAGCGTAGGAATAGAAATACTAACCTGGGGCATTCAGGACTCTAGAACTCTTAACATGCTGATGCGCGGCAAACTTCCTGGCAAGCGTTGCCAGGGATCATCACCTATACGCGCATAGACATCGCCACCAGTGGTGCCAAAGTAAACTCCTGGGCTGGCCTGCGTATCTACCGTCATAGCATCTCGCAAAATGGTGTCGTAGTTGCCCCTCCCCTCTAAGCCTTCGCTGCTATCAAACCAGCTTTTACTACTGGGGTCAAATTGAAAAACGCGCAGCTCCCCCTCAGCACTAAAGCGCAAACCATCGCTCTCTAAAGGAATCACAAAAAGTTTTTCATCATGGGTCATCGCCATAGGAAAGCCAAAATTGCTGGGCAAACCTTCTTCAATCTTGTACCAGTTGTCCCCCGCATCATCTGAGGCATAAACACCGTGGTGATACTGCAAAAAGAGCTTGTCAGGATTTTTGGGGTGGAGCACCATTTTGTGTACACAGCGACCGACTTCCGAAGGCTTTTCATCGGTGATAACCGGGTCAATACCTTTGGTCTTCACCTGCCAGCTTTTACCCCCATCATCACTGCGAAACGCCCCCACCGCACTCATCGCCAGCCAGATGCGCTCAGGATTGCTTGGATGAAAGAGAATCGTATGCAGGCAAAGCCCACCTTTACCCGGTTGCCAGAGGCTTCTGGTTTCATGATCTGAAAGGCTCTTCACCTCTTCCCAGTTTTCACCGTCATCACTTTGAAAAAGGCCAGCTTCGGCCACGCCAGCATAGTACTTATCCGTTAAAGGGTGTTTAACCATTTGCCAGATGCGGTTGACGGTAAAACTTCCCTCCGGATAGACAGGACTGGCTTCACACTGGGTAAAGGTTTTCCCTTCATCAGTGCTCTGCCTAATGGTCGCACCATAAACATAGTGGGTTGTGCCAAGGAGCCACTTATCTTTTAGTGGTAAAACACTCGAGACCTCCCAGCCGGGGAGTAAGGGTTCCTCGAGGTTCCAGATTTGACGATCAGGACTCGAGTAAATAAACAGACCTTTTTCTGTACCAACAAATAACCTGATAGTTCCCATAGTGACTCCCTAGATAAGTTTGAGCATCTGCCGAATGGCCCCCAGATGGTAGGCCGTGTGAATAACAATAGGAAAACCAGTCTCGAGCTGTTCCCAATCATCCTGTGTTTTGAAATAGTCACGAATCCGCTGATACGCTGTTTTTAGCTTGGTTTTTAGTTCGGACCAGCCAGCTTCATCAAGCTCACGAACCTGCCAGCTCTCGTCCCAGTTAGCTTTTTCTTTATGGCCTTGCATATAGCGCTCTAATACCTGCAAATAAAACAGACTGTGATAGACCTGCGCAACAATGGTCGTACCCCCAGGAATAACTTGCCTTGAAGCGTCCTCGGCACTTAGCTGGTCAATAGAATCAAAAAAACCTGACTTTTTATCAAGGTACATGGTACCCGCAGTCGGGTCTTTGCCACTTTCAAAGGTCTCAAGCAGGGCAAACTCGAGCGTCTCACGAATGGCTGCAACATCTACAAAAGGCATAGGCCTCCTCATGAAATGAATCAAAATTGTGGGGGATTACTAACCAGTGGCTCAAGCACTATAACACAGCTTACTTCTCAGGAAGCGCTAAGCTCGAGCCGTTAACCATTAGAGTGCGGATTAAAAGATTTAAGGCAGATGCTCGAGCTGATAGATGACAGGGTTTGCTGATTCACTAACGAGAGCAGTGCCGAAAAAGCAGCTATAAGAAGCTGACCTTACCTTATCGCTAAAGGGAGCTACTTCATTTAGCGTCATAGCTGGAGCCTCACTCATAGCTATACCTGGGTGACCAATCTTTGCGCCCACCTTTAAGTAAATCAAAGAGATGCCAGGGGGCACTATAATCATCACCAGGTCCAAAAACGTCCTTATTGGTTCGGTAAAGCTTGCCGTCCTCTGCCTTATGAAATGCCGAAACGCCAGGCATGAGCCGTTTTCCGTCAGCAAAACCCATGTCTTGACTAAAATCACTGTCTTTTGCCGAAACCATTTTAAAAGTCCAGCCACGATTTTCAGCAAAGTCCTTTTGCACTTCAGGCAGGTCGGGCGACACAACAACAAAGGCAGCACGATTTTCAATATGAGGCAAAACACTAACAAAACCATCTGCCCACATGGTGCAATAAGTGCAGCCTTTTCCCATATTGTGAATAACTAAAAGATCTGATTTATCACCAAACAGGCTCGAGAGCCAAACGGTTTCTCCCCGCCAGTCTTTCAGCGCATAGTCTTGTACAGGTTCAGCCGCCAAATCCCGGCGCAACTTAGAAAGTACCATTTTCTTTTCAAAAATTTCCTGGCTCAGTTTTTCGATTTGCTCTTGGCTTGTCATTTCTGTCCTCCTCAGGATAGCTGTTAACAAAAAGCTCTTACTGCTTATCGATCTATAACGCCCATAACCACCTTTCACACAAAAATGTAGAATTATTTTCTATACCTCGAGTATATACCTTAAATTTTAAGGTTTCAAGTCATATTTATTTTACGATCTCTTTACGATGCTTTTCTATCGTTAAAGAAAGCAGCAAGGAAATGTCTTAGGAGGTAAATAAGTGTATGACAATTACCGTGTTTATGTTTTACGGTATTGGAAAGAAGCAAATAAAAGCTTAGCTAAGCCCCTATGGCATTTTGTAATTGAGGACATTCAAACCAAGGAACGTAAAGGTTTTGCCAGTTTGAACCATTTTGTAACAGCCTTAAAACAAGAAATTGAAACTTCACCCAAGGAGGATGACTGATGTATAAAAAATGGACTGTGTTTATTCTTTTTCTTTTAGGCTTGACCTCTTTTGTTATGGCCCAGGAAGCTGTGCTGATCGGTCAGTGGTCAACGGGTAATGAAAGCAGCAGTCTAAGCTTTAGTTTTAATGACAGCTCGGCGGTAACAATTATCTACCAGGACTCGAGCGAAAACAGCAGCTATACGGGCATCTGGTATCTGGATGAAAGCCATCTTTATATTGGTCTGGATAGCGGCGAAGAACTGTTTTATAAAGTACTACGCCTCACGAATAATGAGCTGATACTAGCAGATGAAAATGCCGATGAACTTTATCTTGCGCGGCAAAGTTACAGCTCTAACCCTTTAAATGTGCCAGCCAGCCAAACCGAAGTGCCCACCCTAACTCAGACTGTTCCCAACTCGAGCCAGACAACTGCTCCCACAGGCTTGATTGGCAAATGGACCTATCACCACGAAGAAGACTTTCTTACCGAAGAAGAAACGCTGTATTTTTTACCCGAGGGTCGCTACTTTGTGGTGACCTCGAGCCTGGTTCCCGGTTACGATGAAGAAAAAACCCAGGAAGAAGGGACTTATTCGGTTGATGGTAACAATCTGCTACTAACATCTTATTGCAGCGAGCAAAAAAGCCTTCCTATCCGTCAGCAGGGAGCGGAGCTAATCCTTACAGGAAAAAATGATTATGGCGAGAGCGCCGATTATAGCTATGCCTTTGAACCGGGTTCAGCCCAGACTATCGTCAGTGAAATAGCCGCCGTTGATAAAGAAAGAGAGCAAAATAACCAGCCCTATCTTGCCCGCACCCCCGTAGGCCCAGCACAAACGGGCAGCGTTTCAGTGGCGGGTCTTCCCGTTGACCCTAACCCTGCTAACGTTAAAGCAAGTGCTCAGGTTTTTACCGAAGGTGAACTCTACACCTATGTCTCGAGCTGGTCTTATGTCTTTGATATTTTTGGGCAATTACAAACCGTTAATGCTACCGATATTGCCTTTAACACACCCAAAATGAACACCCTTAACTATTCTAAAGGGACTTACCGTGACAGCAGTCAGTGGTACTTCTTGCCCAATGGGCGCTTTTATGCGCAGACAGATATTTACGGGCTGGCAAGTTCCACCGAACCACTCACGCCTCAAACAACGGCCTTTTGGGGCAACTACGCTATCGAAGGCAAGCGCCTCATTTTAGAAGAAGATGTCGGAGCACTCTCCGAGTATTATCTGCTTGATGGGCGCAGGGTCTTATCAACGGGCGGTTTTTGCTACAACGAAGTTCAGTGGGCTACTGAAGAACTCGAGCGTCAAACGCAATAAGCAGAAAGCTCAGGCTAGCTCTTATACAATAAGTCCAGCTATGCAAAAGGAAGCTTTAACCGTCGCCACTGCTCAACATTTCATAAGTACAGAGGTCAGAGAAAACGGTCATGAAATAAGAAGGCTCATGTACCACGCCCATGATGCAAATGCCGATCTCATTCATTTTCCAGAGGGTGCGCTATCAGGCTACAGCAAAGCACAAATAAGTGATTGGCAAAAAGTTGATTGGGCACGGTTAAGGCAAGAGCTGGAAGCAACAGCAGATTTGGCAAAACAATTAGGTCTATGGACGGTTATAGGGTCAAATCACCCGCTCGGTGAACCTCATCGACCCCATAACAGTCTTTATGTCATTTCCGCAGCAGGAGAACTGCATACGCGCTATGACAAGCAGTGGTGTTCGCACACCGAACTAAATGACTGGTATACCCCCGGTCAGGGTCTGGGTATCTTTGAACTAAAGGGCTGGCGCTTTGGCTGCGCCTTATGCATAGAAATTCAATTTCCCGAACTTTTCATGGCCTACGCCCAGCAAGAGGTTGATTGCCTGCTATTTTCAGCCTACTCGGACTCTGCTATGTTTGGTATTCAGGCACAGGCTTACGCAGCTACCCACAACATCTGGTTTAGTGTTGCGGTGCCCCGTCAGATGAGTCACGGTTTGACAAGCCGCATGATTGGGCCAGATGGTGAACTTCAGACACTTTGTGAAGCAGAGCAATCTACGCTTTGTATAAGCACACTTGATGCCCTAGATGAAAGATGGAAAGTACCGCTTCAGTACGCTAAGCCCTGGCGAAAATTAGCCAGAAAAGGTGAGATTTACCGCACTCGTTTTGTCAATGATGCGAGAAGTAAAAACAAGCAAATAGTTTAGCCAGGCTTTTGAAACTTCAGGTAGCCTCAAAATCAAAATTCTGCTTATCAAAGAGCTGAAAAAGGTAATCCACAATTTACTCGAGTCTCTCTTACTTCACCTTATTGCCTCTTAGCATCCTTCTATCATGGAGTAATGCTGCAAGAAGTACAGTGAGGACAGTCAAGGCTTTATCAAGACCCCTGAAAATGGCGCTCGTCGAAGCGGTTCTGAAACGGATCTATAATTTTAAAGTACAAAGCTGGTTCTTCTTCCGTAGCAAGAGGAGGAATCAGCTTTATCTAACAAGAGCTTAGTCGGGCAGAAATTTAGCCCTACCAAAGTAGGTGTTTCAAATTTTCAGCCATCGTCTATACTTGACAAATGACGTCATTTATTTGCTGATAAAACAGCAAACTCAGGAGGGATGCAGATGAGGATAGTCATCTGGTTAGTTCGACTTATTTTAGCGGTGGTAGTTATTGTGGTAGTGGCCCTTGGCGTTGTTTACGCCCTGTCTGCCAGACGTATCAATAAAACTTATGATGTTCAACCTGCAAGCTTAAGCATCTCAACGGATGAGACCTCAGTCGCTCGAGGCCAGCATATCGCCACCGTTCGCGGCTGTATGGACTGCCACGGCGCAGGGGCAGGCGGCGCTATATTTATGGACGCTGCTCCTGTTTTTGCGCGCATTTCTGCCTCAAATTTAACGTCTGGTAAAGGTGGGATTGGCTCGAGCTACAGCGATGCTGATTGGGTTCGCTCCATAAGACATGGTATTGGTCCTGATCAAAAGTCACTCCTCTTTATGCCTTCTGCCGAATTTGCCATTATGAGTGAACAGGACCTGGCTGACCTTATTGCCTATCTGAAAAGCCTACCCGCTAAAGATTCTGATCTGCCTCCGAACAGTGTTGGACCTATTGCCCGCATCCTGACGCTGGCAGGACAGTTTCCCCTGTTACCTGCCGAAGAAGTTGATCACAAAGCCGCTATTCCTGGCGGCACACCAACCGGTGTCTCCCTCGAGCATGGGGAGTATCTGGCGATCACCTGTACTGGTTGCCACGGTACAGGTCTGTCTGGTGGTCCTATACCCGGGAGTTTTGCTAGCGACCCCGTACCTGCGAATCTTACACCTGACCCTGCAACTGGTCTGGGTAACTGGTCTGAAACTGACTTTTATAAAGCCATGCGTGAAGGTCAAACTCCTGAAGGTAAAACTCTCGACCCCTTTATGCCCTGGCAAAGCATTACCTCAAAAATGACCGATGAAGAACTTTCTTCGCTCTGGCTCTATTTGCAAAGTTTACCTGCTCAGCCAAAGGGTGGGCGTTAGGTCTGCCAGTGAGGATGATGCTGCGCCAAGATAGCTTCTATCTCTTTGTCCAGTTCAGGATTATGGCGCTTGGGTTTTAAGGCCTCGAGCGCCCAGAGGGCTTCAGGTTCATCTTCAGCCAGGAGACTGAGCAAAAACGCATCGGCTTCGCCAGTGGCAGACGCTGCCATCGCCATGATGACAATGCGCCGCAGTTGCGGGTCAAAAAGGCGATCAAATGCTGTTATTGCCAGAGTCACTGCTTCAGCATGGCTCGAGCCTGCCAGAGCGGCCAGAGCTTCAGCTTCCAAGGCACCATTATCTGACTGGGCCAGACTTTCAATAAGCTCAAGGTTTTCCTCACCTGGCGCAAGCGTCAGAAGCGCATCGCAGCAGGCTCCCATAACTCTGGTTTCGGTGTCACCCAACTTGAGTTTGAGCCGCAGCAGCGGTGCCACCTTATCTGCTGGACCCGACACACTTAAGCGCGCGGCTTCAGCCCGTACCCTGGGGCTGGGGTCAGCCAGCAAATCTGCCAGCGCGATCATCAGCTTTTCAAAATCAATCACCGGAAGTTGTACCAGAGCGCCAAAAGCCAGACTTCTTACGGCAACCGCACTATCTTCCTTACCGCCATAGACAGGCTCGAGCTGAAACGTCTGACAGCCTTTCAAGTAAACCAGCCCGTCCTGATGAGCCAGTTCATGCAGTGCTTTTATCAGTGCCACCTTGCCCCAGCACTGTGGGTCTTCCCCTAACCCTTTATCACGCAATCTAACAAATGCATCAGCCAGCTCATCGGTCAGTTCTGTAGCAAACCACTCGCTGGCAAGGAGCGCAGCTTCGGCTACCACGATGCCATTAGCCTGTCTCAAGACTTTCTTCAGGCGTGCTAACGTGTCATCACTTTGCCCTTCTAGGCGGAGCGCATGAACAGCTTTGAGGGCCTCTTTGGTTGGGTCTTTGTGCACGGTTCTAGCCTCTATTAGCCCCCATTGTAATAAACCTCCCATCGTAACAAACCCATTGTAATAAAAACCCATGCCTCAATTCACTGTTGCTACTAATTGCCTTCTCAATTCCTCTTCATCCACCGACAAACCTGTAAACAGTTTAAAGGCATCTACCCCCTGATAAAAAAACAGCTCATAGCCACTAAGCAGTTCAAGCCCTCTTTCTTTGGCATCTTTCAGAAACTGGGTCTCGAGTGGCGTATAGACAGCATCAAAAGCCCAGCGCTGACCACCAATCATCTCTTTAGGTATCGCGCTACCAGGATACTGATACATGCCTAGCGGAGTGCAGTTAATAAGCCCGTCAACTTCGGCAAGCTCGAGCACTTTATCCAGGGGCTGAACGTCACACTTGGCCCCGGCCGCTTTTAGTTCCGCAACCAGCTTTTCAGCTTTGGCCGCGTCTGTATCTGTCAGATAGATCATTGAAGCCTTGAGCTTAGTAAGGGCAAAGCCAATAGCTTTACCGACCCCACCTGCACCAAACATCAGAACCTTGCCGGGACTCACCGTAGCAAACTGCTGCTGAAAAGCCCTGATAAAGCCCGAATAGTCAGTATTGTAGGCGGTTTTGTCGGCAAAACGCACGGTATTTACTGCGCCAATCTGCCGCATGGCAATATCTGGCACTGTAAAAAGACTCGCTGCTCGCTCTTTAACAGGATGGGTCACATTCACACCAGTCAACCCCTGTCTAGCCGTTTGCTCGAGCTTTTCTTCAAAGCCATCTAGCCCCAGGTCGTTCAGGTCAAAGAGTTCATAACTAAGCTGTAAACCACACAGCCTAGCAGCTAACTTATGCAGTCTTGGCGCCTGTGAGCGCCCAATACCTGCGCCAAAAAGCCCCAAACGAATTTGCTCCACTAATCGTCCCCTAGCCTCTTCTTAGATACAGCATTAGCCTTGCTCTTAAGCCATAGGAAAGCACTATAAAAACGCTTAGTAGCATAAGGCTTTAACCCCACCTTTTTCTTATAAGTTAAAACCATAATCATGCTGTAAAACATGCTTATCCTTTCTTATCTGAGAGCAGTATAAACCCATAAAAACTATCTGATATGCCAAAAAGATATAACTGAGATGTCAGTTTTTAGTCTAACAAATACTTTTTTGGCTTGCAATTACTCTGCTAGTTTTGGCTTTTAAAGCTTCGGACACGTCTTAAATCTGAAGCGGGTAAAGGTAAGTCGGCAGATAGTAAATCCTGGCATGAAAACTATGAACCAGGAATCAGCAGGCAGTTCCTGGAACTCGAGCCAATTGTGAGTCTCATTTGTATTTCAAATTTGAACTTGATATTCTTTGCTTCTCGTGACCAGCAAAACGTCAGCAAAACAGGAACTCCCACTCAAAGAACAAGCCTACTTACATATCAAATCCCTGGTTTTAACTGAAGAAATTCCCGTAAATAGCTTTTTATCGGAGCGCAGCCTGGCAGAACAACTCGGCATGAGTAAGACACCCGTGCGACTTGCCATAGAGCGGCTCGAGCATGAGGGCTTTGTACGAGTTTCGCCGCAGCAGGGCATTGTGGTTGTGGCGCTTTCTTTTGAAGAAATTCTGGATTTTATCGAGTACCGACTGGCGCTTGAATGCTTTGTGGTCGAACGAATTGCAGGCAACTTGCTCGAGCCGCAAATTAAAGCGTTACAGAATCAGCTAAAAGAGCAAGCTCAAATAATTGGTCAAAAGAGCAGCAAACGTGAAGACCTGGTGCTAGCTGACATGGCTTTTCACCGCCTGCTTGCCGAGTTTAAAGGCAATAAACAGATTTCTCAGGCACTCGAGCGCCAACAAGATATGCTTTTTAGAGTCGCCAACCGCATTTATCAGAAGCACCCCACAAGAACAGAAACCAGTCACAACGAGCACGAAGCCATTGCCCAGGCAATTATAGAAGGAAAAAAAGATGAGGCAACCCGGCTTATTAAAGAACATATTCAAAAAATAAAAAGCTTACTTATAGGCAGCAACGCTTAAAAGATTCTTACTGTTTCTCTTGCTTCTCTTAAGCCCGACGAGCTAGCTATACCACAGAAAAAATCTGCACAATCAGAGATTAACTTTTTTATCAAGATGCAACTGGCATCTTAGCTGCATTGCAGTTGACAGTCTAAGTGTTTTTGGTTATATTCACTCCACTTGATAAGATTGATGTAACCGGGTACGACTCAGCTATAGCTATGCGCATTTTCGTGCGCCCCAGGCCAGGGTCTAGAACGTAGGATTAATCTGTCTTGAATAACTAAATACCCGATAGGAGAACCAAAATGCAAAGGGTACTCACACAACGTGCAGTTTTGCTTATTGCAGCACTGATGCTCTTAGGCTCGGTGTTTTCAGCTGCATTTGCACAGGACAAAATTACACTGCGCCTATCTACTCCCGCAACTGAAACCGATCAGCGCTCAGTTTCCCTGGAAACTGTCTTTGGACCAGCCGTTGCTGACTTTGCCAACTATGAGCCGCATTACAATGCGTCACTGGTGGCACAGGGTAGCGAACTCGAGGCCATCGCCTCAGGCGACCTTGAAATGTCCATTACCTCTGCTCAGGAACTCGCCACCTTCTTTCCTGAATTTTCCATCTTTGCCACCGGCTACGTTCATCAGAGTGCAGAGCATCAGGTTCGTGTTTTTAACGATCCCCTCATGGACCCCTTTAAACAAAAAGTTGAAGATGAACTTGGCGTAAAACTGCTGGCGGTTATGTACCTTGGTCGTCGCCACGTTAACTTGCGCTTCCCCCGCTCTGAAAAAAACATCATGACCCCGGAAGATTTAGCTGGTGTAAACCTGCGTATGCCCGGTACCGATGCCTGGCAGTTTCTGGGTAAGGCACTTGGCGCCAACCCAACCCCCATGGCATTCACCGAAGTCTATACCGCCCTGCAAACAGGTTCGGTCGATGGTCAGGACAACCCCTTACCAACCGTAGTTGACTCCAAGTTTTATGAAGTAACCAAGCAAATCTCACTCACCTCCCACCTGGTTGACCTGAACTATATTGCCTTCTCTAAAGAAGTCTGGGATAGCCTTAGCCCAGAGCAGCAAGCCATTGTCCAGCAAGCTGCAGAAGACGCCGCTGAAGCCGGTCGTCAGGCACAGTTGCAAAAAGAAGAAGAACTGGTTGCCTTCTTAGAAGAGCAAGGTCTAGAAATCTACGAACCCGATCTCAAGGCATTTCGTGAGCATGTACAAGCTCAATATGTGGGCTCAGAATTTGCCGAATCCTGGCCAGAAGGCGTACTTGATGCCATCAACGCTCTTGGTGATAACTAATTCAGCAAGTCTCTCTAATTTAAGCTAAGTGGTGCCTAATCCTCCCCTACCAAGGGGAGGCATCTTTGTTTCTCTTTGGGGTCAAGGTGAAAAAGACATGGGCTTGGTAGTAAGCACAAAAATGACAATGATATGACACAGGCTTCACTTTACTTTTTTGCAACTTGGGTACAAGAACTGTACCGGGGAACCGCTGACCGTGGTGATTAAACGACTGCGAAAGCTAGCAGAGGCTTTGGCTGCCACCCTGATGTTCTTAATGTTTGCGACCTTTATTTTGCAGGTTGCCATTCGTTACTCGGCGCGGCTCGAGTGGATAGCCAAAGCTGTGCCCCTGCTCGAACCCAGCAACTTTGGCTGGACGCTCGAGTTCTGCCTTGCGCTCTGGGTCTGGCTGGTTTTTCTTGGCAACTCTTTTGTAGTTCGCGAACAGGACCATGTCACCTTTGATATTCTTTATCTGGCAGTTCGTCCGCGTTTGCGCCAAGGCTTTGTCATTGTCAGTGGACTGGCCATCTGCACTGCGCTACTCCTGTCAATCGCACCGACCTGGGACCGCTTTCATATCTTGCGGTTAAAGAAAACGGCAACCCTGTCAGAGCTTTTTGGCAACTGGATACGCATGCGCGATGTCTACTCAATCTATATTCTCTTTCTAATCGTGGTTCCTCTTCGTTACCTCTGGAGCGTGTGGCAGGCAATTCGCCGTGGCGTTGAACCCCCTCCCCCCATACATCACGGTGAAGGACGCCTCGACCAATGACCCTGGCTTTTTTCCTCTGTCTCATTACTTTGTTTGTCATTGCAGCCATAGGTGCACCCATTGCCTACGCCATCATGGTCAGCGCTATTGTTTACCTTGTCACTAGCGGTCAGAGCATGGGCATCGCTGGTAAAGTGCTTATGGATGGGCTTTATCAAAGCTTTATCTTGCTGGCTGTACCCCTATTTATCGTGGCTGCCAATATCATGAATGCCGGTACCATTACTGACCGACTGCTGAAATTTTGTGTGGCTCTGGTGGGCCGTTTCCGAGGTGGTCTTGGTCATGTAAATGTCATTGCCTCACTTATCTTTTCAGGGATGTCCGGCTCTGCTGTCGCTGACGCCGCCGGTATTGGCAAAATCATTATTGACATGATGACCAAGTCAGGGCACTACTCCCGTGGCTATGCGGCAGCAATTACCGCTGCATCTGCCACCATTGGCCCTATCATTCCGCCATCTATTCCAATGGTGCTTTATGCTCTGGTTTCCAATACCTCCATTGGTTATCTCTTTCTTGGCGGCATTGTTCCGGGCCTTCTTATGGGGGTTGTACTCATGGCAATGAATACCTGGCTTTCGCACCGAAGAGGGTTTGCACTCGAGGAACCTGTCCCTATTAGAGAGTTACCGGGTCTCACCATTAATGCTGTACCAGCACTCCTCATGCCAGCTATTTTGCTTTACGGTATCTATGGCGGCGTTACCACACCAACCGAGGCTGCAGCCGTCGCAGCTGCCTATGCACTTGTCTTAGCCGCCGTGTTTTACCGCGCGCTTTCTTTTAAAACCTTTTACAGCATTCTGGTAGAAAGCGCCCGCTCATCAGCAGCTATTGGTCTGGTGATTGGCGGCGCACTCATTTTAAATTATATTGTTGCCTCAGAAAATATTCCCGACCGAATGGCGCAAGCGCTGGTAGGCATCGATGTGCCGCCTCTGGTCTTTGTCCTTGGGGTGAATGTTTTGCTCTTGCTGCTTGGCTGCGTGCTGGATGCCACGACGATCATTCTGGTTATCATTCCCCTCTTTATCCCGACCTGCATTCATCTGGAGATTGATCTGGTGCACTTTGGGGTCGTAGCGGTAGTTAACTGCATGATTGGCCTTATCACGCCGCCTTACGGGATTTTGCTCTTTGTCATTAATGCCGTAACCCGCATTCCTCTGGGTGAAATCATTAGAGAAATCTGGCTTTTTCTGGCTGTTCTCATTGTTGCGCTACTGGCCATGATTCTCTTTCCTGAAATTGTACTGTGGCTGCCCCGGCAATTTGGTTATAAACCGTCCTAGCCCTTAGCTACGGGCCGGCTTAGGACGGCAAAAACTGAGCAAAATGCAAAAGGACACCCGAAGGGTCAATAAGATGGGTGACCAACGCCCCATAATCCTCAACTTTAGGTTCTCTTAGTTTGACGTTGTCATAGCTACCGTCAGCAATAACCTTAGCCGCATGTTTCCACCAAGCTTTAGCATCTTCAACCGTAATATGAAGCATGAAATTCTCAGCCCAATCCTTGTTGTAGTAATCCTGCAAATAAAAGCGCTGCCCAGCAAGCTCGAGTTCTGCCAGACCATCTGGGGCTTGCCAGTTAAGCTGCCAACCTAGCGCCTGATAAAACTCGAGAGACTTGGCAAAATCAAGGGCTGGCACAAATACTTTTACATCGCTTGCAGTTAAGTTCATAGCAGTTCCTCCACATTTGCTAAAGGTACCCAACCCGTTTGGCCCTGCTGATTCTTGGCAAGTAACCAAGCCGCGAGTTTTTCGGTACCTTCAAGCGTTTCGCCTGTTTGAACACTCAGCTCGAGCGCATTAAAATCGGTCTTTAAAATGGCCCTTTCGCCGTCAAGCTCGAGTACCTCCTCAGCTATCCAGCCCTCACGCCCTTCTTTATCTTTGCACCAGAGCCAGATGTTACCGTTGCCATCCCAATCATCGGTTTTGCCCGCTTCAAGCACGTCACCCGCCTTGCCTGCCACGGGGTTTTCACGGGAGCGCTGATAGGCTTTAGTAACTTTCCAGGTCAAGCAAGCCTCCCGTAAGCTTTTAAGGTCGTAAGCGCTTGCAGGGTGACGACGCCACGGTACTCGAGTTCAGAGCCTGGACTCACTGCAGGCCAGCTAATGGCCCAGCCACCATCCTCCTGTTGTTTTTGGCTAAGCGCGTCAAGATGCGCGTCAATGTCTTCATTTTGATAGAGGCTGCGCGCCCAGCAATTGGGTCGGGGTGCATAGATGAGAGGGGATTGTACATAGCCTTCGGCTTCAGGGTCTAGGGCAGTATTCTGAATAATCTTGTCAGAAATTTGCTTGAATAGTTTCCCAGCCCGCTCACGCTCTGGAACATGCTCGAGAAACAGCAAAATACAAATAAAATCATGCTCACTAAAGTTTTGCTCGGCTTCTAACTTTTGCCAGCAAAAGCTTGTAGCCTTATTCAACCAGGGGTGCGCAACTTTATGTTTGTGCAGCAAACCAGCAATGCTGGCCGTGGGATTTAAGGCAGCTGGTGGCACGTCGGACTCAGGGTTCCACCAGGGCGCTCGAGGTGCATCGCTAACGGTTGGCAAGACAAAAGGCACGCCACCCTCTGGTGTAGTTATAGTTTGCAAAAAGTCGCAAATATCCTTAACCACCTGACCATTCAGGCCAATTTCATCTAAAATGCGCAGGGCCATTTCCTGGTCTATGGGTTGGGAACTGGCGGTACGTTTATCAGGCTCGAGCGCGTTGCCAAACCCTCCATCAGCATTTTGATAGGCTTTTAGGGCAGTTAAAACGGCATCGCGTGAGCCATTCTTAAACAAATAGCTAAAACGCTTTCGCTCTAAGAGTCGCCCATTATTTAACAGAAAGGCTTCGGCATTAGCAAGCAGAGACATCATTTACCTATCCAGTTTGAGGAAATATCTGCCGCTTCACGCAAACGGTCAATCAGTTGCCCCGTGTGATGTTGAATATGCCTGATGTTATAAATCTGCAACTCGAGCTTGCCAAAGGGCAGCCAGTCAAAACCCGAAGGAGCCTCAAAGTCAAGACCTGGAACTCGAGTATCTACTTCTTTATGGCATAGTTCAAGGTACTCGAGTAGCTCAGCTTGACTATAAGCATTCAAGGGTTCAGCTTGTCTGAGGCTTAAATCGTTATACCCCTCTCGCCCCTTTTCCCAGGGCTCAAACCTTTCATCTGACTCGGAAAGATACAGATGGGTATAGAACAACGTGTGATAGGCAATATGCCAGTATTTGTTTGTGCTGCCCTTGTTCCATAACTCGACAGGGCAGTCTTTAATGCTGTTGCCTAACATGCCAAGGGCGGCGTGGTATTGCCGCTGAATCATTTCACAAATATTCATGCCTCACTCCTCAAAGCAGTAGTTAAAGTCATAAAAATGCTGCCCGTTTTCAATGATGATGGTCAGGCTGCCGCTAAGACCCTCGAGGTCACCTGTTCCGGAATCTGGCACCACAGTGATGCTCTGCTGCGCTTTGCCGCGGGTCATGGTGCTCGAGTGCTGCAACACAAAAGAGCCTTTTCGCCCCTGCAAGGTTCCCGTAACTTTTTCAATGGCAACGTAGCCTGCCGAGTCTTTGACAGCGGTACGGGCGCTAAGCATTTCTCCGTAGCTCGAGCCTTCCAGGTCTCCAGAAAATTGCTTATCAATGGTGAGTCTTGCCAACTTTACATCGCCATCTCCATAAGATGGTGCTTGAGGTTTCAAATCGACTTTAAAGTTTCCTTTTGCTTGCGGCATTTATTCTCCCTAGGCTT
This sequence comes from Trueperaceae bacterium, assembly GCA_020431825.1. GTDB lineage: Bacteria > Deinococcota > Deinococci > Deinococcales > Trueperaceae > JAHEBB01. Next base: position 3,196 of record JAGQHN010000078.1, on the reverse strand, counting down.
ATTTTTGGATGGGCTGGCGTAACACGGTTTTCAGCTTGTCTGGCGCGGTTTTTCGGGCATCACTCAAATAAATTTCATGATGCTTTCCACGCAGGCTGTACCCATGCTGCTCAGCAAAGTCATGCATAGCTGCAATAGTAGGCCCCTCATTATCATAGGAACCTGTGTAAAGAATCTGAACGGAAAGACCCTCAGCGTAAGCTACAAACTTAACCTTATCGAGTGCAGCAGGTGCTTTCTTTTTGGCAACTTCGGCCTTAACTTCCTCTACCAGCTCGGCGGTAACATATTCAGGCTGCATAATCATCATGGTCCAGAGCCAGGCATCTTTATCGCGGCTGATAAAGGTGTCCATATCTTCTGCCCACCAGAGACCCTCGAGGGGCATGACCACATAATCAATCCCCTGTGTTTTTTTGATCTTAAATTTTAGAGCGTAGGCAACTGGATACAGCGCTTCGATGGCATCTTTATATGACTGGGCAGTATTGGGGTTACCACTGCCATCAACCATTAAGAAATTCATCTTGGGAATATTGGCAATACCAGGTGCTTTTGCTGAGGGCTTATAGAATGATTTTAACTCTTTTTTATAATCTATTTTTGCCATCAGGCATCCCTGGCCAGTTTGCTCTCGTAAGCGTCTTTGATCAGGTCTGATAGAACAGTAAGACTGACATCCTCGAGCTTATTGATATAAAGACAGCCTTTACCCGTTTTGTATTTACCAAGGCTTTGCATGCGCGCTTCATCATTGATATATCTACCGTTAAGGTAAAGTGTCAGCGCTTGTTTGCGCGGCGAAAAGCCAACCGCGCACATGTCACCTTCTCGCCCGGACTCGTACTTGTAATGGTAACTGCCAAAACCAACAATGCTCGGTCCCCACATTCTGGGGGTTTCTTGTGTAACAGAAGCCATAAGCTCGAGTACTTGAAAGGCATCTGCTCGCCGCTTGTCATTTTCAACAGTTTTTAAAAAGGCTTCTACACTTGCTTCATTCTGTTGGGTTTTAAGCTTTGCCATTCTGCTTCCTTCCCATAATTTGAACCTTATACAGACCGAGCATACCTTATTTATTAAGGCATTTCAACCGTTTACTCATAATGCGCAAATGTGTATTGGGCAGTAAAAGCTATAGGAATAGTTCTTAATGATAGAATCCTCCTCGACCCTCCTTCGGGAAAGGAGGGAGTAGACTGTTTCCCCCTCTTCCAAAAGGGAATTTAGTTTTCAAGCTTGACAAGGCTCGAAATTTCGGTAGACTTTAGCTTGATACTTAAAGGAGTCCTACTATGGCGAGAACTGCTCTTTACTTAACCGTTTTTAGACTCAAAGCTATGATGTACGGTTTGGAGGGCAACGCCTAGCTTCCCCTCCAAACATCTGGAGGAAATTTGCAAACTTCTCGACTTAAGAAGTTTTTTTCTTATTACAAACCTTATAAAGCTTTACTCTTAGCTGATTTGGCCTGTGCGCTGGTGGTGGCAGCCATATCTTTGACTTTGCCCTTATGCGCAAGGTATATAACCAATGTCATCCTCGAGCAAAACCCAGCAAATGCACTTGCTCAGATTTTTACAGTTGGCGCTCTTATGCTGCTACTCGTTCTAATTTATACCCTGTGTAATTCTTTTGTAGATTATCAGGGTCATATGATGGGCACGCTTATGGAGCGCGATATGCGCAATGAGCTCTTTGCTCACTATCAAAAGCTTTCCTTTAGTTTTTACGATGAGCAAAAAGTCGGTCAGCTCATGAACCGCATCACCAATGACACTTATAACCTTGGCGAGCTTTATCATCATGCGCCCGAAGATATTGTGCTCACTCTGCTAAAGTTCTTTGGCACCTTTTTCATCTTGCTAAGCATAGATGTGCCTCTGACCCTCATTCTTTTTCTCTTTTTACCTTTCATGGGAATTTTTGCCTTTTACTTTAATGGCAAGATGAACCGCGCATTTAGGCAAAGCAAAGACCGCATTGGCGACATAAATGCCCAGCTCGAGGACAGTCTTGCAGGCATAAGGGTAGTCAAATCATTCACCCAGGAAAACGCCGAACAGCACAAATTTGAGCACGAAAATGAGCGTTTTGTAGATAGCCGACGTGACGCTTACAAAAATGAGACTTATTTTTACAATGGCGTTGTTGCTTTTACCCAGCTTTTTACGGTTGCCATCATCGTATTTGGTGCTGCGAGCATTGCCAGAGGAACGCTTGATCTTGCAGATCTGGTGACTTATTTGCTTTATGTAGGCATTCTGGTTGAGCCCATTCGTACCGCACTCAATTTTCTAAGACTCTATCAGGAGGGCATTACAGGCTTTGATCGCTTTATGGAAATGCTCGAGATTCAACCAGACATCGTTGACCGCAAAGGCGCTACTAACCTACAGCAATCTCTTGGGCAAATAAGTTTTAAAAACGTTAGCTTTAAATATCGAGATGAACTCGAGTATGTCTTAAAGAACAATTCGCTGGATATACGCTCTGGAGAATATGTGGCACTCGTTGGCCCTTCAGGCGTAGGTAAAACTACGCTTTGCTCACTTATTCCCAGGTTCTACGAGGTAAGTAGTGGCGCAATTTTGCTGGACGGCAAAGATATCAGAGATATTAGTCTAAGTTCTTTGCGCAAACATATTGGCGTGGTGCAGCAAGATGTTTATCTTTTCTCTGGCACAGTTGCTGACAATATCCGTTATGGCAAACCCGAGGCAAAGGACTGGGAAATTATTGAGGCTGCTAAACAGGCCAATGCGCACGACTTCATTATGAGCTTGCCGCAGGGTTACAACACCGATGTCGGGCAGCGGGGGGTCAAGTTGTCAGGTGGGCAAAAGCAGCGTATTAGCATTGCTCGAGTCTTTCTAAAAAACCCGGCCATCATCATTTTTGACGAAGCGACAAGCTCTCTTGACAATGAAAGCGAAAAAGCCGTGCAGGATTCACTCGAGTGCCTCGCAAGCAAACGCACCATGATCGTGATTGCCCACAGACTCTCTACCATTCGCAATGCCGGAAGAATCTTGGTTTTAGGCGATGAGGGAATCACCGAACAGGGAAGCCACAAAGACTTAATGGCTCTGGACGGTACTTATGCGAACTTATACAAAATGCAATTGCGGTTGTAGAAATCCGCACTAAACTGAGTCATCCCGAATTTCTACTAAGTACCTCCAAGCTGAAAATC
>JAGQHN010000077.1 GCA_020431825.1 Trueperaceae bacterium | reverse complement strand
CTTGCAAGCGGTAGGTCAGCGGTTCGAATCCGCTTGGCTCCACCAAAAACAAATGTGTCAAAGACACAAACATTATGCTCAGGCGTGCAACCATGATCTGAGCATAATGTTTTTTACTTTCCATGTGTCAATTTCGGTTGTAGTAGTCGCGCTTCATTCTGCTCAACCTTTTATCGCGTCTTGAAAGGATGTTTCAGTAAAAGTTGCTCCTAATTCCAACTTTCTTATGTCAAGTAGACGCACTGACTCGAGTACCCTTCTACCCTACTCGCTTAGCTATCAGGCACACATATCGCCCCCTCAATCAGCCGTTAAACTGATCCATGTCCAGAGCATCATCCTCATCAGAGCCTGAAGTCAAACATAATCCTGCTCAACAACGTTTTGAGATTGTCCTAGAGGAAGGTACTGCAGTTCTGGTTTATATGAAAGTGGGTGACACTCTTATCTTTCACCATACAGAAGTGCCTGAAGCTTTAGAAGGAAAAGGCCTCGCAAGTCTTCTCGCTAAAACAGGGCTGGATTTTGTTCGTGAAAACCATATTACTGCTGGAGCCCTTTGTCCTTTTGTCAAGGGCTACGTAGAGAAACATCCCGAGTACCAAGATCTCATAAAATTGAGACACTAAAAGTCAAGAAAGGGTGTCATGTCTGAAGCAAAGCGTACTGCCAGGGTGTACCAGGGTAAAACCATCAGTGTCAGTTATGACGGTTCTCGCTGTATGCATGCAGCGGAGTGCATGCGCAGTGGTCTTTTAAAAGTATTTGATAATCGTAAACGACCCTGGGTTAATCCTGACGGCTCGAGTCCGCAAAAAGTTATAGATGTGGTAGAGCGCTGCCCTTCCGGCGCACTTCAGTACAGTTATGAACCACAATCCGAACAGGCAGAAACCAATAGCATCCAGGCTTATCCGGATGGCGCACTATACCTTCGTGGTGAAATTAGCCTAATAGATGCTAAAGGCGAACTTATAGATGAAGGTAAGCGCTTTGCCCTGTGTCGCTGTGGTCAGTCACAAAATAAACCCTTTTGTGACTACAGTCATCATGAGGCAAACTTTAAAGATGCTGGAGGAATAGGAGAAACCAAACTCACCGATGAACTGCTTGATACCGAGGCTGCTTTAGCAATTACCGTGAGTAAAGATGGTCCTCTCCTCTGTCAGGGAAACTTTAGCTTACGAAGTTCAGATAACAGCAAAGTCGTGCGCGGAGAGAAAGCAGCCTTTTGCCGGTGCGGTGGCTCACAAAACAAACCTTTCTGTGACGGTACTCATAAGTTAATAACTCAAGGATGGGGCTAGCTCGAGGCAGTCCTGGGCTGTCTGAAATGGGCGCTTTACCAATACTCTTGAGCAAAGCACCATCATTGGCAAGCACTCTTTAAGCCAAACATCGCTTTATAATCACGAGATTTGCCGACCGACCTTTGGGACGGAGATAGCCTTCTAAACCTGCTTTTACCTTGACTGGGCAAGACTGCTTAAAAACGTCCTGTGGGGGATACATTTGGTACTCGCTGCCCGGTATTCCTGCACCAGCTGCTCCTGGGTTTTTCTAGCCACTGCCCGCAATTTGGGTTGATCAGCCAGCATACTCTTGGCAGCAGCTTTATCTAGGAGTCCTAGGCCATCAAGAATTGGTAAATAAAGCTCGGCTCCAACATGAGGAAGGCCTAAGGGGAAAGCCGGAAAATCAGCTTGCTGCGGGACTCGAGTCTCACAAAACTCGAGCCAATCCGTTACCGTTTTCGGGTGAGTTTCGGCTACGTCTTGCCAGAAAGTGCTGTCCCGCCGCTCACTCACATAGTGTAACCTGATAAAATCCCGGAAATCATCAACTTGCCTGGCAACCGCCTGATTGTACTGATTACGCCCTGCAAAGCTACCCTTTTCAAGGAGCGCAGAAAGCATGAGGAGTTGAACAATCGTGCCATGTATCGAGGTCGCCTCGAGGGGCTCGAGGAAAGCAGAGGACAAACCCAGTGCCACACAATTTTCAATCCAGGCATGGTTTAAGCGACCCGCATTTATCTTAATGTCATTACGCGGTTCTATCTTGCGACCCAAAACCGTTTCAATTTCAGCTTTTGCCTCTTCAGGGCTTATATGATTATCTGAATAAACGTAGCCACAACCATAACGCTGCTGCGTTGGAATCTGCCACAGCCAGCCGTTTTTTTGCGCCCAGGCCAGCGTCACCGGGGGAATCTCTTCACCGTCTTCAAGCTCGAGCCAAAACGGCATAGCTCTATTTACAGGTAAAACATCCCCATAAGGTAGCCACTCTGCCCCCAGTTCTTTTATAAGCACCCTGCGAAAACCCGTGCAATCCAAAAATAAGTCCGCGCTTAGCTCTTTACCACTGGCTAAGGTCACCACTTCTATACCAAACGGTCCAGTTTTTACCGCCTTAACCTGATCATCAATTAGCTTGATATCTTTGGCCTGACGGCGCAGCCAGGCACCTGCCTTTACCTGATCAAAATGATAGGCGTGATGAAACGGCCCCGCAGGAATAAGTCTATTTTCCTTGTAGGCAAAGGGCGCTCGGTTAAAATTAATCAAGTGCTGAAACAAATGACTGTCCGTAACAGCTTTGCCTGCACTGACCGAATAAAGATCAAGACCCGGTCCGGTTAACATTTCTGGTACATCCAGCGGCCCATCATAGTGATGACCCAGCCTGCGCCAGTCCTTATGGCGTATGCCCAGTTTTATCGTGGCCCCCGTCTCACGCAAAAAGTCAAACTCATCCAGCTTAAAGTGCGTTAAAAGATGCCGAAAAACAGAGGTCGTACCTTCCCCTACACCTACCGTACCCAAATCAGAAGATTCCACCACTGTAATGTCGTAGTGACGGTTCATGCGTTTGGCCTCGCTGGCGAGAACGATGGCAGCCAACCAGCCCGCCGTACCCCCACCAACGATAACGATAGAAGAGGGCCAGTACTTCATCCTTGCTGCTTTTCTTTTGACATAATCCACGGACAAACCAATGACGAGTTTTTGACCTCGTCATTGGTGCTTAGAATTGGTATGGAATCCAGAATTTCCTCACAAATAAACATAGTAAAACCAGTTAGGCACGGATATTAATGGCCGCATCAACCAGACGCTGAGTATATTCCGTTTTTGGATTAACCAGTACATCTTCGGTAGGACCAGTTTCAACCACATTGCCATTTTGCATCACAATGACGTTGTGACAAAGTGCGCGTACTACTTTTAAATCGTGACTAATAAAGATATAGCTCAGATCGTGCCTGCGTCTTAAATCGCGTAAAAGTTCTATGATTTGCGCCTGAATCGAAAGATCTAGCGCTGAGGTTGGCTCATCCAGCAAGATGAATTTGGGTTGCAAGGCCAGCGCCCTGGCAATCGCAATGCGCTGACGCTGACCACCGGAAAATTCGTGAGGAAAGCGGTCCATAACATCGGCGGTCATTTGCACTTCTTCTAGTGCCTTACGAATAAGTTTGGTTCGCTCTGCTGAACTGCTACCAATATTATTTACAATTAACCCTTCTTCAATAATCTGACGAATAATCATGCGCGGATTAAGCGATGAAAAAGGATCCTGGAATACTACCTGTATATCTGTTCTGTAGGGGCGCATGCCGCGTTTATCCAGTGGATCAATACGCTTACCCAAAAACTCGATTTGCCCTGCCGTTATTGGTTGCAGTTTGATAAGTGACATGCCCAGAGTTGACTTACCCGAGCCACTTTCACCAACAATCCCCAGAGTTTCACCGGTGCGCACTTTTAAGGAAACATCATTAACAGCTATTAAGTCTACGGTTTTACGATTCCAGAATGAACCATGCTTAATTTTGTAGACCTTACGAATGTCTTTGCCTTCCATAATAACGGACAATTCATCATTTAGTGGGTCAGGATGCCCGGAGGGTTCTGAATTAATCAGGTGCTTGGTATACGGGTGTTGGGGGTCACCAAAAATCTGCTCGGTGGTACCACTTTCAACAATTTCGCCGTAGCGCATCACACACACTCGGTCAGAGGTTTGGCGTACTACGCCAAGATCATGCGTGATAAGCAAAATCGCCATGCCATGCTTTTCTTGAAGGCGCTTCATAAGCGTTAATATTTCAGCCTGCACGGTGACATCAAGGGCAGTCGTAGGTTCATCGGCGATGAGCAGATCTGGTTCATTTGCCAGAGCCATAGCAATCATGACGCGCTGGCGCTGCCCGCCAGAAAGCTGGTGCGGATACTGAGAGAACCTTGCCTCAGGTTCAGGTATTTGCACTTCTTTAAAAAGCCGAATGACTTCTTCTCGAGCCTTTTTCTTGGAGACGTTGCGGTGATTCAAGATGATTTCGGCGACTTGATCCCCAATCCTATAAATAGGGTTTAACGAGGTCAGAGGCTCCTGAAAAATCATGGTGATATGATTGCCACGAATTTCCTGCATCTGGGCTTCCGTGAGCTTCATAAGTTCCTGGCCTTTAAAAACAATTGAGGTTTCCTTGCCCACTTTGGCATTATCGGCAAGCATGCGCATGATCGCTCTGGCTGTTACCGATTTACCCGAACCAGATTCTCCGACCAGCGCAAGGGTTTCACCTTTACGAACTTCGAATGAATTTCCCTTCACCGCATTAAGCGTGCCATCAACAATGCGAAAATCAACTCGCACGTTATTGACCTCGAGCAGGGGTGCCTCATTGGTGGCTGGATTAGTAGCTACTTTGTTATCAGACATTTGAGTAAGGGTCCATAGCGTCGCGAAGACCATCGCCAAAGGCATTAAAGGCCAGCACGGAAAGAACAATCATGATTACCGGCGCCATCATCCAGGGCGCAGCCGAAAAACTTTGAAAATCCAAAACCTGATTGAGCATACTTCCCCAACTCACCATAGGCGCCTGAACACCTACGCCCAGGAAAGACAAGAAGCTCTCAAGCAAGATGACATTGGGTAGCGCGTAGGTCGCCCAGACGATAATATGCGAAAACACATTAGGCAATAGGTGCCGAAACAAGATGCGTCCGGAACCAGCACCCACGGCTTCTGCCGCACGTACATACTCGAGCCCCCGCATCGACATAACTTTCCCGCGCAATTCACGAGAAACATCTGCCCAACCTAAAAGTACCAGAATCCCGGCAAACATAATAAAAATAAGAGCAGCATCGGCCCGACGCGGCAGCAGTGAAACAAGGACAAGATAAAGCGGTAGATCGGGAAAAGATTTAATAAACTCTACAAGCCTCTGAACAAAAAGATCATAAAACCCGCCAAAATATCCCGAACTTACCCCCATAATGCTACCGATAATGCCCGAAGCAAGCATCACAAGAAAACCCATTAGCAGAGTAATGCGCGTGCCGTGAAGCATTCTTGAAAAAATGTCACGACCTAAGCCGTCTGTTCCTAAGAGGTGAATAGGTTGGCCATCCACGGTACCAAAAAGATGCCGATCAAAGGTTAGGCCAAAAAGTTTCCACTCATCCCCTTTAACAAAAAAAGCCAGATTGGCACGTTGCTCTGGATCAGGAATAAATTTAATCTCAAAGGTATTCATATCCATATCTTCAGCAAAGCCTAAAACATGAGGTCTGGCCAAAGTCCCCTCGGGAGAAATAATACGAATAAGCTGCGGTGGCGAGTAAAGCGCTCGGGTATCTGTAGTAGACGAGGCATAAGGCGCCAGAAAACCTGAAAATACCGCAATGAAGATAATCAGGATGCAGATGACCAAACCCACCATGCCATAGTTATTGCGGCGGAAACGGCGCATGACAAGTTGGCTATAGGATAACGAAGTGGCTGCAACTGCCTCTGCTGGGCCACCTTCCTCTACAGGAGGAATAGCAGGGTCGACCTCATGCTTACCGGGGTCTATTGGAGACTCGAGCTGACTAGTTCCAACCGGTGGCGAAAACTCTTCCACATCTGGTCTACGCGCCGCCATTAACTGTTCCCTGCCAATGATACTTGCCGCACACGCGGATCAAGAAGTGCCAGTAAAAAGTCGGCAACCAGATTACCCACTACTATGGCAAACGCCACAATCAAAAATATGGCCGACATAACATACATATCACGCCCAGCAACCGAACTAAGAATAAGCGGGCCAATCGTGGGTAAACCCAGCACAATAGCGATCTCAATCTCACCCTTAATCATGTAATCAAAACGCCCCCCCATATTCATAATAATCGGGTGAAGAGCGTTAGGTACAGCATGACGCCAGAGCGTACGGTTACTGGAAAGTCCTTTGGCTTTGGCAGTTTCAATGTACTGCATGTTCATGACATCAAGCAGATTACCCCGCATAATCCTGAGGGTATAAGCTTGCCCTGCCCAGATGGAAATAAAGAGTACGGGCCAGACATGCAAAAACCAGTCCCAGGCCTTAGCTAGGGTATAGCGTTCCTGCAAAATAAATTGCGGCGAATAAAAAGATCCTATATAAGGCGAGTGCCAGACAAAAGCAAGAAAATACAGCAAGATAAGAGAGACAATAAATTTAGGAACCATTATGCCCATAAAGGCAAAAAAGGTAGCCAAATTATCGCCAAGTTTGTACTGATTCTTCGCAGCATAAATGCCTAGCAAAATACCAATAAGCTGACCAACAACCAGAGTAATAATAGCTAATACCAGCGTGCGCCAGAAACGTAAACCAACAAGCTCCATTACAGAACGGTTATGAATGAAGCTATCTCCAAAGTCTCCAGATAAAACAATATTCTTAACCCATATCCAGTACTGTATATGAGCAGGTTGATCCAGGCCAAGGCGCTCGCGCATAAGCTTGGCTTGAGGTTCTAAAGCTGCCCTTGACTGTCCCGTTTGAGCTGAAGTTTGACTTACCCAGGCGTCAACATAGTCACCAGGAACCGCTAAGATAAGTCCAAAGGCCACGATGGAAATCCCGATAAGAAGCGGAATCATAGCCAGGATACGTTGAAACATAAAGATCAGAATGCCCACGTTTTACCTCCTGTCATAGTAAGATTTGTACGTAAAATAATCATAGTTTAAATAGAACAGCCTGGCCCGTTTAAAAACGAGCCAGACCTTTAGTAATCAAAAGGATCAATACTCTGGGATAGTACCAGGAAGTAATTCGTCAATTTGATCTTCTGAGGCAGTCCAGAGACGTTCACGGACAATATTATCTTCTGCCCAGTTAAACATGAATACTGGTGTGCCGGGGTGCGCATTTTTAATACGCTTATTGATAAGCAGCGCAGCAGGTGCCTGAACTAATCCAACGGTGTAGACATTTTCAGTCCAGTTTTTCTGAATAGTCTTGGCAGCATTGGCAGCTTCTACTGGGTCCCAGGTCTGCTGCATGAGATTAAAGGCATCTACCATCTCTTGCTCCCAATCAAACAGATTCCGATTACCTGCTTCATCTGTTAAGTGCCAATTAGGGCAGGTAGCTGAGACAGGAATATGATCACATGTACCGTAAGTTGGAATAACCCAGTGGTTACGACCTTCCATCATATTAAAGTTACCAGCATCAGCTAGAGGACCAGGATCATCTACAGGACGTGGCAAAATACTTATGCCGACTTCACCAAGCATTTGCACAACGGCATCAACCTGTTTCTTATCAGTAGCTTCACCATTGTCATAAGTCAGATCAATTTCCATATCAGCGCCTGTACCTGGCATGTTACGAATACCGTTTCCGTCGGTATCAGTAAGTCCAAGTGCGTCTAGCATGGTGTTAGCTTTTTCCTGATCAAAGCCGTAGTAAACGGTTGAATCATAGTCATAGAACGGTGAGCCGACTGAGAACCCTCCAGGGTGAGGATAGGTGAAAGGACCCCGAGCAACGGACTGTCCTATAGCGTCACGGTCAAGAGCATGACTTAGCGCAATGCGGAAATCCTTGTTGCGGAAGAAGGTGCGCAACTCGGCGTCTACTTCATCTTCAACACCTAAGGTTTCACTCAGGTTCAGCTGAAGTTCCCAGGACAGAACTCGAGGACCAAACTCTGCTTTGGTTGGGCTGTCAGGAGATTGGGACTGTCTGAGCGCTTCAACATAGTTACCAGGATTTTCCATGTTTGAGAAATCCCCTGTTCCTGCAACCGCTTGCGTAGTGCGGTCAGACCAGGTAGTAAGCTTGAAGTGCATCTCATTCAGGTAGGGTAACTGATTACCATTCTCATCGACTTTCCAGTAGTAAGGGTTACGCCGCATAATGACAATTTCATCAGGACGGTGAACCACAGGAACCCATGCACCTAAAATAACCGGCGGCAATTCATCTGCTGGTAGCGCTGTACGGTAGCTTTCATAGGTGGCATCAGGGTTGTATTTGGGGTGGTATTGCATGAGAATATGGCTGGGTCCAGGGCAACCTGTGTCATACGTCAGAGAGTTAACCCGGCCTGGGCCTTGAGGCTCGGTAAAGTTGAAACGAATGGTATAGGCATCAATAACATCCATCGTGGTGCCTTCACCCATACCTTCAGGAGGCATCCAAGAAGCAACATTAGGATCTTGAACGTTATCTTCCCACCAGAACCTTACATCTTCAGAGTCAAACGGATCACCATCAGACCATTTAGCATCAACTAAGTGCATGGTCAATTGAGTGTTGTCTTCATTCCATTCCCATGATTTGGCTAAGTTAGGCAAAGGACCAGACTGATCTTCAGCTTTAACCTGCCACAAGGGACCAGTACGAACAAGGCACTCTTGCATGGCCATGTTAATACCGCCCCAGCCCTGGTGCTGACCAGCTAAGTGGTTCCAGCCTTCAGGACGACCCCCAATAACATGGCGGAAAACGCCACCGTACTCACCAATACCATCAACCATGGCACCTGTAAGCATAACCAGTGGCTCTGAGGGTAAGCGCTCAGCGACAGGGGGCAATTTGCCTTCTGCAACCATATCAGCCAGATATGGCGCCTCGTGGTACTCAGGCAAAGCCTTGTAGGTCCACAGGTCGTCACGACCAATCAGCTCATACTCGAGACTGGACATGCTTTGTTCAGGTGGCATTTTTTCCTGAGCCAACACTGAACCAGCCGTCAGACTAAGCGTACCTGACAACAGAGCAACACCTAAGCTCTTCGTCAGGCTGTTTTTTTCGGAACGAACAGTCATTGATCCTCCTTTTGGGTCACCTAGAATGCAGTAGCAATACATTGATACGGCTAAACACAACCAAGTAACACGCGTTAATTGAACGTCTTCAAGTTTTATCAAAAGCATTTTAGGTTTGTCAATAGCAAAGGGCAAAATGATTAACGGTCGATGATAAGACGATTATAGCTAACGCTCACCTCAATACAGCTAAAGCTAACCTTAAAAAGACAATCCCTTGGCTTTAAATGCATAATCGCGGCTAAAGCCAAGGGATAAGTGCCTGTACGACGAGTGTGCTTAACTACCCAGCACACTCTGAGGCAAAGTGAGATGGTTCACTTCTGCCTTAAACGACCTCGAGCTTTGCCATAGCTTCGTCATAGCGCTCACTCGTAGCAGAGCAGTAACTACCCGACATGTGCCAGATATGGGCTACTTTAAGTTCGGTTGCATCATCACCAAGGGGCTCTGGACGAAACTCATCAGCGACCTGCCAGTGAAATTGCTCCGCCTCGGGCCGACTTTCCCTGTACTGTTTAAGTGCCAAAGGAATAAGGCGCATGCGCCGATCAATCCAATCGTGGTCCCATGGGCCTTCGTCAAGAATCATTTCTGCTGCTCTAAATTCATAGTAAATCGTGCGGCGCATGGCTTTTCCAAGGGTACGTTCAGAACCATGTAAGACCATAACGTCATGAAGCAGAACGTCACCTGGCTCGAGTTCAACCTGTATCACTTCAGGCAAATCCCAGCCATGTTCCAGAGCTACATTGCAAGCATCCTGAATTTGCAATTGTGACTTTGGCACCACTCGAAGCGCACCTGCGCCTTTTTTAGATTCGTCAAGATAAAGATCAAAATTGAAAACACGGTGTTTGCGGCTATGCACTGCATCCTGATGCCAGGGGATAGACTCCCCATCACCAGCTTTTTTGAAGACCATGCTTTCATAAGTTGGTACAAAATTGGGACCACAAAGCGACTCGGCAACCCCTAAAACCTGAGGGCTACCCAAGAGTTCCAAGGAAACATCTTCGCCCTTGTTATGCAAGTAGTTTACCCGAAAAAAAACTTCTCCGTCACTGCGTTTGGCGAAATTCAGGTCACGCGTTAAATCTTCTTCCTGGGCGCTAAGCTCGAGCCCAGCAAGTTGTTTTTGCCGGATGGTTTCGCCTTGACTAATCCATTTATCTCCGGCTGCTTGCAAACGACGTAGCAAATCGCCACCAATCAGGTTTTTGAGAACCAGATAGCCATTTTCATCAAAAAACCGCACCTGCTCCTCGCTCAGGTGAAAGCTCGAGGCGGGCTGTGCGGGAACAGGCAAAGGGGGATGATCTACCAGTTTTATACCGTTATCGCCATGCTTATCCATAAGTTTACCTCCAGATATTTCGTTAGATAGCTAAAGCATAGGGCACACGAAAGGGAAATTCTTCTTGAATAATGGGCTGTTATTCCTATATCTTTAGGAAAATGCATCTGGAAGATCTGGGTTTTACTATTTATCGGGGTGAAGTTCTGGTGATGCCAGCAGCTCACCGTCATCAGGAAATTGAGTTTAATCTCATTTTTGAAGGCAGCATCACCTATGTCTTTGGGGGCGATGCTTTAGAGCTGAGTCAGGGCCACCTTGCCCTATTCTGGGCAACCACGCCACATCACCTGATCACCTGCGCACCCCAGACAGACTGCGGCTGGATCACCTTACCGCTAGCTACTTTTTTGCGCTACGGCTTACCTGAAAAACTTGCCAGAACCATTCTGCAGGGAGGTGTCTTCATAGAAAGCTTTGACAGCGTAGAAAGCAGCTTGTTTAACCGCTGGCTAGAAGACGTCAAACATCCTACAGAAGAAAAACAGACGATTCTTGACCTCGAGTTAGAAGCCTGGTTAAGGCGTATGGCCCTCTCTCAGCCCAGCGTGGGTACACACCACGCCTCAGGTATTGATACAAAAACGGCTCAGCTCGCCCGGTATATTTCTGAGCATTATCAGGAACCTATCAGCCTCGAGTGTATCGCTGCTGCTGCTTCGCTTAACCCAAGTTATGCAGCTACGCTATTTAGAAAATCTTTTGGAATGACCCTGAATGACTACCTGACTCAGCACCGCGTTGCTCATGCGCAAAGGCTACTGGTGACCACTGATTTACCCATTCTTGAACTTGCTTTTGAGGCGGGCTTTGGTAGCTCGAGCCAATTCTATGCGGCCTTTAGCAAAACCTGCAAGCAAACACCCCGGTCTTACAGGCAAAGCCACACTCATAAAAGCTGAACTAGGTAAAATCACGCCTCGACCTCAGGGCAAAATCAGCTTTTGAATAGCTTTTTAGCTTGACAAGCTATTTTCTCCTCTGATACATTTCCTAAACACCACTAGTAACGCGTGTTAATAACCAGTGTTTGAACCAAAGTTCAAGAAATAACACGTACTACATCTCTTCACTCGAGCTTGCAGTGGTAGGAGATCTTAGGAAAGGAAGGAAGACAGGCTTAGCCAGGTTCATTTTATATAGCTAACGTTAACGATGGGTCTACATTATCTAGCTATCGTTGTGTGAGTAGCCTTATTTACACGTTGTCTCATATTTTATGCGTTGTCTTATAACCTTGCTTAGCCAGTCAAAAAGCTGGTCTTACCTTAAACACTAAGGGTACATAAGCCACTAAGAGTACATACCTAAAAAGGAGCGAACATGAGCAGTCCAAAAATAGCCTTTATCGGAGCAGGGAGCACAGTTTTTGCGAAGAATTTGATGGGAGATATTTTAAGCTATCCCGAATTAGCGGAGTCAACCCTGGTGCTCTATGATATCAATGAAGAACGTCTCAAAACCTCAGAAATTGTGGCTCATCAGATTGCCAAGGTGCTCGGTGCTAAACCAAACGTCGAGATCACTACGGATAGACAAAAAGCCTTAGATGGTGCCGACTATGCCATCAGCATGTTCCAGGTCGCTGGCTATAAACCCGGAACCGTCACTGATTTTGAAATTCCTAAGAAGTATGGCTTAAGACAAACCATTGCTGACACGCTGGGTATTGGTGGCATTATGCGCGCTGCCAGAACCATTCCTGTGTTTCTGGATATCTGTAAAGACATGGAAAGCCTCTGCCCCGATGTAACTCATCTCAACTATGTCAATCCTATGGCAATGAACTGCTGGGCCATGAATAAGGCTACGAGCATTAAAACCGTGGGTCTGTGCCATAGTGTTCAGGGCACGGCCGAGCAAATTGCCAGAGACATCAATATCCCCATTGATGACATCAACTATATCTGTGCTGGTATCAATCACGTAGCGTTTTATCTCAAGTTTGAGCGTAATGGCGAAGATCTCTACCCCAAAATCAGGGAGGTGAGTCAAGAAGGACGCATCCCTGACTGGAACCGGGTTCGCTATGAAATGTTTAAGCGCTTAGGCTATTTTGTTACTGAGTCAAGCGAGCACTTTGCTGAGTACAGTCCCTGGTTTATCAAAACCACCCATCCTGAGCTGATCGAAGAATTTAACATTCCCTTAGATGAATATATCCGCCGCTGTGAAGTGCAGATTACCGCCTGGGATTTCATGCGACAAAAGCTGGAAAACCCAGAGGCCAACTTAACTGAGCCTTTTAAAGCAGCCATGAGTCAGGCAGGCGTAAGTGATGAACATATGCCCCATGTGGTGCATAACTTTGAAAACCTGAATGAAGTCAAGCGCAGCCATGAATATGGTTCAACGATTATCCACAGCTTGCATACTGGCAAGCCCAGTGTGATTTATGGCAATGTGCAAAATGATGGTCTGATTGACAACCTGCCCCAAGACTGCTGTGTTGAAGTGCCTTGCGTGGTTGACAAGAATGGCGTTCAACCCACCAAGATTGGCACCCTACCACCTCAGCTTGCCGCTATGATGCAAAGCAATATCAATGTGCAGTCCCTAACCGTTGAAGCCCTATTAACTGGCAACCGCGAACATCTTTACCATGCAGCTATGTTTGACCCGCATACGGCTGCCGAACTCAGTTTAGAGCAGATCTGGAATCTGGTTGATGATCTGATTGAGGCACATGGCGAGTGGTTACCAGCTGAGCTTCGCAGCAAGAAAGATGCTGTCTTAGCTTAACGCTAGCCGCAAAGGATTTGCCTAGACGATGCCTGGTCTTCCCTTCTTATCTTCTCTCTTTCAAACAGGGAGAAGATGGGCTTTCTTTCTCCTGACCGAGGGATTATCTGGGGAACTCAGGTGAAACCCAAGCGTCCAACCAGCTATCAGGTAGCAGAACTTGCCGGGGTTTCTCGTACCACAGTTTCTTTTGTTCTGAATAATGTTGATGGCATCAATCTACCCTCAAGCACGCGCCAGCGGGTACTTGATGCGGCCAAAGAACTTGGCTATGTTCCTGATGCGGCAGCGCGCAAACTAGCAAGTGGTCGCACTCAGACCATTGGTCTTTTATTACACGGGGCTTTTCAGCTAGAAATCGACGCCTATATTCCCCAGGTACTTTCAAGTCTCTTTACGGTCAGCCAAAAGCATGGTTTTCAGGTCATTGTCGAAACCGTGACGGGTCTGCGCCAGACCAGAGCCTACCGAGACCTTGTCAGAGGCAAACAGATTGATGGTCTGGTGGTCTTTTACCCCAATGAAGATGATGAAGAGCTAATTGATCTCATCGATGAAGGCTTTCCTGCGGTTTTACTGGGTTCTGTAGGTCATCCTAACGAGCACTATGTGGTGCAGCGTTCTTCGATTCGCCCGGTAATGCAGCATCTTATTGGGCTAGGTCACGAGCGCATCGCACATATCACCTTTGCTCCTGAAGAGCTAAGCACCTCTTCAAGGCGTTTGGCCAGTTACAGGCGCTATTTACAGGAAGCAAATTTAGAAGTATCAGATGAGCTTGTTCGTTTTGGTGAATACAGTGCCGAGAGTGGCTATTATGCCATGAACTCACTCCTCAGGGACAAGGTCAAGTTTTCTGCACTCTTTGCTGGCAATGACACTATTGCGCTAGGGGCCATGGCTGCGCTTCACGAAGCAGGCTTAAGCATTCCGGAAGAGGTTGCCGTTGTTGGCTATGACGACATCCCTAATGCGCGGTTTAGCACACCACCTTTAACCACCGTGCGCACACCACCTTTAGAGCAGGGCCGACTGGCTGGAGAGATGCTGATTGATTTAATCACAGGCAAGTCCATTCCAGAACCCAAAATCCGGCTTGACACAAAGCTCATCATTCGCAACTCTTGTGGAGGGAAAAGAGTACCCAGTAGCTAGTACCTAGGCTAAAGTCCTTCCCTAGCTACTAGCTACTCACTACCAGGTACTTAACCATTATGCTTTTTAATCCTGCTGACCATCCGCACCGCCGGAAGAATTTACTCACAGGGAAATGGGTTCTGGTGTCCCCTCACCGCGCCAAACGCCCCTGGCAAGGTCGGGTTGAGAAACTGGCTGACGAAGAAAAACCTCAGCATGACTCAAAGTGTTATCTATGTCCTGGCAATAAGCGCGTCAGTGGTGCACTTAATCCTGTTTATACAGGAACCTTTGTTTTCCCCAATGACCACGAAGCGCTGTTAGCAGATACCCCGCTTGAGTTTACGCAAAGCGTTGAGCTTTTAGAGCTTGAGCCCATTCGCGGAACCTGCCGGGTAATGTGTTTTTCCCCTCGGCACGATTTAAGTCTAGCCCAGATGGATTTAGCTTCCCTCAGAATGGTGGTGGACACTTGGGCAAGTCAGCTCGAGGACTTGAGTCAGACCTACACCTGGGTACAGATTTTTGAAAGCAAGGGGCAACTGGTAGGTGCCAGCAATCCGCATCCACATGGGCAGATTTGGGCCAGCAATTTTTTACCCAATGAAGCCCTGGCAGAAGACCGGGAGCAAAGGGCTTATTTTGAGCGCAAGGATACACCCCTTTTAGTCGATTACGCCAGGCTCGAGTTAGCACAGGGAGAGCGCATTGTTGTTGAGAACGAGCACTGGTTAGTCGTTGTACCTTACTGGGCTTACTGGCCTTTTGAAACCTTAGTCCTACCCAGGCGCCATGTACTCAGGCTCACTGACTTAAGTAACAGCGAGCGCGGCAGTCTTGCTGAGATTTTAAAGCGGATGTTAACTCGTTTTGACAATCTTTTTGAAACTGCTTTTCCTTATTGTTCTGGTTGGCACAATGCACCTTCAGGTGAGGGTTTTGAGCACTGGCAGCTTCATGCTCACTATTATCCCCCTTTACTTAGAAGTGCCACCATTCAGAAGTTTGTTGCCAGTTACGAGTGGTTAGCTGAAGCTCAGAGGGATTTGTCTCCTGAGCAGGCGGCCGAGCGCTTAAGGGAAGTTTCAGATAAACACTATAAGAGTGGATAGTGATTAGTGGTTAGTGATTAGAATTAAACTTCTTTCTAGGTACTTGCTACTCGCTACGATTACCTTATGATGGTGGCTTATGAGCAACTTGAAACATATCATTGAAACTAAGTTTACTGAGAAGTTTAGCGAAATGCCCAGCGTTATTGTCCGCGCCCCTGGACGTGTGAATCTGATTGGCGAACACACCGATTACAATGACGGCTTCGTAATGCCGATGGCTATTGACCGTTCTATGTGGATAGGTCTCAGACCCAGAAATGACCAAAAGGTCAAAATATATTCTATTGATTTTGATGTCTGGGCAGAGTTTAGCCTGGATGCTCTAGAAAAAGACACTGGCTTTCAGGAGTATCTTAAAGGAATGGCCTGGGCCTTACAGGAAGCGGGTCATCAGCTTGGTGGCTGGGAAGGCGTCATGACTGGCGATGTGCCAAGAGGGAGTGGTCTTTCCTCTTCAGCAGCCCTCGAGCTTGCCACCGCCAGAGCCTTTTACGAGGTTTCAAGCTTTGACTGGAATCCAAAAGAAATGGCCCTGCTTGGTCAGAAGTGCGAAAATCAGTGGGTGGGTGCCAATACCGGCATCATGGATCAGCTAATTAGTGCAACTGGGCAAAAAGGCTATGCCCTTAAAATTGATTGCCGCTCACTAGACCTCGAGCCTGTAACCTTACCGCAGGGTACCGCTATCGTGGTAATGGACACGATGACTCGTCATGCACATACAGACTCAGGCTACAACGAGCGCCGCGCTCAGTGTGAAGAGGCCGCCAGGCACTTTGGTGTAAAAGCACTCCGAGATGTATCGCGCGAGCAGTTCAATGCTCATAAGCATGAATTGAGTGACCTCGTAATGCGCCGTGCTCGCCATGTCATAAGCGAAGACGTACGCACCCACAAAGCGGCAGAGGCCATGCGAGCGGGGGACGCTGCCCTGCTTGGTCAGCTGATGAACGGCAGTCATGACAGCCTGCGCGATGACTTTGAAGTCACCAATGACGCCCTGAATACCATGGTTGATATTGCCCGAAAACAGTCGGGTTGTTACGGTGCGAGGATGACCGGTGGTGGTTTCGGAGGATGTGCTGTTGCTCTGGTTGAATCAGACGCAGCCGAGTCATTTGCCAAAGCTGTTAGTCATGATTATTTCAAGGCAACCGGGCTCGAGCCGCAACTTTATGTCTGTGAAGCCACTGAAGGAGCAAGCACCGTCAGCTAAACAGTCGTATCCAATTCTTCGGTATAACTGACTATGATACAAAAAGCAGAAAAGCTAAGAGTTGCACTCATTGCTAAGCTAAAACAGCAGGGCTATGTTTACTCCGCTGCTATCGAAACGTCATTGCTTCGTGTTCCTCGTGAGCATTTTGCTGACTGGTTAAGTTTAGAAGATGCCTATGCCGATAAGGCTTTTCGTAACCCTCTAACAGAAGCTGATAGCAGCATTTCTCAGCCTAGCGCCATTGCCATCATGCTCGAGTCCTTTGACTTAAAAATCGGCATGAATGTTTTAGAAATTGGCGCGGGTACAGGCTATAACGCAGCCCTCATGGCCCATGTGGTAAGTGATAGGGGAAAAATAACTAGCCTGGATATAGAGCCAGAACTTATTGAAAAAGCCAGGAGCAAGCTCAAGAATTATACCAATATCCAAGTCCATATAGGAGACGGAGCCCTTGGTTTTTTGCCCAATGCGCCCTATGACCGCATCGTAGCAACAGTAGGTTTTTGGGATGTCCCCCTTGACTATTTGACCCAGCTTAAACCCGAGGGGAAATTAATACTGCCCCTCTATCTTGGCGGCGAACCTCATGACTATGTGCTGGTTAGTTTGCTAGCAAAAGGCGATCATTTTCAGGGTTATGGTCTGGCTAATCTCCGCATGGTGCAAATGCGCGGGATCAATGCCCCCAAAACAGAAAGGCTCGAGTTTCAAAATGGCAGCAACTGGCAGGGCTTAGTAGCTGAAAAACTGGCTATCAGCATCTATCCTGCCCACCTGGCACCTCCCCTCGAGGCAGCAGAGAAGCATATTTTCAAACCTGGAACCCTCACCGTATTGGGCCCCAAAACTTAGACTCCCTAATCCAATCATTCCCGCTTTGGTCGAAACAGTTCAGAAAGGAAGGGGTTAGATTTGTCTCCCTTTTCCAAAGTTAATCAAGGGGCTTGGTAGAACAAACCATAAAATCTCACTACATCACTCCAATGGATACCTTACAGGTAAAACGCTAAACTGGGGTATGAAAGCCTCTGTTTACATAGCAACCAGCCTTGATGGATTTATTGCTCGTGAAAATGGCAGCCTTGACTGGCTACCCGGTGCAGCTGACGCGACTGAGTCTTTAGAGGATTTTGGTTACAAAGCTTTTATGGATTCGGTAGACGCCCTGGTTATGGGGCGTAAAACCTTCGAGTTTGTGGCTGGGCTTGGCTCATGGCCCTATACAAAGCCGGTCATTGTGATGTCTCAAAGCTTAAGAAGCTTACCTGAACATTTACCCAATAATGTGCAGCTAGTAAACGGTGATGCCAAAGAAATGTACCAAAAACTCGAGCAGGATGGACTAAAACATCTTTACATTGATGGGGGACAAACCATTCAGGCTTTTTTAAGAGCTGGCCTCATTGATGAGTTGACACTGACCCGAGTTCCTATCTTGATTGGTCTAGGCGTTCCCCTTTTTGGAGCTTTACCGCATGATGTAAGGCTCGAGCACCAGGAAACACGAGCTTTTGACAACGGCTTTGTACAATCAAGGTATAAAATCATCTGGTAGTAGCCCACTTTTTTTAGATGGCAAAGCCTCACAGGCTGGCCTTATGGAGTTTGATGAAAACCCTGATTCTTGATGAACCCTTTAACTTATCTCTGGCAGATACACCGTTTCCAGCCGCTCCCCAAGCAGGAGAAGCCCTGGTCAAAGTTCATAAAGTCGGTATCTGCGGCTCTGATCTGCACGCTTTTAAAGGTGAGCAGAATTTTTTTGAGTACCCCCGTATTTTGGGCCATGAACTGGCGGTAGAAATTGTGCAGCTTGGTAGTCCTTTGGCGGAACTAAGCGTCGGCGATATTTGTGCGGTTAACCCCTACCTCAATGACGGCACCTGCATAGCTTGCCGCAGAGGAAAAACAAATTGCTGCCAGAACATGCGAGTGCTGGGCGTCCATCAGGATGGCGGTATGCGTGAGCATTTTTTAGTACCTGCTACTCATCTTTATAAGGCGGACTTGAGTGTGGACGAACTCGCTCAGGTTGAAATGCTGGCAGTTGGTGCCCACGCGGTACGCAGGGCCAGGCTGGATAAGCAAGAAAATGTGCTGGTCATTGGCGCGGGGCCCATAGGTCTGGGAACAGCAGCTTTTGCCCGGCTCGAGGCAAAGAAAGTCGCCATGCTCGACGTAAGTGAAACAAGGCTCGAGTTTGTCAGACAACTTGGACTTGCCGAAGCTATTAATACCAGAACGGATGTCATTAGCGAGCTAAAGGAACGATTTTCTGGCGATCTTCCCACAACCGTTTTTGACGCGACTGGCAGTGCAGGCTCTATGGTTAATGCCGTCACGTACTGTGCGCATGGCGGTCAGCTCATTCTGGTGGGGCATACGAAAAACGAGCTACCTTTTCATAATCCGAGTATTCATGCCCGAGAACTATCCCTCCACTGTAGCCGCAACGCCACCGAGGAAGATTTTAAGCGGGTGATCACAACCCTCGAGCAAAAACAAATCGATGTAGAAGCCTGGATTACCCACCGCGCCAGTCCCGAAGAACTGGTTAAAAACTTTGCCAGCTGGACAAAACCTGAAACAGGTGTGCTTAAAGGTTTGCTCGAGTTCTAATACGTTAGACCATGACCAAAGGGAAAAAGCGTATCTGCCTCATCATAGCCAGGCGCATCTGAAGCTTGGCGCTTAATCGCTTCGGTACTTTTGGCCAAAGCAAAAGGAAGCTTGCCGCTGGGTGTTGCCTTGGCACTTACTATGTCCATAATGGCAGCGTCTCTTACACCAAAGGTTGCCAGCAATGCTCCTGCATCTTGCAGGCCACTGGCCTCATCAAGCACAAACGGTTGGCGGAAATAAATGGCCAGTACCGTCTTATCAGCCCCTAATTCTGCCATCACTGACTGGACATCTGATAGAGACGGCGTAACAGACCACGACTCAGCCTTTGCCATAGCAGAAAAGGCCAAAAAGTCGAGCTCTTCTTGTTTTGGACCACCAAATAGTCGGTCAGGGCTTGACACATTGTTCACTTCAATACGAATCAGGGCGTAGTCAGCATCTTCAGGAATGGCTGGGCGACTTTCTCCTGCTTCAGCATTATAATCACCCGCTATGACTGTATAACCCCAGCGCTCATGAGCAATGACAGCGCTGTCCATACCCATGCTGTAAAGCTTTATGGGTTTTTCTTCAGAAGGTTTGGGGAAGGGCAAAACCCCATTATTTTTCAGTAGGACAATCGACTTACGCTGAGCTTCTTCGGCTCTTCGTTGAAACGCCCGATTACCTATCAAATAGGCCGCTCGGTTAGGGTCAACATAAGGGTTTTCAAATAAACCAAGTTGAAATTGTTCTTTTAAGAGACGTCTAACTGATTCATCAAGCCTCGTTTCTGTAAGTTTGCCCGACTCGAGCAAACCTATAATCTGAGCATTGCTATTAAAGCCCGATAAAACATCGGTTCCGGCATCTAGGACAATGGCAATTTGTTCATCAACGGTTTTATCTTCCAAACCCCAGGCCCTCTCCCCTATAATCCCCGTATCTGAATTGATATAGCCCCTAAAGCCCAATTCAACCCGGAGAAGTTCGGTCAAAATGCCTTTAGAAAAAGCCATACCTACGTTATTGGGTTGAAAGGGCTGTCCCACCGGGATACCGTAATAAGGCATAAGAGCAGAAACACCTGCCTCAATTGCGGCTATAAAAGGTTTTAGATGATACTTAAATAAGCCTGTTGGGTAGGCTTGATTTTTACCAAACGCATAATGCGGGTCAGCACCACCTTCTTGCGGACCCCCGCCAGGAAAGTGCTTGACCGTAAGGGCAACGCCAGAGGCATTAAGTTCTTCACCCTGAAAGTTTTTAACAAGTACCCTAATGATTTCAGCCGCAAGGTCCGCATCTTCCGTAAAGGTTTCATGGATACGGTACCAGCGCGGCTCCGTTGCCAAATCTGCCATATAGCCATAGAGTCCACGCAGACCCACTGCAAGCCATTCTTGACGCACGGTTTGAGCAAATTCAGCAATTAATTCCATGTCGCGGGTTGCAGCCAAACCTGCTTCCTTTGGCCATTCTGAAAACGAGCCAGCCGGTACATTGATGCCCGGTTTGGCATTTGAATCATAGTGATTACGGGCATTAGACTTAAAGAGTAAAGGAATACCCAAACGACTGGCTTCAGCAAGCTCTTGCATGAGGTTTAAAAATTGGGCCGCTTCGTAGGGTCTGACATCTGCCCCTCGCCAGGACGAGCCTGTTGCACTTGGTTTGGGGTCTGCTGTAATGGTATTACGAAAAATAAAACGCGTCATTTTTTCTTTACTTAAGTAGTCAACGGCCGTATCTGAAAGTCTGCCACCTGACTCGGCATTTAGGGTTTGGATAAGGAGCATACCTGCTTTTTCCTGGAGTGTCATTTGGCTAAGCAGATCTTCTATACGCTCATGAATGGGTAAGCGCCAGTCTTCGTAAGGCTCGAGCCTACCGTTTCCATTTAAATCCTTAAATAAAAGTCCATCTATCTCTAAAAAGTGCTTGGCCCTTGCCTCAAGTTTCATGGCTTCTCCTAATTTGGCCTGACTGACGTTTTCCGATTACCTTATCGGTATCCATCATTTTTGTCAAAATGTTAGGCAGGTCTAAACTACCTGGCTGACTCAGTTAAAGAGAGAATAAAACGTTTGGGAGCCCTATTTACACCCTTTCGGTTTTATTCCATAAAGACTTAAGCCGAGCATTCATCCTAAACCGAAGGTAGTATCAGTACATAGCCAGTAGTAAACAATCAAAGTCGCTAGCTGGAATCAAGGCTTTTTAGCAAAATAAACCACCTACCAGGTCTGATGCAAACGCAATAAGCTCAAGGATGAGGTAATGACGTACGGTTTCGGACCGGGTAGTACGCTTAAGGACTTAGGTTAGGCAAAACAAGCAAACGCATCATGCAACACCATCTGCCCAAAAAGCTTAAACTATTGCCTAAAGAAATAGGGTGAACCATGATGAACTTATTTGATCTAACAGGAAAAACCGCTGTTATTACCGGGGGTACAGGTGTATTAGGGGGAGCAATGGCTCAAGGTCTAGCAAAGGCAGGTGCTACCGTTGCCATTTTGGGTAGGCGTGCAGAGTTAGCCGCTAAGGTCAGTGATGCTCTTAAAAACGAAGGCTTGAAAGCGATTCCTCTACCTGCTGATGTACTCGATAAACCCAGTCTTTTGGAGGCAAGAGAAGGGCTTTTAAGCAAGACAGGACGCATTGACATTTTGATCAATGCAGCAGGCGGAAATATGCCAGAGGCCACGGTATTTGGAGACTTGACCTTTTTTGGGCTCGAGCCTAGTGCCTTAAATAAAGTTATGCGGCTTAACTTTGAAGGAAGCGTTTTACCGTCACAAATCTTTGGAGAAAGCATGAAAGATGCTGCGTCTGGCTCGATTATCAATATCTCGTCAATGGCAGCGCAAAAACCTTTAACAAGGGTCATTGGCTACGCCGCTGCCAAAGCTGCCATTGACAACTTCACCAAATGGCTGGCCGTTGACCTGGCACAAAAATACGGCGAAGGCTTACGGGTCAATGCCATTGCCCCGGGCTTTTTTGTCGGCGAACAAAACCGCAGCTTTCTCTTAAATGATGATGGCAGCCTGACCTCTCGGGGGCAACAAATTATCTCAAATACGCCCATGGGGCGTTTCGGTGAACCTGATGAACTGGTAGGAACTGCGGTCTATCTGGCAAGTGACGCTGCCAAGTTTGTGACGGGCGTGGTCATTCCGGTAGATGGTGGCTTTTCAGCCTATGGGGGTCTTTAAATGGTGGGTAAGGGCAATTTAGGTGCCTTACTGAGTGATGATGAGGTTCGCTCCTTAATTGCTGAAGGTTTAGACCCAGCCGCATTTAAAAATCAGCGAATTCTGGTCATCATCCCCGACGGTACGCGCAGCGCACCAATACCGCTAATGTTTGAGTCCCTTTATGCGCACCTGGGCGATCATGTCTCGAGGCTTGACTATCTGATTGCCCTTGGCACGCACCGCCCCATGACTGAGGCGGCGATTGAAAAACTGGTCGGCTTTTCAAAAGCAGAGCGGCAAAAAAACCATCCTAAATCTGAGGTTTATAATCATGCCTGGGATGACCCCAAACAGTTAAAAGTAGTAGGAACCATCTCGAGTCAGGAAATGCTCGAGCTAACAAACGGTCTTGTTTCGGTAGAAACCCCCATCAACCTCAACAAAATGATTGATAACTACGATCAGCTCCTCATTTGCGGCCCGGTTTTCCCCCATGAGGTGGCAGGGTTTTCTGGCGGCGCCAAGTATCTCTTTCCCGGCATTGCAGGGCATGAAATCATTGACAGTACGCACTGGCTGGGAGCGCTATCTACCAGTTACGACACCATTGGCGTAAAAGACACGGCAGTGCGCCGGGTACTTCACCGTGGGGCAAAATTTGTCACTGAGAAGCAGCCTGTTACCTCTTTAAAAATGGTTCTAAAGGGCAAAGACCTGCATGGTCTTTACATCGGAGACGTAGAAGCCTCCTGGGAGGCAGCCTCTGACTTATCAGCCGAACTGAATATTGTTTATAAGGACAAGCCCTTTAAGTCGGTCTTATCCATACCCTCAACCATGTATGAAGACCTCTGGACAGCAGCCAAAGCCATGTATAAAACCGAACCCGTTATTGCTGATGGTGGCGAGGTCATTATTTATGCACCGCATCTTAAGGAAGTCAGTCTGGTACACGGCGAAGAAATCAAGTCGGTAGGCTATCACTGCCGCGATTATTTTTTAGGTCAGTGGGATAAGTTTAAGGATGTCCACTGGACCACACTGGCCCATTCTACCCATGTAAAAGGCAAGGGAAGCTATAAAGATGGCGTAGAAACACCACGCATTCAGGTAACCCTGGCAACGCAAATTCCTGAGGAGATCTGCAAACTTATAAACTTAGGTTACCGCGACCCGAGGACCATTAACATTGAAGATTGGCGCAATAAAGAAGACGAAGGCAAACTCTTGGTAGAACGTGCAGGTGAAGTGCTGTACCGGGTAAGAGCTTAATCCGCCGACAAAGACTATGAGCCAGAAACGAATACCTGGGCCTTTTGAAAATCATTTACGTGAGGCCATCTCGCTTAATAAGTTAAGAGCCCCAGTTTATGCCAAGCTTGATAAAAACTGTATTGCGGTAAGTCGTCGGCTTATTCTTTATGAGCATCTTTTATTAGAACCAGCCCGACTCTTTGACAACTGGGCTAGGCCCTATCATCTGGCAGGTATAGCCCTTCTCGAGGATTTGTTTATCCCTATGACCTTGGTTCCTCCTTTTAAATCAACCCTCGAGCCTGTTACACCTAAAAAGAACTACGCCTTTTCCCCTAAAGACCTAAACTTTAATCTGAGTTACGCAAAAATGATTCCTCACATAGAAAACGAGTTGGCTAAACTCGCAATTGATAGCTGTTTTAACTGTATGCTCCGACATCTTCTTGAATCTATGTTGCGCCTCAGTCAACTTGCTCCCCTACACCTGGCTCAGTCCTTAGACAAAGGTTTACATCCTCCTGAAAGGCTTTTA
>JAGQHN010000076.1 GCA_020431825.1 Trueperaceae bacterium | reverse complement strand
CAACTTGATTAAGAGGCATATTGGCACCGTAATACTCAACAGTGACACGGTTCAAAATAGCCGGATTGGCGCGACCGGTACGGACAGCGGCAATGTTGTGCTCAAAGGCCTCCATAGATTTTTTCATGCGCTCCCGAGTTTCTTTTAGGACGGATTGCATAATTCACCTCCAGTAAATACAAACTAAAACGAATCCTTGCACAGTTTATCAGTCTGGCGGGGGGAAACCTAGTCCTGAATTAACGCTTTGTTTTGCCCAACTGCCCCCAATTCTAGTAGGATGACTATTGCTCGGCAGATATTTGCAATAGGATTTCTTGATGGATAGGTACAATGCTTAAAAATCTCTTACGACCAAAGTTAAAGGTGCAAGAAAAAGGTGACCCTGATCAGGCAAAAGGGCTAAATGCCTTTGGCGGTGTGTTCACGCCTTCTATTTTGACGATTTTAGGCGTCATCATGTATTTGCGTTTTGGTTGGGTGGTCGCCAATGTCGGGCTCTGGGGCAGTTTGGCAATTGTTACCATCTCTACCAGCATTACTTTTTTAACCGGACTTTCCATTTCTCAAATTGCTACCGATCAGCGGGTACGAGTGGGGGGCGCATATTACATGATAAGCCGTTCTCTGGGCATAGAAGCTGGCGGAGCGATAGGTCTACCGCTGTATTTTGCGCAGGCATTGTCGGTTGCGCTTTATACTATTGGCTTTGCTGAGAGTCTGGCGCTGGTGTTTCCTGCCCTCGAGCCCCGAACGATTGGCCTGGTTACCACCGTTCTGGTGACTTTATTAGCACTTATTTCTGCTAAAACAGCCATTCGTGCCCAGTACATCATTATGGTGGCAATCGGTCTGTCGCTAGTCTCTTTAGCATTTGGAAGACCTCTGTCAGAAAGCCTCGTTGCAGAGCCCATGCCTTTGGAAAAGGCAAGTTTCTGGACAGTTCTGGCCGTCTTTTTTCCGGCGGTCACAGGCATTATGGCAGGGGTAAATATGTCGGGCGACCTTAAAGATCCGCGCCGGGCCATCCCTCTCGGTACGCTAGCCTCGATTGGCGTAAGCTATGTCATCTATATGCTTATACCGGTGCTGCTGGTGTCTCGAGCCGACCCAGCCTCACTCATGGCTGACCCCCTGATTATGCGGCACATTTCCTTTTGGGGAGGAGCTATTTTGCTGGGGGTATGGGGGGCAACGCTGTCCAGCGCCTTAGGTAGTATTTTAGGGGCTCCGCGCATCTTGCAAGCACTGGCGCGGGACGGTATCTTGCCCAAAAGTCTGGCGTTTTTAGGTAGGGGCAATGGCCCCGATGATGAACCCAGAATCGGAACGGTTGTAACCATGCTACTCGCGCTTATCGCGGTTGCCCTTGCAGACCTAAATCTCATTGCTCCGGTACTATCGATGTTCTTTTTGACAACCTATGGCGTTGTCAATGTCGTTGCCGGGCTCGAGCGCTTTTTAGGTAGCCCTAGCTTTAGACCGACCTTTAAAGTACCCTGGTTTGTTTCTTTATTAGGGGCAGTAGGCTGTGTAGCCATCATGATTTTGATTAACTGGCTGGCCACGCTGGTTGCTGTTGTGGTGGTGCTGCTTATTTACGTCTGGCTCGAGCGACGCGAACTAAAAACCACCTGGGGTGATGTGCGTCAGGGTGTCTGGATGGCAGTTGTCCGCAATGGTCTTTTGCACCTCCGTGCTGAAACCGACCCCAAAAATTGGCAGCCCAATCTGCTGGTGCTTTCAGGTCTACCAGGACGCAGATGGCATCTGGTTGATTTTGCTGCAAGTCTCAGTCATAACCGGGCTATTTTGAGTGTGGCGACCGTTCTTACCGGCGAAGGAGCGACCTTAACACGGCGTCAAAGCGCCGAAGAAAGTCTACGTGAAGCGCTTGCCGATAAGGGAATTGAAGCTTTTCCCAAAATTATTAAGGCTGATGATATTTTTGAAGGTGCGCGGCAACTGATTGATATTTATGGCATGGGGGCCCTTACTCCCAATACCGTTGTTCTGGGGCACAGCGAAAATCCTGCGCATCTTGAGCCCTTTGGGCAGCTCGTAAGGTACTGCAATCAGATGAAGCGCAATGTCCTGATTGTGCGACCTGCCGAGGAACCTTTTGGTCAGCGCAAGATTATTGACTTGTGGTGGGGCGGCTTAAAGGGTAATGGCGGTCTGATGATGACACTTGCCTATCTTTTATCGCTAAGTCTTAACTGGCGGGGGGCCAGAGTAAGAATAAAGATGATGGTGACGGATGAGGCGGCAGCGAAAGTGGCGCAAAAGAATCTTCGGGAACTGATGAATAAATTGCGAATTGCCGCAGACATCGAGGCATTATCTCCTCAGGGTCAGTCTTTTGAAAGTCTGTTAAGGGCATCCTCGAGTGATGCCGATGTGATTTTTTTAGGGATGAAAGAACCCGGCGATGATTTTTCTAGCTACTATGCAGATTTGTCGAGCCGCACGGCAGGTTTACCAACCACGGTTTTCGTGCGGGCGGCGGAGGCGCTCGAGTTCAGTGACATCCTAGCTTAGGCTTTAAACCAAAAGCAAAAACCATTCCCAGTGAGGTTCTAAGATAGACTGAAGCTGTGCGAGAAGAGCGCTTTGCCCACTTTTTTGGCTTTTTTGCCGCAGCCTTTCTCGCCGTCTTTCTGGGCTACCCCCTGGTCATTATCTTTGTTCGAAGTTTTCAGGACAGCTCTGAACTCTGGTCTACCTTAACAAATACATACTATTACCAGCGCCTAGGATTTACGCTTTATCAGGCGCTATTATCAACGTTTGCGACGGTGCTTCTAGCTTTGCCCAGTGCTTTTTTGTTTGCCCGCTATGACTTTTGGGGCAAGCGTGTTTTGCGTAGCCTGTTTCTTATTCCGTTTGTAATGCCAACGGTGGTAGTTGCCATTGGCTTTTTGGCTTTGTTTGGGCCGAGAGGGCTTATTCCTATCGATTTGCGCAATACCCTGCTCATTATCATACTGGCCCATGTCTTTTATAACTTTGCCATAGTAGTACGTATGGTGAGTGGCTATCTGGAGGGACTTGGCAATCGCCTTTATGAAGCTGCGCAGATGCTAGGCTCGAGTCGCCTCACTACCCTTATGAAAATTACCGTTCCGATAGCTTTACCTGCTGTACTCGCGGCAGCTACCCTGGTTTTTATTTTTTGTTTTAGCAGTTTTGGTGTGATTCTCATTTTAACCCCTGAGATTCGCTTTCGGACGCTCGAGGTCGAGATCTATCAGCTGAGCTCGAGGCTACTCATCTTAAGTGGCGCAGCCTATCTGGTGATTTTGCAGTTTCTGGTCATCAGCTTTTTTAGTTTGCTCTATACCCGCTTGCAGGCTCGTTTGGCAGTGAGTTTTGCGTATAAAGAGCGGCTGGTGCGGCAGCTAAAAGGAAGGACAAGAATTTTAGTAAGCAGTCACTTTTTACTGACTTCCCTGTTGCTTTTAGCTCCCCTTGTGCTTTTGGTTGTGCAAACCTTCTGGCAAAACGGGGACTTTGGTTTACAGAGCTTTCACTATGCCTTAGAGGCTAGGCGAACTATTGGCTTTAGCAGCTTGCAGGCTGCCAGTCTAAACTCGCTGCGTTTTGCACTCATCAGTACCGTCATTTCGCTTGTTGTAGGGTTTGCTTTTGCCTATGCTGTGGTGCGGGCAGGCTGGACATTTCTAGATAGCGCCAGTCTCCTTCCCCTCTCGATCAGCGCAGTAACACTAGGCCTTGCTTATTTGCTTGCGTTTCCGGGGCTCCGCAGCAGTGTCTGGGGGATAAGCCTGAGTCATAGCATCATTGCTTTTCCCTTTGTGACCAGGAGTATCTTGCCAGCCCTCAGGTCATTTCCCGGCAGTCTGATTGATGCTGCTCAAAGTTTAGGGGCGTCACCACTGGCCATTTTGTGGCGTATAGAATTGCCTCTGCTGTTACCCGCGTTTGTTACAGCAGCAAGTTTTGCACTTGCAATTTCGATGGGGGAATTTGCAGCAACCCTGACGCTGCAAAACCCGAAATATGCCACCTTGCCGGTTGCTATTTTTGACCGCTTATCAAGGCCTGGCATGCAAAATTATGGTGCTGCTCTGGCACTGGCATGTTTGCTCATGCTGGTTACCGGGCTCCTGATTTTTGTACTCGAGCGCTACAGCAAGACAGAGTTTTAAACCTTCTTCTCGTTTGCTATCAGTTTCTAAAAGCAAGAGCACAACTTAAAATCTTGAAACTAAGAATATTCAGACTTTATCAGGATGAACGATAAATTTCATTCATGAGGAAGGCAGAATTATTCGGGCAAGTTCATATAGTTCCTATCAGATAATGAACCCGCTTAAGCCTATACCTTAAGATTGCAGTTTTTTTGCCAGAATAGCGGTTTTTTCGTCATTGCTCATATCTTTATAGCCTTCCAGGTCTGGGAAGGCGTAGCGCTGCTCACTGTTTGGTAGGGCATTGGTTTGTTGTTTTTGCCAGGGCTGGGCCGTCACAACTGCCTCGAGGTTAGCAATGCGTTCCTCTTGTTCAGCAAGCTTGTCTCTAAGCATCATCATCTCAGCCAAAGCGTCTTCAGAAAGAGAGGTATTTTGCTGCGCCTGTGCCTTTAGATAGTTTTCAAGCACTTTTGACAAGATAGCGATAATGGGAATTGACAGTGCAGTTAGGGGTATTAAAACCCAGATCCAATCCATAGCTACTCCTTTGAAACCTTTTCTTAACAACCCCTAGGGGATTAACGCCGTTTAGGCTAGCAAGAATTAGGCGAGTTGCCAAGAGTCATTTTAGCTTTGGGTATGTGCCCATTTCGGGAAAATTTAGCTTCAGGTGCTCCAGAATTTGGGAACTTTGAAAGGGTAGTCTGCCTCTTTGGCTCGAGCCAAAAACCCTTGCAAAAAACGGCGCTTCGCTGCTGTGATGACTGTACTTAGAGAGCAAAGTTTTGGTCGTTATACTGCCTTCATTCGTGGAGGTAAGGCAGTGCCATCAGCTGTCAGAGTGAGCCGAAACATTTAGAGCAAGGGAGCGATTACTACTACAATGCGCATACTACTTGTTACCGAGGGAACTTATCCTTATGTCGTTGGGGGGGTGAGTACCTGGTGTGATCAACTTATTAGGGGATTGTCTGAGCACCAATTTGCGCTTCTGTCGCTGATTGGGCCAATACCCCCGGAGCCGCAATTTGCCAGACCAGATAATATCGAAAAATTGCATGCTGTTCCCTTGTGGAGAGCTAGAAAGGGACTAAGAACTCCTAACTACGAAGAGCGGCAAAAGTTTGACCAGGCTCTTAATCAATTCAGTGATTTTATCGATGGCAATTTGGTTGGCTTAGGTCAGGGCCTGCTCGAGCTTTCACGCCTCGGTGATGAGTTCGATCTATGGAACCTCTTTGAGCGCAAAGCAGTCTGGCAAATGCTGGCCCAAAAACTTACGCCTCATTTACTTTATCGGCCCAGACTTGCAGAGATTGCACAGGCAGCAAATTGGCTAAGGTCAGCGCTGGTTCCTTTACTGTTTATTCCCCAAAAGACCGACATTGTTCATACCATCGTCAATGGCCTGGCGGCTCTGCCTGCCTGGGTTGCCTCAAAAGTGCACGGTGTTCCCCTGGTCTTAACAGAGCACGGGGTCTATCTGCGCGAGCGGTATCTGGCCTTTTCCGAAGAAAGAGAATCTCCGGTTGTTAAATATCTCAGAGTTTCACTATATCAGGCATTAGCCCGCCTTGTTTATCTTCATGCCGATAAGGTTTTATCGGTTAGTGAGTTTAACCGTTCCTGGCAAAAAGAGTTTGGGGCCAATCCGGGTAAAGCGCAGGTAATTTACAATGGCGTTGACCCCAGACTGTTTCCCCCTCTGGCTGAGCGTGCTCAGCCTACCCCAACAGTTGTCTGGATAGGCAGAATTGACCCGCTCAAAGACCTCGAGACACTGATTTATGCCTTTAAACGGGTACAGGCTCAGCTTCCAGAGGCGCAGCTAAAACTTTATGGCCCTGTCCCAAAAGGTAACGAGTCGTACTTTATGTCGCTGGCAGGTCTTATTGAAAGTCTGGGGCTTGACACTCAGGTAAGTTTTGAGGGTCCGGTTAACCCGGCTTCTCTGGCCTATCAGCAGGCAGATGTGGTGGCGCTCTCGAGTGTTTCAGAGGGCTTTCCCTATACCCTGATTGAAGCCATGATGTCGGCAAGGGCCGTAGTTGCCAGCCAGGTCGGAGGGGTAGCGGAGGTTGTTGGTGATGCTGGTCTTCTGGTGCCAGCACAACAAGCCGAGCAGTTTGCCGATGCCCTAATTATGCTACTGACCCAACCAGAACTGCGTCAGTACTATGCGCAACGGGGTCGGCGTAGAGCACTTAGTTACTTCACCCTGGAAAAGCTCCTGACTGCTTACAACAAGGTCTACCAAAATTTGCTGTCACCCATTGTAGTGGACTGGGATGACCCCGTGATGCTGGTTACCAATGGTCCGGTTACCGAAGAGGAAGAGCCACCCCTTTTGCGAGATGAGGATGGACAATGAGCGCACCTGGTAAGTACCGGCGGCCCCAGTTCCGCGTGAATGAGTGGTTTGGCGAGGAAAAGCGCCGCACCGATAGGCTTGGCAGGTTAAATCGCGAACTTTTTGAGGTCAGTCGTGAAGCTAATGACCCCTACGAATTGGCGGCGCATCTGGAAGCACTTGGCTTTAGCAATGAGCGGGTTCAAGCAGAGTTTTCGCTTGTCTCTACCTTTGAGCTGGCAAGAAAACTTTTTCAGATGAGCAAAAGAAGGCCAGACCTGCAGCGCCGCTCCTATTTGCAGTTGCCACGATTGGGTTGGCGTCAGCTCCTCATTCTGGCAGCCATTGTTGCTACCCTGGCTCTGGCTCGAGGCGTAGCTGAGCCGCAGTGGCTTATGACGCTTTTTCTCATTTCATGGTCAGTAGTGGGCAGTTCGCAGATTATGAGAGCGAAAGCCAGTCTCAATGAGGCGAAACAAAACTCGCTTTTTAGCTTGCTTATGCTTTTGGGGCTTCTGGGACTGGGCATTTTAGGACTTTTAAATGGTTCGGCCGTCCAGTATGCCATAGCCCTTTTATGGTGGGGCGTTACCGGATGTATCTGGCTCGAGGAACTTTTCGAGCGGCGAACTTACTGGGTCGCTGGTTTAGCCCTTGCGCTGCTTGCCATGCTAGCCTTTCCTTTTCTCAAAGTTCCACTCAGTATCATCCTGGGGCTCGAGGTACTGATTTGTAGCTTTCTTTTTCTACCCCGACTTCGCTATTTGAAGGGGGAGAACTTTAGATTCCTTACGGAAGACCTGCCACTACTGATGACTCAGCTTGGCTACGCGACAGGCTTTGGTATTTTGTTCTTAAAGCTTATTCAGATGTTTTCTGGTCATCTTTGGGTTTATTCGGGACTGCTGGCACTATTTTTGTTTTTAGCAGAGTGGTTTGCCCTGGGGCTAAAAAACAGCCTTGCAGATGCCATGTGGATTAGCACCTCAGTTGAGGACTATTTGCAGAATAGTCTGGGTTCGAGCAAACTTCTTCTCAGGTACATAATCCTGTTTGTCTTCTTTAGCCTGCTGCTTGCCGCTATGTTTTTCTTTCCTGTACAGGCGGCATCTATTAGTCATTTTGTCCTGTTTGCTATTGCCATGATTCTGGTACTTATGCTTTTTTCCCTGCAGAATTGGTTTCTACCGGCATTGGCATTTGTGCTGGCAGGCCTAGCTAGCTTGTTTGCTGTTCCCCTCATCTGGATTTTTGTCGGTTTGGCTCTGGTTCTCGTTCTCATTCTTTTTATACAACTTCAACACGTGGAGGAATATGGTTTCCACATCAGCGGATAATACAAAAGACGGCCTGAAATTAAAACGGCCCATTGCCTTCTATTATGGCTTTGGTAAATTGAATTCACTTTCATCTTATAAACGGGTTGTTTTGCAACCTTCACATTATACGTCGGATGACCTCATCTGGCTTAAGGCCAGAGGCATTGAACCGATTGCCTATATAAGCCTCGGAGAAGATTCTGGACCCCCTGCTGAGTGGCACAGAGGTCGTAAGAATACCGCCTGGCAAACACGTTATGTCAAGCTGAGTTCGATAGGTTGGCGCCAGCATGTTTGTATCCAGGCCAAGACCTACATTGCCAAAGGCTTTTCTGGTCTCTTTTTAGATACGCTTGATGTCGTCGATCTTTTTCCCGAAGACCGCAGGTGG
The DNA here is from genome assembly GCA_020431825.1 of Trueperaceae bacterium. Lineage (GTDB taxonomy): Bacteria > Deinococcota > Deinococci > Deinococcales > Trueperaceae > JAHEBB01. The sequence continues at coordinate 16,401 of JAGQHN010000076.1, read as the reverse complement.
ATGGTTGATCTGGTCAGAAGCATGCGAGCGATTGCCGGGCAGGGCCCTCTTGTTGCTAACCGGGGCTTTAGCATGATGAAAGAACTCTCTTATTTGATAGATGCGGTGGTGTTTGAAGGTTTTTCAACACGCTGGACCGATGACGGCGAATACATTCCGCTAACCGTTCAGGAGCTGAATTGGACGGCTGTTATTGCTGAAGAGCTTAAGAAAATTGATATGCCGATTTATGCGCTTGATTATGCAGATTCACCTTTTTTACAGGCCTTTGCCAAGAGGCGAGCTTTGCAGCATGGTTTTATTGCTTCAGTGAGTAACAGAGATTTAACCCATATATAGGGTTGTAAAAACAAAAAATGCGGCTTTTTAGAGCCGCATTTTTTGTTTCAGTAATCAGCTTAGGCCTGGGCTGGAGTGCTCGAGCTTTTTCTGCTGCGCTTGGCAGGTTTGTTTTGCCCGTTGGCGTGAGCCTCGAGGGCTTTTAAGCCGCCGACGAGTGCTACATCTAATACCGCATCAAGGTCTTCGGCAGGGTGGAAGTCAAGACTTTTTCTCAGATGCACAGGTATATCGTTGAGATCACTATTGTTTTTAATAGGGAAGATGATGTGTTTAATTCCGGCGCGTTTGGCACCCAGAACCTTTTCTTTAAGGCCACCAATCGGTAAGACACGTCCACGAAGGGTGACTTCACCGGTCATTGAGACATCTTTGCGCACAGGAATGCTGGTAAGCGCACTGATAAGCGAGGTTGCCAGAGCTGTACCGGCACTTGGACCTTCTTTAGGTGTGGCACCTGCCGGAACATGGATGTGAATCTCGTGATTGTCAAGCACTTCCTGACTGATGCCAAAGCGAAGCGCATTACTCTTGGCATAGGTAAGGGCAGCCCGGGCGCTTTCTTTCATAACGTCACCCAGTTGTCCTGTCAGAACCAGTCCACCTTTACCGGGGGTAATGCTGGTTTCAACAAAGAGGATGTCACCACCTACGGGTGTGTAATACATGCCTGTTGCTACACCAACAAGATTATCTTCTGCCTCAGATTCAGGGGTGAATTTTTCGGGTCCAAGGTACTGCTCGAGGCTTGGTTCAGTCAGGCGAATACGTTTGGCCTCACCTTCAGCAATTTTACGTGCTGCTTTACGGGCAAGGGTACCGATGGTGCGCTCGAGCGTTCTTACACCAGCTTCACGCGTATAGTTAGAAATCAGTTTGCTCAGAGCAGAATCACTAATGACGAGCTGTTTAGCTTTAAGGCCATTTTCCCGAATCTGTCTGGGTAAGAGGTAGCGCTTGGCGATCTCGAGCTTTTCCTGCTCAATGTAGCTATTAAACTCGATGATTTCCATGCGGTCCAAAAGCGCCTCAGGGATATTTTGCGGATAGTTTGCCGTAGCGACAAACAGGACTTCACTAAGATCAAAAGGTACACCCAGATAGTGATCAACAAAGCTGTTGTTTTGCGCTGGGTCAAGAACCTCTAAAAGTGCGCTGCTGGGGTCACCCTGATAGCTCATGCCGAGCTTATCCACTTCGTCAAGTAAGAAGACGGGGTTTTTGGTGCCAGCCTGCCGGATGCCCTGAATGATACGCCCGGGCATGCTGCCGATGTAGGTGCGGCGGTGACCACGAATGTCACTTTCATCTCGGGCACCACCAAGGCTTATACGCACATATTCGCGGCCCAGTGCCTTGGCAATAGATTTGGCAATGCTGGTTTTACCAACACCAGGAGGCCCGACAAAAATCAGAATGGGACCTTTGTTGACTTCGCTGGCATCAAGCTCGCCTTTTTCAGCACGTTCGTACTTTAGCTGGCGTACTGCCAGATACTCGAGCACCCGGTCCTTAACCTTTTCAAGACCATAATGCTCTTCTTCCAGAATGGCAGTGGCTTCCGCAATATCAATACTTTCATCACTGCGAGTATTCCAGGGAAGTTCTGTAATGGTGGTCAGGTAAGTACGAATGACGGACGCTTCAGCTGAGTCAGGGTGCATGCGGCTAAGGCGATTGAGTTCGCGCTCGGCTTCTTTCATGACCTCTTCGGGAAGTTCAAGTTCTTCGAGCTTGGCTCTAAACTCTTCTATTTCATCTTCATCATCGTCACTGCCGCTCAGCTCGCGCTGCAGAGCCTTAATTTGCTCACGAATGAAGTATTCACGCTGGTTGCGATCAATTTCTTCTTTGACTTCACGCTGCAAACGGCGCTGGGTTTCGGCAAGCTCGAGTTCGGTATCAATCAGAACCAGAACTTTTTTGACGCGGTCAGAAATGCTGGCTGCTTCCAGGACAGCCTGTTTGTCTTCAGGGCGAAAATCAAGGTTGTAAGCGACGTAGTCAGCAAACTGTCCTGCGTCTTCGAGATTCATGACAAACTGTGCAACTTCTGGTTGAACATTGCGGCTTGACTCAATCATATCGGCAAACTTTTCTTTAAGTTCTCTAAAAGCTGCCTCTAAGACGAGCTGGTCACCGACGGGTACATCAATGGGTTCGACATCTGCTTCTATAACGTCAGTGGTGCCGTAAAAGGCTTTAACACGGACTCGAGCAAAGGCCTGAACCAGCATCTGAATGTTGCCGTCGGGGTTCTTTTTCATCCGCAAGATGTTACAGGCAGTGCCAACTTCGTAAAGATCATCAGAACTGGGTTCCTGAGTCTCGCGGTCTTTTTGATTTATGATGAGTATGGTGCGGTCCCGGTCAAGGGCAGCATTGATCGCCCTGATCGAAATGGGGCGAGCAGCATCGACGGGCATGACCATGGTTGGGTAAATAACAGACCCTCTTACCGGACAGACCGGTATAGGCTGATTAAATGTCTGTTGGTCTTGGCTCATATTGACCTCCTTAGAAAATGATAGGCCATAACTATGAAAATCTTAGTCTACTTATATCAAATATTCCGTAATGTAAAAGACGATGTCAAGGTATAGACATGTATCTTAGGGGTTTGCTCGAGCACTGTCCGTGAGAGAGCTAACGTATTTTTTGAGGTTTTGAATCGAGGGAGAGAAAGGTATAAAAACGCACTCTCAATTACTTGGGGTAACATTTGAATTTGAACCTGGAAGCATTTTACCGTCGCCAATTTTGCGCCTTTGCTTATTTGTTTGATTGGACAACTACTTTATCTCCCTTAATGAAGGGTGCTTGAACAACAAAGTGAAAGTAATCCTCAGAGCTTTCTATAAAAGTATGTACTTCGTTAGGCTCGAGTGCTACTGCATCCCCCTGTTTTAGATGTATTTCGCGATTGTTAACTATAATGGTGCTGCTACCTTGAGCAACAAGATAAATTTCATACATATGCTCATGATAATGAAGCAAATCAATGCCCTCATTTGCATAGCCAACAGGAACAGGAACCAGTGAATTCCATGGTCCGAAAAACCAACCTTTTGCCTGTCTATCTGCACTATGGTGAATCATGTCCAAGTATAGCAAAGAGTAGATTTTCTTTAGAAAATGTAGCGGCGATAGTCAGGGCCTATCAACCAGAAAAGGCAAAGGATTAATAGCATCCCAGTCACAGCGACCAGGCTCGCTGGTATAAATACCCAGATGCAAGTGAGGAGGGGTTGTAATGGCATTACCTGTATTACCAACATAACCAATCAGGGTATCAGTTGTTACAGCCTGACCTTCGCGTAGCGTTTCAGCATAGGCCGATAGATGGGCATAATAAAGGCGCCAGCCTCCTGGACCAACCACCACAACAGTATTGCCACCAAGGCGGTTTTCGCCTATGCGGTAAACAAAGCCTGTGGTGCCAGAGTAGATGGCAGTACCCTCCGGGGCAAAGATGTCCTGGCCTTCATGCCGGCGCCCTTCGCTGCGCGCCCCTCCCCAGGTATCTGCAATGTCGCGTACGCGTACGCCAGTCACTGGCATAAGTACTTCTTCGGCGGGTTCAGCTGGTACGGCGGCAAAAAAAGCGGGTAAAAAGGCGCGGTATTTCGCTCTTGTCTCACGTTGCAGACGTTCCTCTTCGCTTTGAGGTTCGGGTAAAGGTTCTTGATTTTCAGGGGCAGGACAAACAAAAGGAATCTCACTCACGCCATCAGGCATGACCTGAGCAAAAACGCCTGAGCTGAGCAGCAAAAATGCAAAAATGCGAATCATACCCAAGCTTAAAGAGTGAATGGGTCCCTGCCTGCTGCCTTAACTACAATTTGAGCACGGCACATAAGTCCCATGCTTACTCCTTAGAACGTGCTACCTTATTAGCTTATGCAAGACCTTAAACAAAGTTTACAAAGTGCGCTTGATCAGGCTTTAAAAAAGCTCGAGGTCAGTGATGTTGAAATTCCGATTCAAGAGGTTCCAGATAATAAGCCAGGCGATTATGGTAGCCCGGTGGCGTTTGGTTTGGCAAAGGTACTGCGCAAAAATCCTGCAGCTATTGCCCAGGAAATCTTGCAGGGGCTCGAGCTTCCCGCAGGTATCGCAAAAGCGGAGGCCGTCGGCCCTTACATAAACTTTTTTGTCGATAATGCTGCTTTTATAAAGGCTGTGATTGACTCGAGTTTAGAGCTTCCCCAACAGGAAAAGAAATACATCGTTGAACATACCAGCATTAACCCAAATAAAGAAGCGCATGTTGGTCACCTGCGCAATATTGCTCTGGGTGATGCCATAGCTCGGATATTAAAGGCAGCTGGTTACACCGTCGAAATTCAAAATTATATAGATGATACCGGGCGGCAGGCGGCAGAGAGCCTGTTTGCTGTGAGCTATTTTAAGCTTAAGTACGATGGTTCTAAAAAGTATGACCACTGGCTTGGGGAGCTATACGTAAACCTGCAAAAGGCCAAAGAGACCGATGCTGAGACCATAGAAGCAGGCGTGCGTGAGGTTATGCACCAGCTCGAGCAGGGCAAACTCCGTAAAGAAATTGCTGAAATCGTGTATGCGCTGCTGCAAACCTCCTATGATCTTGGGGTTGAGTACGATTTGCTTGTCTGGGAATCAGATGTGGTAGCTTCCGGATTTCTGGCGCAGGGACTGGCTATTCTTGAAAACAGCGATTACGTTAATCAACCAGCTGAGGGCAAGTATGCCGGGGCACTCATTATGGATGTCAGTGAGTTTATTCCTGGTTTAGAGGAACCCAATATCGTTTTGGTGCGCAGTGACGGTAATGCTATGTATGTTGCAAAAGATATTGGCTATCACTACTGGAAAGCGGGCATGTTTGAAGGTCTCAAGTTTGAAAAGTTTGATACTCAGCCTTCAGGTAGAGCACTGTACTCGAGTTCGCCCAGCGGAGAACTGCACCCGGACGGCAAAACCTTTGCCCATGCTGATGATGTCGTAAATGTTATCGATGCAAGGCAGTCACATCCTCAGACAATTGTTAAGGCAGCACTGAGACTTTCTGACCATAACCGCGGTCATGATTTGTATCACCTTGCCTATGAAGTAGTTACCTTAGAGGGTCAGGCGATGAGTGGTCGTAAAGGCATTACCCTGGCAATTGATGATGTAATAGCCGAGGCCAAACACCGCGCCAAAGCCGTTATTTCTGAAAAAAATCCTGACCTTGACCATGTTGAAAATGTAGCACGACAGGTTGGCGTGGGTGCGCTGAGATTTGGCATGCTGAAAAGTGAATCAAAACGAATTATTGATTTCAGATGGGATCAGGCCCTAAGTTTACAGGGTGACTCGGCACCCTATGTGCAATATGCCCATGCCAGAGCTTCAAAAATCTTGCGAGACGCCGCCGAACAAAAGATTGACCTGGCAGAGGCTGACTTTGCTAAAACGGGAGAGCTCGAGGCCAAAGTAGCTCAGATGATTGCCAAACTTCCCGATGTCATCAGCCTGGCTGCCAGAGATTATGCCCCTCATGTGGTGGCCCAATATGCCCTTGACCTGGCCGCAACGTGGAACTGGTACTACAACCACAAGGATGAACAGGGAAGACCCGATACCCGTATTTTCCAATCAGATGACGGACTTAAAGAAGCGAGACTGATGCTGGTCGGTAAGCTTAAGGAAACGCTAGCAAAAAGCCTCGAGCTTTTAGGTATAGAAGCGCCAGAAGAAATGTAGTACCAAAGTGACGTTTTAATGTCTTTTTGATATTAAAACTGCTCGTGAGAGCCTACCGTCAGACGACTCTGACTATGACGTTGTTAAAGCCTTTTGGAAGGCATCCCTTAAATGAGAAAAAAGCGGAAGGTTTTTGCCTTCCGCTTTTTCTTTAAAGTCTAATCCTTTTAGAGTCCAAATAGGGGGCTTAGCAGCGTAAAGATAAGGGAGCGAAAAATGGCTTCAATCGCGCCGATAACTCCGGTATAGCTGAGTAGCATAAAGATGACAATAAAGCCAATTGCGCCGTACTGCCTGATCTGCTGAATAAAACGCCGTACGCCCATATTGCCCCAGGCCAAGGCAGCGTAGGCTCCATCAAGCGGGAAAACGGGAAAAAGATTAATGACCGCATGACGTATAGCAAAATTTCCTGCAATCGCAAAGGCTATAAACAGGTCTTGTCTTGCCATCTTGGAAAATGCGAGGGCAATAGCATAACTAACCAGAGCAACGACCAGATAGGTTAGAGGCCCGCTGTACCAAACGATTGCCTCCTGGCGACCGCGTCCAGCATAGCTGCGACTGTTGGTGGGAATGGTTTTAGGCCAGCCAAAACCCAGAAGGAAGAGAAACAAAACGCCAAAAGGCTCGAGGTGAACCTGAGGGTCAAAGCGGTTAAAGCCCTGAAAGCGAGCGCTATGATCTCCGTAGCGACCGGCTACCCAGGTTTGAACCATATTATGGAAAATAAGCGCCATAACCATAATAATGGCACTGATGATAAGCGTGGTTGGGTCATTGTAATAATTTAAAATCATGCGTGCTTCCCGAAAAATAAGTAATCTCTGCTAAAAAACTGCATGCCTGCAAGAATAGCACTTTCGTTTTGGTTCGTACGACATCCAAAAGATGGATGCGGGGCAAACGCTAGCTGTGCCACGGGTTAGACTATGGCTATGTTTCATGTGGCCTTATTTGAACCAGAGATAGCAGGCAACACAGGTAGTGCCGCACGGACCTGTTTGGCTACTGGAGCCAGGCTTCATATTATAAGGCCGATAGGGTTTAAGCTGAGCGATGAAGCTCTAAAGCGTGCAGGTATGGATTACTGGCATGAAGTTGATGTTACGGTTCATGCCAGTTTTGACCATTTTGCTGCGGCATTTCAAACATCTTTCACTGAGAATCGTGTTTTTTCGCTCACCACCAAGGCCGCCAAAAACTACAGCGAAGCAGAGTTTCGAAAGAATGATGTTCTGCTGTTTGGCCCAGAGTCAAGGGGGCTTCCCGAACCTATACGCGGTAAGACCAGTCCGTTACGCATACCTATGATGCAAAGTGCACGCTCCCTTAACCTGGCAGTGAGTGTCGCAGTTACTGTCTATGAGGCCTGGCGACAGCTCGAGTTCAGGTCTGTCTATTAAGGCTGGGTAAAGCGCGAATCTGCCTTTAGCGTATTGATAAAAGCGACAATAAGGGCAATACAGGCTTCTACGTCCTTGAGATCAATGGTTTCGTTGGGCGAGTGCATGTAGCGAGTAGGAACAGAAACGACCGCAGTTGGTACGCCTCTGCGTGTTTTAACAATGTCGTCACCGTCGGTGGCTGTGCGCCTGGGAGAAGCCTCTATGGTATAGGCAATGTTGTTGTTTTCTGCTGCTTCTATTAGCGCATTAAAGACGCCCCGGTGGGTGATTGAGCCAATCGTCAGGCTGGCGCCAGAGCTAAAGGGAACATCTCCGCTGCGCTGTTTACTTATACCGGGGGTATCGGTGGCATGGGTGACATCTACAGCGATAGCAACATGAGGCTCGAGCCCATAGGAGGCCACCAGCGCCCCAATATGACCAATCTCCTCTTGAACGGTGGCAGTTGCCGTAACCAGTGCTTCAGGGTTTTGCGCTCTTCTTGCCGCTTCTAGAACAATATAAGCACCAATCCGGTTGTCTATGGCCTTACTTACTACCCGGTCATTCAGCAGTTCAATATAGGCTTGTTCGATTACTGCGACATCGCCCTCGCGGACGTAGCGTTTGGCCTCTTCTTTAGAGCTTGCACCAATATCAATCCACATCTCGTCCAGGCTCGAGTTTTTGCGTTTATCCTCAGCACTCATCAGGTGAATGGCTTTTTTACCTATTACGCCTAAAATATCTCCCTGATAGCCAAGTACACGCACGCGCTGACCTATAAGCTGCTCGGGGTCCCAGCCGCCAATGGCACTGAAGTAAATAAAGCCCTCTTTGTCAATATAGGTAGCCATCAGGCCAATTTCATCAATATGCCCCGAGAGCATAACGCGACAACCCGTCTCACCAAAACTGGCAAAGCTGTTGCCATAAGGATCAGTTTCTAGCTTCGCGCCGTAGGTTTTTGCCTGTTCCTGCCATACTTTTGCTGGTCTTGATTCGAATGAGCTTGGTCCAGGAGCTGCCAGAAGTGCCTTGAAAAAATCTTTGTCAAAATTCATAAGCACAGTATTACTCTGTTTGCGCTAGCACTACTGAAAATTGCTTACATCAACTCGAGTTAAATCAACAATTTCTGCACATTTGGTAAATATCGTTATGCGCAGTAAAATACGGCTATCATTTGAAAACGGAGTTTACTACTTTTTGGTAGAAAAGGTTAGTGTGAGATAGCTTTAAGAAGAATAATTGTTTTCAGGCAAAGGGTTTGATTCTTGAGTTAGGGATAAGAAATAGGCTCCTACATAGTTTGGATAGGAGCCTGTAAATCTAGAATAAGTTTAGCGTTCGTCAATGATTTCGACATCATCGGGCATATAGCGCAGGTCTTCTGGGTCAGGGTTTAAGTCGGTTTGAAAGTCATTGAAAATGAGTTCAGCCATCAGGTTATCTGTTTCACCATAAAACATGAGACTATAAGGATGCCATTCCCCATCGATCACGCGGCCCTCTACTTTGTGGATAACGACATTTTCTTCGACATTGTCAAACTGCAAGACATAGACATTCCCAGCAGGGCTCTCTTCATAGCCTTTTATGCTTAAATCCCAGCCCGCAAAGATTTCCTCGAGGTTTAAGTTAAGCTCAAAAGGTTTGTCGCCTGGGTCTCCGCCGCCACCAAGTAAGCCGCCTAGCGCATCGGGGTCATTGGCATTAAGCAGAGTAGCTTGGTTCGTCAGAAAGATGTAGTTATAAAGGCCATCGCCATCTACCAAAATGAAATTATCTGCCAGGGCATCAGGCTGGTAAAAGTCAGCTCGAGCTAGCTTCATATCGGGAATTATTTGTACATCGACCTCTAAAGGGAACTCGGTACCATCAGCGTCAATTAATTTACCGGTTAACAGAAACTTGGCGTCATGGAGTGAAGCAGCGGTTTCCTCGAGCTTGGCTAAGACTTCTTCTTGACTTAAATCTTGCGCCATACCAAGGCTGACTGTTGCCAAAAATAAACAAAAAATAAAAGGTACAAGAATGCTGAAGTGTTTTTGCATAGTCCTTAGAGTATCAGTTTTTTTGTCTAGGCGTTTATGAGAAAATGGCAAAGGAAACTTGCGAAATGCCTTGTTCAGAAAGGTGATTTATGAATCTTATCCAGGTGATTGGTATAGATTGTGCTACAGACTGGTCGCGCATAGGGGTCGCTTTTGGCAGAGTCATTGCTGGAAAGATAACGATAGAGGTAATGGAACCGGCATCTACAGACGCTTTGGCACAAATTATTAGCTTAAATCTTGCTAAAGGAAAAAAGATTCTATTGGCGCTTGATGCTCCCCTTGGATGGCCGTCGGCATTGGGTCAGAATCTTGCTGAACATCAGGCAGGAGCAGTAATATCAATCGAGGCGAACAAACTTTTTCGGCGCGATACTGATGAATTTGTTAGAGCAAGAATTGGAAAGCAATCACTTGATGTGGGTGCAGATCGAATTGCGCGTACAGCACTTTCTACCCTGAAAATCATTAGTGAATTGGAAAAAGTCGTTAGTCAGGCCATCCCTCTAGTTTGGGAAGCAAATTTTTCTGAAAATATTGGATGTATTGAAGTTTATCCTGCTGCGACACTTAAAGCATATGGTTTGCCAAATACTGGTTACAAGAAAAATACTGCAAATGAGCTCGAGCAGAGGAAAATAATATTAGAGGAGCTTAGCCCAAGGCTAGCATTTGCTGGTGATTCGGAAAACGTTTTGCTTGGTCGAGACCATGATTTTGATGCTACCCTTTGTGTTCTAGCCGCCTATGATTTTCTACAGGATAATTGCTACTTCCCAACCGATCTGAAGCTTGCCCAAAAAGAAGGATGGATTTGGGTTAGAAATAAAGAAAACAATCACTCTCGTCATTGAGAGTGATTGTTTGAGATACAGAATTTAAGCGTAAGCTTTTAAGAAGTCGGACAATTGCTCCTCACTGGGTCTAATCTCAGAGTTTCTAAGATGAGCCAGAGGAGTATCGGTTAGGTGACTAACTTCAGCAAGGTTTGGGCGCTCATTATCAATATAAATGAGGCCTGTAATAAATTCCTGATTGGCATTAGCCGCCTGCAAGCGGTTAATGGCAGCAAGCCGATCAGTTGGATCGTAATCTTGCTCAACTTTTCTCAGGCTTATGCGGCTACCATCATGCAGGTCTACTACCTTAAGGTCACCAGGGTCATAGTCACCAATGGTAATTTCTTCTGCAAAAGGCACATAGCCAATTTCTTGCAAGGGTTTCTCATGCTCGCGGCCATAGGAGTAACTTTTCGGGCTGCTATCATCATTATTGAAAGCAACGCAAGGACTAATAATGTCGATGACAGCGGTGCCGCGGTGGCTGAGGGCCGCTTTGAGCAGCTCTCTTACCTGCTTGGCGTCACCAGCAAAACTGCGCGCAACAAAGCCGCAGCCTGCGATCAGCGCTTCAGTACAAATGTCAATTTGTGGAAATTCGTTTTGTCCAGCATATTTTAGCTCGAGCCCTTGTTCTGCGGTGGCAGAAAATTGCCCCTTAGTAAGTCCGTAAACCCCATTATTTTCAACGAGGTAAACCATGCGAACATTGCGGCGCATCAGGTGTTTGAATTGCCCTATTCCAATTGAGCCTGTATCCCCGTCACCACTTACGCCAATTGCCCGCAGGTGGTGGTTAGCCATGAGAGCACCGGTACCAACCGACGGCATGCGTCCGTGAAGTGCATTAAAGCCGTGACTCATACCTAAAAAGTAGGCGGGGCTTTTTGAGGAACAACCAATCCCAGAAAGTTTAATGATTTCATTGGGACGAATGCTGAGTTCGTAGGCAACCTGGATAATTTGATTGGCAATACTATTGTGACCGCAGCCTTTACACAGGGTGCTTACGCTACCGTCATAATCCTTTTTGCTGAGGCCGATGGCATTTTCTTTGATTGCCTGGGCGCGACTAGACATTTTCTTCCTCCATGAGTCTTTCTTCAACCCATTTCGCTGTTAAGGGCATACCGTCCATAAAAGCCAGGCTAATAAGCTTGGTTGCCAGATCGGGCATTTCGGTTTGCAGGATGGCATGAACTTGCCCATCACGGTTTAACTCTATGACATAGATGCGGTCATGCGCTGCAACAAAGGTACGAACTTCATCATTGATGGGCAGGGCACAAAGCCGCATAAAACTAAAGGGGAGCGACTCTGCAAGATGGGCTTTTGCCTCTTCAATGGCGTAGCGGGTTGTTCCAAAAGCTATGACGCCAACTTTCGCGTCAGGGTTCAAATCAGTGACAGGTGCAGGTACTAGCGTTCTGGCTGTATCAAATTTGCGGCTAAGCCTGTCGGCATTTTCAACCCAGTCACTCGAGCGTTCACTATAAACAGCGGCGTCATTATGACCGGTGCCTCTGGTGAAGTAAGCTGCCTGAGGGTGATTGGTGCCTGGCAGGGTGCGGTAGGGTATTCCGTCACCATCAACATCTTTATAGCGTGCAAAGCCGCCTCTGGCCTCGAGCTCTTCAGCACTTAAAACCTTGCCGTGATTGATGGGGGTGCTTGGGTAGCTAAATGGCTTGCCCATCCAGTTATTCATACCAAGGTCCAGATCGCTCAGGACAAAAATGGGGGTTTGCAAGACATCAGCCAGGTCATGAGCAGCGACGCCAAAATCAAAGCAGTCCTCGATGCTACTGGGAAACAGGATGACATTTTTGGTGTCGCCATGACCCAGATAGTAGGTAAAAGTAACATCTCCCTGACCTGTCCGGGTTGGCATGCCCGTAGAGGGACCAACCCGCTGAATATCCCAGATTACAGCAGGAATTTCAGCAAAGTATCCAAGTCCTGCGAATTCGCTCATGAGAGAAATACCTGGGCCGCTCGTCGCGGTAACCGATCTGGCACCTGCCCATCCGGCACCCAGGGTCATGCCAATAGCTGCAAGTTCATCTTCTGCCTGAATAACGGTGTAAGTGGCTTTGCCATCGTCGGTTTTACGCAATTTAGGCAAAAATTCTTTGAGCGCGTCAATAAAGCTGGTGGAAGGGGTAATCGGGTACCAGGCTGAAACCGAAACACCCCCGAAAATGGAACCTAGAGCACCGGCTTCGTTGCCGGTCATCATGATAAGGCCATCGGTTTTATTTAAAGGTGCAACTTCATACGGATCAGTCTTTTGAAGGTTTTCTTTACACCAGTCATAGGTTTTGGTTACTACTGGAAGGTTGCTGGCGACCAGTTTCTGGCGACCACCAAACTGGACAGAAAGGGCTTCTTCGACTACCTCAAGAGGGATTTTGAGTAAGAAAGCAAGAGCCCCAACATAGACCATATTGGCGATATAAGGTTTACGCTGTACCGGGACGTCAATGTCTTTAATAAGTTCGCTAACGGGCAGAGCATAGTAGGTTATGTCATTGCGTTCAGGTAGGCCCTTGATACCAGAATCGTAGATGCAAACGCCGCCAGACGGCAGGTCTTTAGCATCTTCATAGATAGTTGTAGGGTTAAAAGCCACCAAAATTTCCGGGGGGCGTCTGGCAATAAACCCCTCATGGCTAACCCGAATGTGATACCAGGTTGGCAGGCCCTGAATGTTAGAAGGAAAAATATTTTTCCCATGAACCGGAATACCCATTTTGAAAAATGAGCGAAGCAAGGTTAAATTTGCGGTTTGTGATCCGGTACCATTCGCGGTAGCTGCAACCAGTGAAAAATCATTAACTATTGGTGAGGCGGGCCTTTGTGCAACCTCACGCTCCATAACGTCCATAGAATGCTCCTAGTAGCCGTAGATTAAATGTCGGTTTAACACTATACACCTTTAAGGTAGGTTGTTGTGAATCTGACACGGCTTTTTATGAAAGTTTATACATGCTGTTAACTGTTAAGACGTTGAATAAGTCATAACAGGTTTTGCTAAGACTGCTCAACGCGATTAAAGATTTTTCATTGCTGACTCGAGGCATCTAAGTTGGGTTTTGCTGCATTATCTTTTAAGTAGCTTTGCCATTGGCAAATTTATGAGAAAGGAAAAGCAGATGACAAAATTCTTTTTTGCATTGATCGTTTTAAGCTTGGGGGCATATGCAGGGGCGCAAGGCTTTGATTGGGAAGCTATCGGAGAAGCCACCTATGCAAACTGTGCCGGTTGCCACCAGACAAATGGTAAAGGTGTGCCAGGAGTTTTTCCTTCCTTGGCTGGGCATTTGCCAAATATTGTTGCTAAACAAGGGGGAAGATCCTATTTAATTCAAGTGCTGCTCTTTGGCCTTCAGGGAGAAATAAATGTCCTGGGGCAAGCTTTGGACGGAGCCATGCCTGCCTGGGGAGCGAGTCTTTCGGATGAACAAATTGCAGCGGTCTTAAATCATGAACTTCATAGTTGGGGTAACGCTGATTTACTCCCAGCAGACTTTGCCCTTATCTTGCCTGAAGAGGTTGCTGCCTTACGAAATGCAAGACTTAACTCGAGCCAGACTTACGAACTAAGAACGGCCCTGGAGCTTGACCCCTCTGACTAAACGTAGCTCATTGGTACTTTCCAAGGACTCGCCAAGCCTTTATAATTTTCTATCAGACGGTGGAGTAAAGGGTCGTAGCAGACTCGCCCAGGGATTATTTGTGATGGCGGTATTGGGACTTTTGTATTTACTCGGCTTAGCATTTGCGGTCTATCTTTATTTTGATGATCTTCAGGTAAAGAAGGAAACGCAGGGGCTTAGCTCTGGCAGCTGGTATGGCGCCTTTTTTCAGTCCCTTTTCTGGCCCGTTCATTTCCTCGTTTTTATTTTTATGATATGGCTGAAAGGCTTTAGAGCGGTACTCGAGTAGCATCTGAGCTTATCATTCGAAGTTTACTAGCATTTTCACATATCATAGTGACAACCCGTTGCGAAGGGTTTTGGCAAGCGCAGAAAAAGTGGTTCAATGAATATTTGGAACTGCTTGCATAGACATTAGAGAAGCAAAAAAGAGCCCAGGCAGGTGCCTGCAGGGCTCGGTCCTATACCAGTACCTACTGCGCAAATTCTGGATGACTAAGTTCTACTGGGTTGTTATCACCCTGAAGGCTTAAGTCAAAGTCCTGAGCAATGACTCGAGCCGTCATTTTGGCGCTCATCATGACGCTGGGGGTGCCGCCGCCAGGTTGGGTTCCTTGACCTACCAGATATAAATTGCGGATGTCTTCGCTGCGGTTATGGGGTCTGAAAAAGGCAGATTGCCTCAGAATAGGCTCAACACCAAAGCCGTTGCCCAGATAACTTGCCAGATCATTTTGAAAATAGTCCGGAGTAACAAATTTCTGATAAACAAGCCGATCTTGCAGGTCTGGAATGTAAGCCTTTTCTTCGAGAAAGCGCAGAATTTTCGTGGCAAAATCATTGCCAATGACCGACCAATTCAGTTTGCTGCCGTTATGGGGTACAGGTATAAGAGTGTAGGCTGCATGGTGTCCGGGAGGAGCCAGACTTGGGTCGGTAAGGGTAGGTATATGCAGATACTGCGAGAAATCCTCAGCAAGAATCTTGCGGTCAAAAATGTCAGTGAGCAGCTCTTCATACCTTGGTCCTAGAATAATATTGTGATGTTGTAAATTAAGCTCGAGCCCCTCTGCCCTGAAACCAAAATAAATAACGAAAAGCGACATCGATTGTTTACGAAGCTTAATAAGACTATCTCTGTTCCAGGTGCGGTAGGCAGGGTCAATCAGCTTTAAATAGGTCAGGGTGGCATCGGCATTGGATACTACTAGGTCAGCGCTAATTTCTTCACCCGTAGCGAGCCTCACACCCGTAGCCTGCTTTTTACCCTCAATACGCTGGACCTTAATTTTTTCAACTTTGGCCCCATACCGAATTTCGCCGCCCAGCTCCTGGTATTTTTGCACCAGTCCGCTTATCAAGCTTCCTGTTCCGCCCATGGCAAAGTGAATACCCCAGGTTTTCTCAACAAAATGAATCATGGCATAGATAGCCGGGACTCTTAAAGGGTTTCCCCCTACCAATAAGGGTTCAAAACTAAAGACCTGGCGCATTTTGTCAGATTTGAAATAGCGCTTTACAAAACTGAACAGCGGTTTTACCGCGTCGAGTTTGAGCAGGTCGGGCACCACTCTAAACATGCTGTTCAGGTCGCCAAAGTAAGTGTAGCCAAGCTCTATAAAACCCCGCTCAAAGATTGCCCTGGCAGCTTCGTGAAAGCGCTCATAGCCCTCGAGGTCTTCAGGAGCAAGTTGTTTAATTTGTTCTCTGGTGGATATTGGGTCACCGTCGTAGTCAAAATAGCTACCATCATCAAAGTAAATGCGGTAAAACGGCAAAATTGGGCGAATCTTTACATAGCGACTGGTATTTGGCCCGCCACTTATGCCAGTACGAATGCGTTTATCATCGCCAAGAACGCTGCTGGGAAAGTCGGGCTCTTCCAGGTTTGGTAAATTGCGCTCGAGGGAGAACAGTTCTTCAATAAAATGCGGAACGGTCAAGACTGTTGGCCCCATGTCAAAGGTGAAACCTTCAGCTTTATGAACATAGGCCCGTCCACCTGGGCCGTCCATTTGCTCTAAAATAACTGAGTCAAAACCAAGACTTTGTAGACGAAGGGCTGTGGCTAAGCCACCTATCCCCGAACCTATAACGACTGCCTTTTTAGCCATAATAATTCCTTGAAAAAGTGCCAACTTGCCGTATCATGAGCTCACTATACGGGGCTCGAGCCCAAAAGATTTGGCAACTCGCAACAGTTTTCACAAAGGCAGAGGTGTTTGTGCAGAGGTCAACTTGCCTTGACATAGCTAACAGAGCCCCGTATTAAGTAGCTCCAAGGTTGGTTTGCAGGATTGCAAACCAACCCGAGTAAACAGTCCTGAACCACAGGTAAGAAAAGGTAAAAGCATCTGAGATGCTAAGCTCTGCTGGCTGAGTCTGAGGTTTA
>JAGQHN010000075.1 GCA_020431825.1 Trueperaceae bacterium | reverse complement strand
CTGCTTTTTTATTTGCAACGCTCTTTACCTTTCCTGGCTTTAACTTCAAGGAAGTCCTTGGCAGGGGCAGCATGTTTAACATCTTCCTTTGTGCCCTTATAGGCATAGCGGTAACCATTGGTCTTATGTTTATAACCGAGTACTATACAGGTACCAAATTCCGCCCTGTCAGAAAAGTCTCTAAAGCCTCTGAAACAGGTAGCGCTACCAACATTATTAGTGGTTTAGCTGTGGGTATGGAATCAACCGCCGTGCCTGTCATCATTCTGGCTTTTGCAACCTTCTTTGCCTATCAGTTGGGAGGTCTCTACGGCATTGCCATTGCCGCAGTCGCCATGCTTTCCATTACAGGCATTATTGTAGCCATGGACACGTATGGCCCCATTACAGACAATGCTGGTGGTATCGCTGAAATGAGTGATTTGCCTGCTGAGACCCGGGTCAACACTGACGCCCTTGACGCTGTCGGCAATACCACCAAGGCCGTTACCAAGGGTTATGCCATTGGCTCGGCTGCTCTGGCTGCTCTGGTCCTCTTTAACGACTACACGCACCGCCTAAATCTGGGCGAAGGCGCCTTTAGACTTGACGACCCCATCGTGCTGGTTGGTCTCTTTATTGGTGCCATGCTGCCATTCCTATTTTCCTCCTTCCTCATGGAGTCGGTAGGTAAAGCTGCTGGTGCCGTAATTGAAGAAGTGCGCCGCCAATTCCGTGAAATCCCTGGCATTATGGAAGGCACCGCCAAACCTGACTATGCTAAATCAGTAGATATTGTTACAGCAGCTGCTTTACGTGAACTTCTGATTCCTGGCATCCTATCAGTGGTAGCACCACTGATTGTTGGTTTCTTGTTTGGACCTCTGGCACTTGGTGGCTTACTGATTGGCGTAATTGCCAGCGGCCTTATGATGGCGCTGATGATGAGTAACGGTGGGGGTGCCTGGGATAATGCCAAAAAATATATCGAAGACGGAAATCACGGTGGTAAAGGCTCAGATGCTCACGCTGCCGCGGTTGTCGGCGACACCGTTGGTGACCCTTACAAGGATACCGCTGGTCCTTCTATTAACCCACTCATTAAAGTAATCAACACTATTTCGCTGATTTTTGCCACTATTATTGCAGCCTATGGTGGCTGGTTCTTGTAGACCTCGACTAAAACGAAAAAAGCCCCGCACAAAATACTGCGGGGCTTTTTTCACACTAAACTTAAGTATAAACCTTTTCGAGATTTTGGAGATTGCCTTTCTAAGCAAAAAGAACACAGCTTTTCTCATCTAGAAAAAGGTGCTTGCCATCAACCTCTAAGGTCTATAGTAAGTGGCGAAGGAGGTACACACATAAAAGAAATCCAAATGTACTCCTTAATAAGCTCCCTGAACCATTAGAGGCTCGAGCGACTAAGCCAGACGGCCAGCGAAAGAGCGTAAATGTAGGCACTCAGGGAGTTTTTCTTTTGTTTATCATCAGTGAAAAGGGCGAGCTTAAGGTTTGCTGGCAATGACCTCAAAATAATGCCAGTGCCGCTTTTGCCCCAAAGCACTTTCAGCAACTTCTTCAAGTTCACGAAAAACAAGCAGGTCAAAATCTTGAAATAACCTTTTTAACTCGGCTTCCCGATGAATGGTCATGAAATCATGGTTAAGTTCATTACGCTGACCAAAGAAATGTGCTGCGATAGTGCCTTTGGGCTTTACAGCCTGACTGAGCCTTGACCAAAGGGCCTCAAAATCGGCTTTTGCCACATAGGGCAAACTGAGCCCAGCATAAATGAAGTCATACTCGGCATAGCTGGCCTTTTCAAAGCTACTCACTATAGGCTTAAATCTGCTGCGCCACTCGGGCTCGAGCCCTGCCCATAACCTTTTAACAGCACTGGCTTCGCGGTCAATAGCAGTAACCTGCCAGCCTTTTGCCAGAAGGTAACGCGTCTCTGCCCCGTCGCCAAAGCCAAGATCAAGTGCCGTTTTTACTGCATCAGCATCATGTAGGTAGCTTAGCGCTTCGAGAAAAAAGGGCCTGGGTTCCCGGTTTTTGAGGGCAGCGTGGTAAGCCTTAAAATCCATCAGCTTCTCAGTCTATAGCTCATACCATCTTTACTGCGTGTCATATAGTTGAAGTTGATCAGTTCTCTTCGCAAGGTGGCAAAGTCATCATGAAAATCTGCAATGATGATATTAACTTCGCGCTCTGTATAGCTTTTATCCGGGTCAAAAGCTTTAGCAATTTCTTCTAAGACGACATGCAGTTTTTTCTGCTGAGTTGGGATTTGCAGTAAGCGACCGCGCTCAAAAAAAGCTCGCATCACCTTATCTTTAAAGGCATCTTTTTCTACGGACTGCTCGAGCCCTGGTTGGCTCATGCTGACCATCTCTTCTAACTTTATGTCTAAAACTCCAGGAATGAGGGAATAACTCACATAATACTGCTCTTTTTTAGACTCGAGCAAAGCTGCTTCGCTCAAGGTACTTAAATGATGGGAAATGGTGCCAGGGCTAAGTTTCAAAATACTCGCCAGTTCCTCTGTATGTCTGGGGCTAAGGCGGATAAGATTGACTATTAAAAGACGTGTCGGATTGCCAAGTGCCTTAAACAAATTGGCCCGGGCTTTTAGATTTTGTTCCGCTTTTAAGCTTGGCATGTTTCCTCTTTATAGCGCTTATACAGGGCGTCTACTGTACCCTCAACGGGCCCTAAGCTTACACTCAGATGAATCTGCTGATAAATCAGTTCCTGGCTGTTTTGCTCCGCTCTTGCTCTGACGATAGCCTGCTCTAAACCCGTCTTACGCAGAGCCATTCTCTCATCAAAAGCTGCTTTAAACGCATCCAGACTGTCTGCCCCAATAGTTTGCTCAAAAATCTGCATAGACGTCTCTAAAGCCTCGAGCTTGGCCTCCATGCGAAAGATAGTTTCACGGTCATCCATAGCTTTAGCCAGATCAAGTTCCTCACGAGATTCTTCCTGAACTTTCATAACCACTGACTCGAGCCCTGCTTTTATGTTTACCTGTGCATCATCCATAACAGATTTCCTTAAACCTAGATTTTCCAAATCAGATAGTAGGATATAATTTTATATTTGTCAAATTAAATTACCCATTTTAATTTATATAATCCGAAATTAAAACTGCTAAAGTGATACTTTCTAACAACATTCGTCCCTGGAAAGAAGTCATAATGGCTCGATAAGCTCTTAGAAGGAGAATTATGAATACACAGCGATTAACCATGATTACAGCGGCGGTCATCGTCATAGCGGCAATTGGCTATTATTTCTTTCAGCGCAATCAGGCCCAACCTGCCACCGTCAACTTTGACGGTACCCTGGATTTAACTAATCAACCTATGATTGGCGGAGCAGATGCAACCGTAGAAGTTGCAGCCTTTGAAGATTTCAAATGCCCTGCCTGTAAAGGCTTTGAGGAAACGATTTACCCTCAACTCGAGCGCGACTACATAAGACCTGGAAAAATCAAATTTTACTTTGTTAATTTCGCCATTCCTTTAGGGGAAGATTCCAATACTGCTGCCAATGCCGGTGAGTGTGTCTACGAGCAAAGCAATGACTTATTCTGGGAATACAAAACCTATCTTTACCGTTCACAGGGTGATGAGCGTACAAGCTGGGCCACCCCCGAACGCCTGGTCGAAATTGCTCAGACCTACGTGCCTGATGTCAATGTTGAGGAGCTTAAAACCTGTATTGACGAAGACCGCTACGCTACTCGAGTCCAGGAAGAGCGCGCCATGGGCGTGAGTGCTGGTGTTAGAGGAACACCCACCGTCTTTGTCAATAATCAGGCAGTAAGCAATGTTTATGACTATCCAGCGTTTAAAGCTGTTTTAGACGCCGCCATCGGTCAGGAATGAAGCTACGCGATCTAGGCCTTTACCTCGCCTGGCTGGTCGCTATTGTGGCCACCGCGGGTAGCCTTTATCTAAGCGAGGTAAGGCATTTTGTACCCTGCACCCTGTGCTGGTATCAGCGGATTATGATGTACCCACTGGTCATCCTGCTGGGCATTGCCAGTTTTCGCAATGATAGAGGCATTATTGCCTATACCTTACCTATGAGCCTGCTGGGGCTTGCCACTGCAACGTATCATGTACTCGAGCAAAACATTCCAGGCTTTGGCGCTCCGCAGCTCTGTCAGCTGGGCATTCCCTGCTCAGTCAAGTACATTAATTGGTTGGGTTTTATCAGTATACCGGTCATGTCCCTAACTGCTTTTACGCTCATCAGCCTCTTTTTAATCCTGGCAATAGGTCGTAACAAACTACCTGTAGAGACCAAACTAGCATAATTTTAAATAGTCAGTAGCCTTAAATACTAAGGTATTTTTGTAATAAGTACAGGGGCACAGGCTCAGGTAAAGTGGTATTCTCTTTTTGTGGAAGATAGTGCCTTTAGACCCCGTTCACTCGATGATTTTGTTGGCCAGGCCAAACTTAAAGATAAACTTAATGTCTACCTCGAGGCTACCAAAAGTCGCGGTGAGGCACTTGACCATGTCTTGTTTTACGGCCCTCCAGGGCTAGGCAAAACCACGCTGGCTCATATCATTGCCAATGAACTTGGTGTGGGCATTCAGGTAACCAGTGGTCCAGCCATTGAAAAACCAGGTGATCTGGCAGCTATTTTGACCAATTCACTTGGCGAAGGTGACATTCTTTTCATAGATGAAATTCACCGCCTGGGCCGTGTTGCCGAAGAAAATCTCTACCCAGCCATGGAAGATTACAAGATTGACATCATCCTGGGTCAGGGACCAGCAGCTCGGACCATCCGGCTGGACTTACCCAAATTTACCCTGATTGGTGCAACCACCCGCCCGGGGCTTATTACCAACCCTATGCGCGACCGTTTTGGCATTGTGGAGCACCTCGAGTACTACACCGATGAAGAGTTGGCAGGCGGCGTCACGCGTGACGCCGTTCGTCTGGGCTTTGACCTGAGTCCTGAAGCCGCCCTTGAAATTGGCAGACGCTCCAGAGGAACCATGCGCATTGCCAAACGCTTACTGCGCCGCGTACGTGATTATGCCGAAGTCGCCAACGAATCTAATATTAGCCTAGAGCGTGCCCGTGAAGCACTCAATGAACTGGGAATTGATAGCATTGGTCTTGACCAGCGTGACCGCACCATTCTGGAAAGCATTATTGTCAAATTTGCTGGTGGCCCGGTCGGGCTAGATACGCTGGCAACCAGCGTTGGCGAAGACAAAGCCACCCTTGAAGAGGTCTATGAGCCGTTTTTAATTCAGCGTGGCCTTATCAAACGAACCTCAAGGGGCCGCGTCGCGACTGAACGAGCTTATACCCACCTCGGCTACCAACCCGACCCCCAGAGTGCCTTGTTTTAGTTTTTAAGCACAGCATGATTTATCTTAGATACCCTTTACTTTTTACTCTTTCCCGTCTCCTCAATAAATGAACCCCTTTAGACCTTTACAAGTCGCCATCATCACAGGCGCTCCGGGTTCGGGAAAAAGCACCGCTGTCCAGGCCCTGGGTAAACTCGAGCACCCTTATCTCATTTTTGATATGGATAATCTGCTCGAGCCTGCCAGCACATTAACCCGGACCGATATAAGGACAGACACCCAACGCTGGCCTGCTTACCGCAAACTGTGGCTCGAGTTTTTAAAACAGGTTGCTCAAAATAGACGTTTGCCCGTGCTTTTTGGCCCCCTGGACAAGAGCGATCTTTCAGGACTTTGTGATGGGCTCGAGCTTCACTATCTGCTGCTCGACTGCTCAGATAATATTCGTCAAAGAAGGCTTCAGCAACGCGAATGGACAGAAGCTCAAATCACAGAAGCCCTTGAAGATGCAAAGCTGCTACGCAGTGAAATAGACCTTCAGTTTGATACGGGTAGCTCTAGCCCTGAACAAATCGCTGACAACCTTGATAAATGGTTAAAAACGCTGAACCCCACCTTTCGCTAAAGCTCAATAAATCTTTATATCTCAACCAAAATAAGCCAATTTCAAACTGCACTGCCCGTTTAGCTCAGGCTCTGCAAATCCGTAGCATAGACAGGAATGTTCTCGAGTGGACAGTCGCACTTAGGCGCTTTACCATTCAGGCTTATATCTGTGAACACCTCGCATTATTCACTTGAGTTCAGAAATAGCATAGCGGCAAAGCCAGTCGGAAAATACGAAAGGCTCGAGCCAAAAGAAAGCTCGAGCCTCTGGCTTTAAAACAGCTTAGAAGTGAATGTTTAAACCCATACGCAGACATGCCCCAACCTGGTAAGTTTCAATATCAGCCAAATCACTCGCAAAAACGGCAGGTTGCAATTCGGCGAAGACCCCAAAGTTGTCTTGACGGGCTTCGACACCAAGGGTAGCGTGGAGACCTGGTTCAAAAGTCATGTCTTCTGTTATGTTGGCAAAGTTGCCACTTGGACCTAAACCAATGTAACCAACGCCACCAAAATCGCTAGATTCTGGGAAGATGATGTTGTACATTACATCGGCATTGACCATTGCATCATTGAACTGTGTATCTACCGAAGCGCGGAAACCAAAGTTAGAAGCCAGGTTGGTACCAGCTTGCATGGTTGCCATTGGAACGACATCATTGTCAAATTCCGTTACGCCGGAGAACCCTCCCCCAAAGTACCAGTCTTGTGCAAAAGTCAGAGATACGGCAAAAACAGCTATTAGCGTTAGGGATACTCGAGCAATGCCTTTTAACATGACCTACACCTCCTTGATATAGGTGCTACAAAAAGTCTTGTTCGCTAAGTAGATATCTGAACATAGTCTCACCTCCCCTAGACACAGGCTAGGCATAGAATAGACAAGGGTGCTAACCACGCTACTTTTCTCCACCCCTAGCTTAAGACTCGAGGGACTCTAAAACCACCGTAATTTTCGTACAAAGCTGTAAGAAAACATACCCAAAAGCTTATAAGATGCGCTGGCTATTATCAGAAGAATAGGACAATCCTGCACTAAGCTTTTGGCTTTTTAATGCTGGCGTGCCTGAACTAAGCCATAGAGTGTTAGGCTTAACACAATGAGTTACGCAGCCCTTTACAGCTTTTTTGCCAGAGCCTTTCACCATCCACCGGATAATGATTTTCTGAATCTAGCACGTGAACTACCGGAACTCGAGCCTTTTTTGGAGCAAAATCTGGTAGAACAGTACAGCTGGCTTTTTGAGTTTAATGTTTACCCTTACGCCTCGGTCTTTCTTGATCAAAGTGGCATGTTAAATGGTGACTGGGCAGGTTTCGTAACGGGGGTTTATGAAGCGCTGGGGCTCGAGCTTTCGCTATCGGCAGGTTTGGCTGCCGCCGACCACCTTTCTGCCGAATTAGAAGCGCTTGCAGTACTCTGCGAACGCAGCGAAACCCAAAATGAAGTTGAAAAACAAAAAGCCGAGCATGGGCAGCGGGTACTGTTACTCGAGCACCTTTTGCCCTGGCTGCCCAGTTTTAGCTTTGCCGTAAGCCGCATTCATGAGGGTTTTTACAGCATGCTGGTCCGTCTATGCCTTGATACGGTGCTCGAGCATGCTACTGACCTAATAGAGGAAACACCCGCACCCACGTTCCACTTTCCTGAAGCAAGTGAAGCCTTTTCTTATCAGCAACCAGGAGATTTTAAGAAAAAGGCCGGGGAAGCCAGAGAGCAATTACAAAAACTCATAACCCCAGCACATTCGGGGCTTTTTTTAAGCCGTGAGGATATAACGCAGTTAGGACGTAAGCTCGACTTGCCTGTACGCTTTGCCGAGCGGCCTTTTATGCTGGAAAACTTAGTAACGAGTGCTGCCGATGCTGACTTGCTAGATGAGCTTTTTGCCGAATGGAAAAATCTGTTTAATAAAGAAATAAGAAACTTTAATAAGCTGGGAAAAGAGCAGGTTCCGCTTTCAAGCTTCTGGCTCGAGTGGCAAGCCAGGCTTTTTGATAGTTCGAATTACCTTAGTGAGCTTGTTTAGCAAAAACCCTCCTAAACCTGGCAAATGCACTCTACAAATCCTCCTATAGATACTTGCAAGGCCTGGAACAAAGCGCAAACCAGCATCTAAGACAGAGGGTGAAAATGCTATGACTCAAATTCTACCTAAAAACCTCAAAATCACCCTGCTTGACTACCAGGATGATTGGATCGTAAATGGCTCTTCCCCTTTCATCAAAAGAGAATTTACCCAAGATAGTATCGAAATCTGTAATTGCGCTTAAGGCATCTCGAAGTCCGTCGGAGTCAAAGGCTCGCGTAGTATTAAGCGCCTGAGCAAAAAGATAGACTGAAGCATAACCCTGTGCCAAAAAGCGACTCGGAGGGGAACCGTACTTTGCGCTGTAGTTTTCTACAAAAGCTGAATTGCCAGGGCTGTTAGAAAAGCTTGTCCAGGTCGAAAAGGTGATAACCCCTTCAGCATTGTCACCTGCTAGTGCAATCTCATCAGTTGAAAACGCAAAAGGGATAATTATTGGCTGCTCCAAATCTTGAGCCCTTAGCTGCTTTAAAATCTGCACGGCCTCAAGCGGCAAAGTGGAAATAAAAATTACATCCGGCTTGGCTTCTTTTATACGCGTGATTTGGGAAGACAAATCTGTGTCGCCCGTTTCCAGAGTCTGAGTAACTACAAGCTCGAGTTCTCGCTCTACAAAGGTTTTCTCAAGAACCTCAAAAGTGCTTTGTGAAAAAAGATCCGCCCTATCTACTAAGACTGCAACCTTTTTATAAGCCAGGCGCTCCTGGGTCAACTTAACACCACCTGGTATCACAACATCGGTAGTCAGGTTTGCCTGAAAAACATAATCTCCTAGTTCAGCTAAGCCTGAGGCAGCAGCGAGAGGACTCAGAGTCAGAACCCTATTATCTTGAGCTATGGGAAAAGACATTTTAGCTGCACTGGAGGTCACAGGCCCAATAATGGCAGTTACGCCCTCTTGCTTAATGAGTTTTGTAAAGGCTTCTGCTGCACCTTCTGCAGTGCTACCACTATCTTCAACAATAAAGCGAATCTTTTTAGCATATAAATTGTTTATCTCCTCAAGGGCAAGTTCAGATGCCCTAAGAACACCCTTGCCAACTTCTTCTAATGATCCCGTTAGAGGCAATACGATACCTACACTAAACACTCCACCTTCACTATCTGCCTGCGACTGAACAAAACTTAGCACCACAATACTCAGGAATACACACAATTTTACTACATATGGCCTATTAGGTTTCATAGACACTTTCTCCTTAAGTTTTTTTACCTCATGAGGGTTACATATGAACGTGCAGGCACCATATAGATTCAATGCAGAAACTATGCAGATCAAAAATTAGCTGGTATTAGCTGATCATTTCCGGCAAATGTAAGCACTCTAGCCAAGTATTGTCTTACCCAATCAGAGGTACGTTATTTATGTACTTTGCTAAGCTTGCCTTTAAATTTACAGTGATCGAAAAAATAAATTATCCATCAGCCTTTTTAGTTCACTCAAAGCACTACTGTCTGTTTAACTTATCCCACCACCCTATTTTCTCAGAACAGATGAAGGTCAGTGACGCAGTTCAGAGTAAGGAAGTTACTGGAATTTCACGCTGAACGCGTACCGCCTGGCTATCAGCTTGATACAAGTACCAGATTTCTGTAGGTCTAGCTACGGCGAAACGCTTTACTAGTGGATACCCTTAAACCTAATGCCTGACTACCCACTTGCCACCGTTGGCGCTCTAGTCATAAGTCCTGAAAATCGGGTACTCATCATCCAAACCCATAAATGGAAAAACACCTGGGGTGTTCCCGGGGGGAAAATTGACTACGGGGAAACGATCAGAGAAGCTCTGTTAAGAGAATTTCGTGAGGAAACCGGACTCGAGCTTTTTGACCTGCACTGGGGACCTGTGCAAGAGGCAGTAGGCAGCCCCGAATTTTATAAAGAGGCACACTTTATCTTGCTTAATTTTATTGCTCGAGCCACAACCGAAACAGTTACGCTCAATGAAGAAGCGCAAGCCTATACCTGGGTTTCGGCTCAGGAGGCACTTGCTTATCCGCTGAATACGCCAACAAAGCAGCTTATTGAGTTTTATCTGGAACATCAGTTCAGCACTGCCGAGGTTCTATGACGGTAAGACCTGCTGCACTCGTTACTGGTTCAGCCAAAGGTATAGGTAAAGCCATTTTGCTGGCACTGGCAGAGCATGGCTATGACGTAGCCGTTCACTACCGCTCGAGTCAGCAGGAAGCTCATGATGTTGCCAAAGAAGCTGAAAAACTAGGGGTTAAAGCTATCACTTTACAGGCAGATGTCAGCGTGGCTGAAGAGGCTAGAATGCTGGTTGAGAAGGCGCATGAACAGTTTGGCAGACTTGACGTACTAGTCAACAATGTCGGCAACTACCACAAGGCAGCTCTTGCCGAAGTCAGCCCGAAAGACTGGCATGAGATGTTTGACAGCAATCTTCATGCGGTGTTTTACACCTGCCAAACTGCTGTCCCCTATATGCAGAAACAGGGCAAAGGTCGCATTATTAATATCGGTTTTGCTGGAGCCGAGCAGCTTATTGCGAGACCCGTCATTACGGCATATGGCATTGCAAAAACAGGGGTCATTCTGTACAGCAAAGCCCTTGCCAAATCAGAAGCAGCTAGCGGCATTACGGTAAATGTGGTCAGTCCTGGCGTTATGGAAAACAGCGAATCAAAACCCGTTAAAGATATTCCACTGGGCAGAACAGGGAATCTGGCTGAATTAACCAGCGCTGTCAGCTTTTTGGTGTCAGATGAAGCAAGCTATATCACAGGCATAACGCTCGAGGTTGCAGGTGGCTGGAATCTCTAGGCTTGAT
The DNA here is from genome assembly GCA_020431825.1 of Trueperaceae bacterium. GTDB lineage: Bacteria > Deinococcota > Deinococci > Deinococcales > Trueperaceae > JAHEBB01. The sequence goes on along the minus strand of JAGQHN010000075.1, from coordinate 14,138 downwards.
AAGAGCTACCCGGAAAAAGACGGTATTATCCTTACCCTTAAAGAGCGGTCTCGCGTACCGCTGGCACAAAGCTCAAACTTTTTACCGCTGACCGCCAAACTCTACGAACCTCTCTGGCGTCACCGCTCTCTTGGCATCCTGACCAGAGGCAGCTTTTCCACTCAGCGAGAACTAGAGCTTATGCTCGAGTGGCTGGAAGCCAAAGCCAATGAAACCATTTTGGACGCCGCCTGTTCCGCTGGACTCTATGCCCGCACGCTGGCAAACTACGAACCCACTCTGAACCTTACTGCCACCGACTTCAGTCTCCCCTTTTTGCAGCAGGCCAAAAGCTACGCTGAACAAAAAAATGTCCAACTCGAGCTTATCCAGGCTGACGTCAGAGAGCTACCCTTTGAAGGGGATAGTTTTGATGCGATTGTTTGCGGCGGTTCACTGAATGAGTTTACGGACTTGCCTACAACCCTGGCAGAGTTTGCTCGAGTCCTCAAGCCCGGTGGACGCATGTGGCAGATGTACCTCAAAGAGGCAGAGGGTTGGGCTGGAAAAAGCTTACAGGGTCTTATTAAGCTTTCAGGCATACGCTTTATTGACCCAAAAGAACTTGAGCAACTGGCCCAAGAGGCCAATTTAACCTTGCAGAAAGCGCAGCACCGCGGCGTGGTCGTTATGTCGCTTTTTAAGAAAGCTCGAGCTGATCATGCATAGCGCCAACATGGAGGCGGTACTCACCGCGGGTGCCCTCGAGTAGACCTTCACCTCGCAGTTCAGCCATCGCCATACTCACACTCACTCTGGTCGCTGTAATCATGCTGGCAAGTTCTTCGTGTTTTAACTCGGTTGAAAGTTTGACCCAGCCCGTACCTTCATCTCGCCCAAACCGTTTGGCTTGCTCGAGTAGGGTCTTTATGACCCTGGCTTTGACGGGAGCATAGGATGAGCTTAATTGATCGCGGCAGGCAAACAGGTGCCCCGCCATAATCTCAGCAAAGGTCAGAACAAAGCCGGGAGCGCTGAGCGCCATATGCTTAAACTGATTACGACTGACCGGGCAGGTCATAGCGTCCGTCAGGGCAATGGCGTCCACTCGGTAAGTCTCATCCTCGGCCAAAAAGGCTTCACCAAAAAAATCATTAGGTCCAAGAATAGCCAGAATGCGCTCACTACCACTGGCAGTCGGCGTAACCAGTTTGACCTGGCCCTGCGCTAAGACATGCAAATCTGTGGCGTCATCCCCCGCATGAAAGATAAAGTCGCCTTTTTTATAGCGTTTATCCGGGCAAACTTTCATAAAAACAGCCATATCTTCTTCGCTGACACGGCTGGTAAAGGCAGTATCTTTAATAAACCACGGTTTTACACTGGCATTATCCATAAACAAATTATAGGCACAACAGTTTCACAAAACGATAACACCCTTTAACCGTACAGCAGTTAACGGTGATGCTTTTGTGAACACTATAGAGTCAGACTGATATCAAGCAGCTCAGGCACCCAGCAGCCGGGCTTTAAGGACCTATGATAGATCAGATTTTACGCCTGCCTAAAGAAAAGCTACTGCGCCCCGTAGCCAGACACTTTAATATTTCTCCCGGCATCATTACCGGTTTGGGCTTAGTGACAGGTCTCTTGGCCGCTCTCATGGCCTCACGTGGGTGGTACGGTTTTGCCTTGCTTTTTTGGTTACTGAACCGCCTCTTAGATGGGCTGGACGGGGAAATCGCCAGAGTTCATAGACGCCAGACTGATCTGGGTGCCTATTTTGACATTATGGCTGACCTGCTTATTTATGCACTCCTGCCGCTAGCGCTGGTACTAAGTCAGCTCGAGCCAAAGAGCTGGCTTGCCCTATCAGCACTCATCAGTGGTTTCTATATAAATGCTGGCTCCTGGATGTACCTTGCGTCCCTGCTGGAAAAACGCGGTCTGGGAGCCAGGCAAAAGCAGGAAAAAACGGGCATCACCATGCCTGGGGGCCTTATCGAAGGGGGCGAAACCCTTCTTTTCTTTACCGCTTTTTTGATCCTGCCACAGCATTTAGCTTTTCTCTTCTGGTCTATGACCCTGCTTATCTGCATCACCATAGTTCAGCGCCTGCACTGGGCAAGTAAACATCTTTAGGAGAACCCATGTCCCCCGAAACAAGTCTTCAAGTTAAACCTTCCTTTTTGCAGGCCCACTGGCAAAAACTTCTGGCGGCCCTGTTCTGGCTGGTCGCCATTATCCTTTATGTGGTTTATACCCAAACCCAAAACCTTAGTCCTCTAGCATCCTTAAGGCAGCTCATTGGTTTCTTGAGTGAATCGATGTTAGGACCGCTTATTTTTATTGCCCTCTATATTGTGCGCCCCCTTTTCCTATTTTCGGCGGGGCTATTAAGCATTGCGTCTGGAGTTTTGTTTGGCCCTTTTTGGGGGGTGGTTTATACCGTTATTGGTAGCAATCTGGGGGCAAGTCTGGCTTACCTTATTGGTCGCTTTTTTGGCGACGGCCTGATTAATCTCAAAGAGTCGGAGCAAGGTCTGGGGAAGTACCTGAAACGCCTGCGTGAAAACAGCTTTGAAACCGTGTTTATTATGCGGCTGATTTTTTTACCCTATGATCTGGTCAATTATCTTGCTGGTTTTCTCAAGGTCAACTACGCTGCTTTTATCCTGGCGACAGCCCTTGGTTCTCTACCCGGCACCATCTCTTTTGCCCTATTTGGAGCGTCCACTGGCTTTTCGGAAGGCAGTCCCAAGTTTGATTGGCGCGTTTTGCTGGCATCGGTCATTATATTTGCTTTAAGTTTAGTCATTTCTCGCCTGGTTAAGCGCAAGGAGCAAAGAGCCTAAATGGACTTTCACACGGCTATTATCGGCTCGGGATCAGCTGGCATAACAGTTGCCATAGGACTGGCGGGCCTGGGGAAAAAGGTTGCCCTTATTGAGCGGGCTCATGTGGGAGGGGACTGTACTAACGTCGGCTGCGTACCTTCCAAGACGCTGATTCATCTGGCTGATCATGACAAAACGCTGACACCAGCCGAAGTACTGGCAAAGGTACGAGAGCACCGTAATCATTTGCGAGATGAAGAAACCAAGTGGTTAAGTAATACCCAAAACATAAGCTTGAAACGGGCTACGGCCTCCTTTTTAGATAGCCACAGACTCGAGCTAATAAGTGACAGTCATCAGGAAATAATTTCCGCTGAGAATATCGTCATTGCCAGTGGTTCAAAACCAAAAAAGCTTGACATATCGGGTTTACCAGAAAGCCTCATCGTTACCAACGAAAGCCTCTTTGACCTCGAGGCTTTGCCCAAGCATCTGGTCATCGTTGGGGCAGGCATTATTGGCATAGAGATGGCCTTTGCCTTTTGCAAACTGGGGGCAGAGGTTAGCCTTGTTGGAAAGAATGCTCGAGTCTTAAGTGCCTCAGAACCTGAAGCTTCTGAGCTAATTGAAAAACGTCTAGGAGAGCTTGGGGTAAGCCTCCACTTAAACACTCAGCCTGAAACTTTTAAAGACCAGGTTCTCCACTTACAAAACGGAGAAAGGCTCGAGCACGTTGATAAAGTGCTTATAGCCGTTGGACGCGAACCCAATCTCAATCTAGGGCTAGAAAACGCGGGAGTAAGCTTCTCCCAAAATGGCATAAAGACCAATGCTCACGGTAAAACCAATGTGCCAAACATCTATGCCATAGGCGATGTTAACCCAAACTCAGCCTTTACGCACTCCGCTAATGCTCAGGGCAGACGGCTGGTGCAAAAGATTGCTTTTCCTTTTTTACCTGTTGGTAAGGAGCCGATTTACCCGAGTGCTATTTTCTCTGCCCCGGAAGTGGCTCAGGTGGGGCCAGGGCTGGAGACGCTCAAACAGCGCTATAAGTCAGAGCTTATCAAAAGCTACCGCATTGACTTAAAAGATACCGACCGGGGATACACCAGTTTTTTAGAGGACGGCTTTGTGCTTATTCATGCCATGGCGCTGACAGGGCGCGTGCTATCGGCAACCATTGTGGCACCCAGTGCCGGAGAAATGATTCCACTTTTGACGAACGCTGTTAATGGCGGCAGCAGCATGTATAAACTTGCCAATCTGGTTTTTCCTTATCCGACCCTAGCAGAGGCAATCAAAAAAGCTGCCAGTAATTATGTCTTTGCAACCTTACCTAATTTGCTTAAGGACGGACGAACTTATCTCTTTAACCGCTGGCAAAGCCCCTAAGAGCTTAGCGCTAACTTGAGACCAAGCGCAGCAAATAGAAGCGCAAATACCCGCCGCACGCCCACCACGACGTTTGGCGTACTGAGGACTTGCTTTCGCACCGTGCTGGCTAAGAAACCGTAAAGCGCAAAGACGATAAAGGTTATAAGCATAAAGACGGCACTCAGATAAAGCATTTGGAGTGTAACCGAGGTTCGGCTCGAGTCAATAAACAGCGGCAAAAAAGCAAAGAAAAAGAGGGTAAGTTTAGGATTCAGCAAGTTAATGAAAACAGCCCGCCGAATGATTTGCCAGTGATTCTGCTGCTGCCCAGAATCACTAAAACTTAGCGACTCCCTATCACGCCACATCTGCCAGGCCAGATAAAGCAAGTAAGCAACCCCCAGCCATTTAAGACCCTGAAAAATAAGCGCGCTCTTATGCAAGATAAACGAGATTCCCAAAATACTGGCTAGCAAATGCGGAACAATACCGGCAGTGCAGCCAAGCGCAGCGATGATACTGGCTCTCCGGCCCAGAAATAAACCGGTTGACAAGGTGTAGATTGCTCCGGTTCCCGGTATGAGAACAACTATGAGAGAAGTCAGGAAAAATTCGGTACTGAGCATAGCTAGACTGTCTCCTTAAAGAACTCGAGCCGCACAAGCATGCCTTTTTTGCTGGCACAAGGAACAGTTCTTTGTATAAACCCTCTGTCAACTATCGTTTGCCTTTGTTCTGCTAGCTTCATAGCTTGGAGTTTAATCTTTTACCAAAGGTCTGTCTTGAACGCTATTGCGGTAATGGCCAGGCGTATATCCCCAGAAACGCCTAAACCAGCGGTTGAGGTGGCTCTGATCGCTAAACCCCGTTGCTAACGCTATTTCAGCAAGGGGCAAGTTTGTTGCTAGCAAAGTTTTGGCCCTATTCACCCTTAACTGCCGCAAATACTGATGAGGCGGCATACCTACCGCTTCGTGAAACGCGCGCACCAGATAATAACGGCTAAGCCCCGTCAAACTTACCAGCGCATCCAGCGAAACATCTTCAGTAAGGTGCTCTGCCAGATATCTCTTTATCTGAATGACAGCTTTTGGTTCTTGGCCTGTTTTAAAGACAGGCGTGCGGGCATCGGCATGTCGTCTGATAAATTGAGCCAGGACATCCATAAGATGCGATTCATGCTCGAGCCTACCCGCCCCACTTTCAAACTGCTGATGCAACTTGCGAATGCGTACTGCAGTAGCAGGGTCATTTATCGTGCTTGACTGAAAAAAGGGCATTGGCTGTGCCTTTAAGGCAAGTCTGCTGGCAACCTGCTGTAAAAGTCTGGCATCAAAGTAAAACATACGGTAAGACCAACCCTCGGGGCTGGCGGGTTGCCCCGTGTGCACTTCACCAGGCACACACAGGTTGATGTCACCTGAAGCCGCCGTGACACTTGCTCCGCGGTAAAGGTAATTTAGCGCCCCGCCTTCTATTACCCCCAGAGCAAAGACTTCATGGCTATGTTTAGGAAATGTCTGCCTTAAAAATCTGGCATGCAGTAACTCGAGCTGCATATAGTCAGGATGATGCCAGACCCGTGTAAATTCCGTATTTGTCAACTTAGCTTTCGTCAACCAGACCTGCCCCTAATGCTCTCACTTCATCTTGAAAAATAGCCATGGCTGTTGTCATACGCTTAAAACCCAACTTTTTATAAAACCCTTCCTTACCCGGTGCCGCGTAGAGAATGATTTTTCGGTGGTCTTTTGACTGCTCGAGCAACCTGGACATAATCCCCTTACCAATACCATAGCCCTGATAATCGGGATGCACCGCGACATCACAGATATAAGAACAGTCCAGCCCATCCGCCAGCGCCCGACCCGCACCAAGCAGTTTTTGTTCATCATAGATCAGCCAGACAAACCGGCTATTTGCAAAAGTGATTTTCAGGTCAGCAGCTTTCTTATCAGCCAAAGGTGCAATTTTGTAGAGATGAGAAAGCTCTTCCCAATCAAGCTTTTCGCACGTCTTATGCCAGCTAAACTTTTCATTTTTTGGCTCGTCCATAGCTATCACCTTTAGAAACTAAGTAGCCTTCATATCAAAATAAATCAGACCAAGAAAGGCGCTTATTCATTGACAAAGAATCATATATCCTATACCATGATTTAGTTCAACAATTAAAGTGCAGGGTTTTCTTTTAAGTATAGTCAAACCACTCGCTTAAAGGTAGGAAGATGTATCGACAAGACTGGGTTAATTTGGGTTCTTTTCGGCGCCTTCTTTTACTTACTCCCCCCCCTTTTATCTTTCTGACTTCCAAAGCCCTCAGTCATGGGTATAGTAACCACAGGTCTAATGTAGCAAGCATTTTTGTTTAGGAGAATTTCGTGGAACAACGCATCGGCATCATCATGAATGGCGTAACCGGGCGCATGGGCAAAAACCAGCACCTTATTCGCTCGATTTTGGCAATTAGAAATCAGGGGGGCATGCCCTTACCAAATGGTGATAGACTTATGCCCGACCCAATCCTGGTAGGGCGCAATGCCAAAAAGATGGAAAACCTGGCCAAAGAAGTCGGCGTGGAGCGCTGGAGCACAGATCTTGATGCCTGTCTGGCGAACCCGGATGACAGCATTTATTTTGACTCGGTCTTAACCCATCAACGTGCGCCAAATATCAAAAAAGCGATTGCCGCAGGCAAGCACATTTATACCGAAAAACCCATCGCAGATAGCGTTGAAGATGCCCTCGAGCTAGCTCGCCTTGCAAAAGAAGCTGGGGTTAAAAATGGCGCGGTACACGACAAGCTTTACTTACAGGGCTTACAAAAACTAAAACGCTTGGTAGACGGTGGCTTTTTCGGTCGCATCCTGTCAGTCCGTGGTGAGTTTGGCTACTGGGTCTTTGAAGGGGACTGGCAAGTGGCTCAGCGCCCTAGCTGGAACTACCGCAAGGAAGAGGGCGGCGGCATTATTGTTGATATGCTCTGCCACTGGCGCTACGTACTCGATAATATCTTTGGCTCTGTCAAGTCAGTAAATTGTCTTGGCAGCACCCATATTCCTACTCGCTGGGATGAAAATGGTCAGCCCTATGACGCCACTGCCGATGACGCAGCATACGCCATGTTTGAACTCGAGGGCGGCATTGTCGCGCAGATAAACTCGAGCTGGTGCACCCGCGTTTACCGTGACGAACTGGTCTCCTTTCAAGTTGACGGCACCGAAGGCAGCGCCGTAGCAGGTCTCCGCGAATGCAAAATTCAGCACCGCAGTATGACCCCTAAACCCGTCTGGAACCCGGACATACCCAGCCCCATTGATTTTTACACCGACTGGAAAGATGTGCCCAATAATCAGGACTTTGACAACGGCTTCAAAATGCAGTGGGAAGAGTTTTTAAGACACGTAGTGTTAGATACCCCCTATCACTATGACCTCTTAGAAGGCGCCAAAGGGGTACAGCTCGCCGAGCTGGGTCTGAAAAGCTGGCAGGAACGCCGCTGGCTAGACGTACCTGAGCTAAGCCTTTAAATTCTAACTGCCGATGACTGCTCCTAAACGTCCGGCTGATTGGGTTAACCCACTAATCGATACGGCGAACCGTCGCTTCTTTTTCTTTAGCTCTGCCTGTCGACCTTTCGGCATGGTCAATCTCAGCCCTGACACGCTGCAAAACGGTGCCTGGGGCAGTGGCTACCGCTACACCGAACCTTACGTTTTGTGGTTTAGCCATGTGCATGCCTGGCAGCTGGCTGGCATTCCGGTTTTACCAACTCTGGGAGAATTCCAGGGGCATCTTGGTTCCAAAGTTTACCGCTCGAGCTTTTCCCATGATGATGAAATTGTAAAACCTGGGTATCATGCTCTGACACTAGCAGATTACGGCATTCGGGCTGAACTAACAGCTACAGACCGGGTAGGTATGCACCGCTACACCTTTACTCAGGGCGGTGATGCTCATATTTTGCTGGACCTGAGTGCTGAAGTCGGCCCTTCAACCATGTCTGACTTTTTTGTCGAGCAAACAGGTCCGGCAGAACTAGGTGGTTTTGTCGAAAATGCCCCCACTCGCCGCCGCCCCAAAGCGACACGTATCTGTTTTGTACTTCAGGCCGATCAACCTTTTACCCTGAATGCCTGGCAAGATAATGAATTACTGACCAAAGTTACAAAACATCAGCATAAGGGGGGTGTCAGCCTGGCTTATCAGGTTGCAGCTGGCGACACCATACAACTCAAAATCGCCCTTTCTTACTGCACTACTGACCAGGCAAGACTCAATCTGGAAACCGAACTTCCCCACTGGGATTTTGCTCGAGTGCGCCTGGAGGCCACCGATGCCTGGAATAACTGGTTGGGCCGCATAGAAGTAGAAGGCGGCACGGACGCTCAGAAAACCAAATTTTATACCGATTTGTTTCATGCCCTTAAAGGGCGGCGGCGCATCAGTGACGTCAACGGTAAATACAGTGATATGACTGGCCCTGAGCAGGTCATCAGGCAGATTCCACTGGATGAACTGGGGAAACCCCTCTATGAGCATCATAACAGCGACGCCTTCTGGGGTGCCCAGTGGAATATCAATCTACTCTGGTCATTAGCCTACCCTGACATTGTTCATAACTTCTGCCATACCTTTCTCGATATGTATAAGAGTGGCGGCCTCATTCCACGAGGGCCCTCTGGGGGTAACTACACCTTTGTCATGACCTCCCCCAGCAGCACTCACCTGTTTACTGGTGCTTATCAAAAAGGGATTCGCAGCTTTGACATTAAGACGGCATTTCAGGGACTGATTAAAAATCATGAACCCGGTGGCCTTATCAGCAAGGCTGGCTATGAACACGACACTTGCATCGGCGGAGGCGCAGAGCATTATATTGAAAAAGGCTTTGTGCCTCTGGGTATAAAAGCCGAAGCTTTCCACCTTCAAGGTGCTGCCCAAACCCTCGAGTACGCTTTTTGTGATTGGGCATTAGCCGAACTGGCAAGTACGCTAGGTGATACAGAAACTGCAGAGCGGTACTACGCAAGAGCGAAAAACTATCAGAATCTCTATAATTCTGCGACGGGCTTTATGCAACCAAGAATGCTGGACGGCAGCTGGCTCGAGCCATTTGACCCCATGTCACCCGAAGGCTGGGGTGAAGGTAACGGCTGGCAGTATCTCTGGCATGTCCCTCATGACGTGGCTGGTCTGATCTCACTTATGGGCGGACGAGATAGGTTTATCGAGCGGCTTAATGACATGCTTGAAAAAGCAGCAGAAAAGAACTTTATAGCCCCTCATGCTGAACATCATCTTAATTATGTTGACTACGGCAATCAGCCTTCGCTTTATATTGCACATCTCTTTACCTACGCGGGTGCGCCCTGGTTAACGCAAAGCTGGGTACGCCGCATTATGGCGGCCTGCAAAAGTGACATTACCCCTTTTGGTGGCTATAGTGGTGACGAAGATCAAGGGCAAATGGGTGCCCTTAATGTCCTTATGGCCCTAGGCTTATTTAATGTAAGTGGGGGCAGTAATCAGGCACCTTTCTATGAACTCAGCAGCCCCATCTTTGATAAAATCACCCTTCATCTGGATGAGCGTTACTACAAGGGTAAAACCTTTGTCGTTGAAACCATCAATAACAGCTCTGATAATGTCTATATTCAGTCGGCAAGTTTGAATGGCAAGCCCTTAGACCGGGCCTGGATTAGTCATGAGGCCTTAAGTCAGGGAGCTACCTTAAGGCTCGTCCTGGGCAATGAACCCAACAAAACCTGGGGTAGTTCCCCTGATAAATTTCCTCCTTCCATGCAAAAGCGTGCATCATGAACCTACAGCTAAGCGAAATTAAGCCAGAAAGGAGTCTTAGATGACTCATACACTTACCTTACCTGGGCAGGACGGGAAGCTCGAGCCCTACACTCTGCGCGAACCTGCCAACTATCAACCTCCGACTGAAGCCTTTAAAAGTCGCATTCTTTATGCAGCCACCCATGTTGTCGCCGACCCCAAAGCCGATAACGGTGAGGGTAAACCCGCCGTACTGGACTGGGAAAGTACGCTGGCCTACCGGCATCACCTCTGGCGTTACGGGTTTGCAGTTGCCGAAGCCATGGACACCGCTCAGCGGGGGTTTGGCCTGGACTGGGCAGCCACCAGAGAACTGATCAAACGCTCGGTCGCAGAAGCCAAAAGTGTCGGTGGAGGCATTGCCTGCGGTGCAGGTACCGATCAGCTTAGCGAACCTTACACTTCCTTAACCCTTGATGACGTCATAAAAGCCTATGAAGAGCAACTCGAGTACATTGAAAGCTGTGGCGGAAACATCATTCTGATGGCGTCAAGAGCCCTGGCTGCCGTTGCCAAAAGCCCGGATGATTATCTGAAAGTCTACAGTCACATTTTGCAACAGGTGTCTGAGCCCGTTATCTTGCACTGGCTCGGTGACATGTTTGACCCCAAACTCAAAGGCTACTGGGGCGCAAGCGAATTTGATGGCGCTATGAACAGTTTGCTGGCGGTCATCAGGGATAATCAGAACAAAATTGATGGTATGAAAATGAGCCTCCTGGATGACCAGAAAGAAATCATCATGCGGCGCAAGTTACCCGAAGGCGTCAAAATGTACACCGGCGATGACTTTAATTACGACGTACTGATTAAAGGTGATGAGCAAGGTTTTAGTCACGGTCTGCTAGGCATTTTTGATGCCATTGCCCCAGCGGCTGCGGCTGCCATGAAAGCACTCGAGTCCGGTGATGAGGCAAGCTACGACGCGATTTTTGCCCCTACTGTACCCCTCTCAAGGCTCATTTTTGAAACGCCGACTTTCTTTTACAAAACAGGTATCGTTTTTATGGCCTATCTGAATGGGCATCAGGACCACTTTAAGATGGTGGGTGGCCTGGAAAGCAAACGGTCCCTTGAGCATCTGGTTAATGTTTTTAAGCTAGCGGATCAGGCTGGCTTGCTGGATAACCCCGAACTGGCAGTTCAGCGTATGAAGCAAATCTTAGAAGAAAGAAGCGTCTCTGCCTGAATAATCAATTGCCATACGTCATATATGGTAAAATGTAGCGATGACAAAAACGACGATTTATCTACCAGAGGACCTGCAACACGACCTTGAAGCTCTGGCAAAACAAGAGAACAGGACAAAGGCTGATCTGATCAGGGAAGCTCTAAGAACCTATGTCCAGCAAAAACCTCGTCGTTTACCCAAATCAATTGGTATGGGTCAGGATGGAAGCTTAGGTGCTTCTGAAATAGATAGCTGGATAAAAGAAAACTGGATAAAGGATCTAGGTCTTGATAACGCTGGATAGCTCGGCGCTTTTTGTCCTCTTAGACGGAAAGCATCCGTTTTGCAGACCTTACTCTTTAATGACCCTGGCCCCTTTATCGTACCTATGGGTATTTTGGGAGAAATCACTTACCTTATTGAAAAACGTCTGGGGCATCACGTTTTGGAAGCATTTATAGAAGATTTAGCAGCAGGAAGTTTTCAGCTTGATTGTGGTGAACCAGATTTGAGTCGCATAAGCCAACTGATAAAACGCTATGCTGATTTACCTCTTGGCTATGCCGATGCCGCCGTTATTGCCTGTGCTGAACGTTCAGGTAAAAAAGTTTTAACGCTTGACTTTAAACATTTTTCTGTAGTTGAGCGGGAAGGAAAAATTGAGGTTTTACCTCAGCGTTAGGATGCATATGCCTGATATAAACCGACTTAGCTTAAATCAGTACACCACCTTTAACTGGACGGTTAAAGAGGCGCTCGAGGGCTGCGCCCGGGCTCATCTTGACTACGCCTGTTTATGGCGTGACAAAATTCTGGCACAAGGGGTAGAGGAAAGTGCGCGTATCGCCAAAGAGCTAGGCATTAAAATCTCGAGCCTGTGCCGCGGTGGCATGTTTCCTGCAGCGACCAGAGAGGAGCGCCAGAAACGTATCGATGATAATTTGCGGGCCATCGATGAGTGTGCCACCCTTGAAACCGATACTCTGGTTTTTGTTTGCGGTGGTTTGCACAGCAAAGACTTAGATGGTGCAAGGCAGATGGTGTATGACGGTCTGGCAGCCATTACCCCTTACGCTCAGGAGCGTGGTGTAAAACTGGGCATTGAACCCTTGCACCCCATGTACGCCGCCGACCGAAATGTCATTGTGACACTGGGTCAGGCCAATGACTTTGCGCTTAGGCTAAATAAAGAATTTTCGCAGTATGAGACGCCTGTGGGAGTGGTCATTGATGTCTTTCACGTCTGGTGGGACCCCACAGTTTATGACGAAATTAAGCGTGCTGAAGGGCATATTTTTGGCTTTCATGTCTGCGACTGGATTACCCCTTTGCCCGATACCTTAAAAGGTCGTGGCATGATGGGAGACGGCTGGATTGAAATTCGCAGGCTGCGTGAAGCGGTTGAAGAGGCTGGCTACACTGGCCCCATTGAATGTGAAATCTTTAATCAGGAGCTGTGGGACAGAAATGGTGATGAAGTGCTTGAACTCATGAAAGAACGCTACCTCGAGCTTTGCTAAGCTTACTTATTCATAGAACTGAAAAACGGTACGCGGTATAGTTTTTGGGTTGTGACGCATAAAATAGATAATTCCGGTGAAGCGAACTACCCTGAAAAATTAAAAGAAATCGCCCAGAAGCTTCTAGACTGGCAGGGGCCAATCGTCATCATAAGTCATGTTGACCCTGATGGCGACGCCCTTGGTAGTTGTCTGGCACTGAAACGTGCCCTGGATAGCCTGGGAAAAACCACCACGTTTGCCATGGAAATTCCTGGATACTTACAGTTTTTACTTAAGGAAAATGAAGCGGTTCCCGCACTCGAGACCCTGCCAGAGAACAGCCTTCTGGCTGTTTTAGATGTCGATTTAGGTCGTCGCTATGTTGGCGCACCTATTGAGGGAGCAGCCTTTACCATTAATATTGACCATCACGGCTCAAACCCAAGAATTGGTGATCTTGTCTGCGTTGAACCAGGCAAAGCTGCCACAGCGCAAATGATAAAAGATTTGCTCGAGCACCTTCCAATAAGCTGGACCCCGGACATTGCCACACCCTGCCTAACAGGTATTTTGACCGATACGGGTAATTTTAAATACACCAATACCAACGCCAGCGTTCTAAAAGATGCTGCCGAACTCATCTCACATGGGGTTAATTACGGCTTTTTAACTGACCGCTTGCAGTGGCGCGAAAAGACCTATTTCAAAATGCTCGGTAAAGTTATGTCCACGGTAGACTTTCCGCTAGAGGGCCTGGTAGCAACCGCCTACCTGACAGCCGAAATGGAAGCCGAAGTCGGCCCTTCTGATGACGACTCCAACGACTATGTGGGGCTCATACGCTATGCCGAAGGCACCAAAGTCGCTATTTTCTTTAAGGCTCGAGCCGACCACACCAAAATCTCTGTACGAACCCGTGACGGGGTGTCAGCGCAGGCCATTTGTCACGCTTTAGGCGGTGGTGGGCATGTAGCCGCTGCAGGCGCAAAACTTGACTTGCCCTTAGAAGAAACACAAAAAGCCGTTCTGGCAGAAACCAAAAAAGAACTCGAGCGCCACGGGCTTATTTAAAGAGAAAAGCCCACTTGCCTATCCAGAGTAACGAATAGGCAGGTGGGTTAATTTTATACTTACTCAGCGCCCAATCCTGAGAGCAAAAAGTCATTCCTGTAAAAGGTTTCAGCAGGCAGATCTGTCTCGACTCGCCCGGTGCGTTTGAGCAGCTCGAGCGTAGATGTCCAGCCCTTTGGGTCACTAAAGCCAAGCCCCTGCTCACGGGTATAGGCCGAAGTGTAAAGCTTAATAGAGGTCATCAGGACTTCCATACGGTCATCCCCCAAATTTTCAACATAGTCTTTAGCTGCCTCAAAAGCTGTCTCTGGGTTGTTTAGAGTTTGCACCATAGCTTCCTGGGTTGCCTGCAAGAACTGT
>JAGQHN010000074.1:22227-25299 GCA_020431825.1 Trueperaceae bacterium | reverse complement strand
TTATTCATAATCCTTTTCCTTTCTCGTTTTTAAGTTCGTGCGCGCATCTTTTTAGGTCAGTTCGGAGAAGCCTCTCTCAAAACCCTAGTTCTCCGAAGTGATGCCCTATTAAACGGCTTTATTCTGCCTTTTCCAAGATGCTTAAATAAGCGTTTGATTTTACGTTTGTACACCTTAGAGAGTACATCAGTTGGTTTTTCTGGCTGTACGAGGAGGTCTGTAGAAGACGAGCGTTTTTCGCTTTACTAGTAAAAAAGGAGGTCAATCATGACCGCTACAAGTAATAAAGAACGGTCGGTTAACCGTGAAGAGATGATAGAAACCCTCGAGGACCTGGTTGAAGATGCATCGGCCTGGCTCGAGCTTACTGAGACCAACTCAGCCCAGCTGGTTTACGACAAACTTGAACAAGCCTATGCATTACTCAGCAATAGTGAAGACCTTGATCAGCACGTAACCGAAACTGAACAGGAAATTGATCAGGAACTCAAACAAAGTTTTCCTGCCAGTGATCCCCCAGCTAATTACTAGGCCAGCTAATTACTAGGAGAGTCTATGAACCGATTTAAGTACATCATTGTAGGCGGAGGTATTGCTGCTTACAATGCTATAAAAGCTATTAGAGAGCATGACAAAGAGGGCAGTTTAGCGCTGATAAGCGCTGAAGACAGCTTGCCCTATGACCGACCGACGCTGAGTAAAGATCTATGGCTCGAGGAAGACATGAGCACAGCTGATATAAAGCATGAGCTGGACGGCCTAAAGGTAAACGCCTTTCTAGGTCATAGAGTGACTGAACTCGAGCCAGACAATAAAACCTTGGCCTGCGATAAGGACATGACTTTTCACTTTGATAAGCTCCTAATTGCTACAGGAGGCGAGCCTATTACCCTTGACAATGCGCCTCAGGAAGTTCTGTACTACCGCAGTCTGGCTGACTATAAAAACTTACGGAAACTCAGTGAGGAAAAGACGAAATTCGCTGTTATTGGAGGCGGCTATATTGGCCCTGAACTGGCTGCGTCGCTGAGTGCTAATGGCAATCATGTAAGTCTTATTTTTCCTGAAGCGGGCATTTCTGCCGAACGTTTTCCTGAAGCCCTGGTAAAACACATTAATAACAACTATGAACGGCAGGGCATTGACCTGATAAAAGAAGATAAGGTTGCTTCAGTTGAGCGTGCAGGAGAGGGGTTCAGGCTCAAAAGTCATAAGGGTAAAGAGCTAGAGGTCGAAGCCGTAGTCGCTGGCTTGGGCATTAGGCCCGCCATAGCGTTTGCTGAGGAGGCCGGGCTCGAGACAGAAAACGAAGGTCTATGGGTAGATGATTACCTGCAAACCAGTCAGGCTGATATTTATGCAGCAGGGGATATTGCTTCATTTCATAATCTTGCCCTGGACAAACGCATGCGCATTGAGCACGAAGATGCTGCCCGCAGCATGGGTAAAACGGCAGGGGCCAATATGGCGGGTGCCAACAAACGCTATGACTACCTGCCTTACTTTTACTCAGATATGTTTGATATGGGCTATGAAGCGGTAGGGGAATTAAACAGCGAACTGGACACCATGATTGACAAGCAAGATGATTTTGACAAAGCCGTGGTTTACTACCTTAAAGACGATGAGGTCAAGGGTGTTTTACTCTGGAATGTCTGGGAGAAAATAGACGAGGCTAGAGCACTTATAAGATCTGGGGAAAGCTTTAACAAAGAGGCTTTAAAAGGCAAAATTGCGCTTTCCTAAGTCGGAGGGTAGCAGGGCTCGAGCCTGAGTGGGCTCGAGTTCTATTTTTCCTTAAGGGTTTTCAGGTACAGGAGGTAAGTAGTGGCAAGCTTTTTCCAGCTTTGGGGAGAAGCTTCACAAACAACGTTGGGTTTTTTCTGGAAAGCGCTCTGGGCGTTTATTTTAGGTTATACCGTAAGCGCATTGATTCAAGTTTTTGTAACTCGGGAGCGCATGCAGCGTGCTATGGGGGAAACAGGTGCAAAAAGCGTCGGGCTGGGTACCTTTTTTGGCTTTATCTCGAGTTCCTGTTCTTTTGCCGCGCTGGCTACTGCTAAATCGCTGTTTCAAAAAGGTGCTGGTTTTGTACCTGCTATGGCATTTTTGCTGGCCTCAACCAATCTGGTGATAGAACTGGGCATTATTATTGCTATCTTTTTAAGCTGGCAATTTGTGCTCGGGGAGTATATCGGTGGCCTATTGCTTATTTTACTCATGTGGTTGCTGGTGCGCCTGACCCGTCCAGATAAGCTGATCGAAAAGGCAAGAGAGCATTTGGGTGAAGAAGCTAAGCACGGCGAAATTAAAGATTGGCGGGAAAAGCTTAGCAGCATAGAAGGCTGGCGCGAAGTTGCGCGAACCTACTGGGGAGAGTGGGGAATGGTCTGGAAAGATGTCACAGTGGGCTTTACCGTTGCCGGGATTATAGCTGCTTTTGTACCAGACAGTTTTTTTCAAACCCTGTTTATAGGTTCTGGAGGGGAGGGGCAGATGGGGTTTTGGGCGGTGCTCGAGCATAGCCTCGTAGGGCCACTGGCTGCCTTTTTTACCTTTATTGGTTCGATGGGCAATATTCCTCTGGCAGCCCTCCTGTACAGCAATGGCGTAAGTTTTGCAGGCATTATGGCCTTTGTGTTTAGCGACCTCATTGTGTTTCCGGTGATTCGGGTCAATGCCAAATACTATGGCTGGAAAATGGCTTTGTACATTGCAGGCATTTTTCTGGTAGTTCTGGTACTTAGCGCTCTTATTTTGCACTACGGATTTTTGCTGTTGGGGCTTTTGCCTGAGCGTACAGGCTCACAGGGGGAAACGCAAAGTTTTGCCATCGATTATACCTTCTTTTTAAATCTGGCTTTTCTGGCTTTATCTGGCTTTTTTGCCTGGCTTGGTTTCACCAGGAAGCAGACTTCAGAGCATCATCAGCATGGGGGTGCAAGTATCATTGAACGCGTGCTTTTCTGGTTGGCCATGCTCTCTTATGGCTGGTTGGCTGTCGGTCTCATGATAAGTCTATTAAGCCTTTAGCGGTATCAAGATACTCTGTTTTAGTATTTTCATTCGGGG
>JAGQHN010000074.1:0-22128 GCA_020431825.1 Trueperaceae bacterium | reverse complement strand
GTTTTAGTATTTTCATTCGGGCTACCGCTATGACAGTCAGGTCTGTAGGGAAGTTCTGGTTTTTGCCAGAATGAAGATAGAAAGGAAAGGGAATATGAATTTAAAAGATAAGAAAGTGGCACTCCTGGTTGCCGATGGGTTTGAACAAATAGAGTTTACCAGCCCGAAAGAGGCCTTAGAGAAAGCTGGCGCTAAGGTTGACGTTGTTTCCCCCAATGGCGATAAAGTCAAAGCCTGGAATGAAAAGGACTGGGGCGAAACTTACCCGGTAGATGTCAAGCTTGATGGGGCAAAGGCCAGTGACTATCATGCCCTGGTTTTACCTGGAGGGGTTATAAACCCTGACCAGCTTCGCACCAATGAAAAAGCTACAGAGTTTGTAAGAAACTTTTTTGAGCAGCATAAACCAGTTGCCGCTATTTGCCACGGCCCCTGGACCCTGATTAATGCGGGTGTGGTCAAAGGCAGAAAAATGACCTCTTATAAGAGTATTCGGAAAGATTTAGAGAATGCCGGTGCTCACTGGGAAGACGCTGAAGTGGTAACCGATCAGGGTCTGGTTACCAGTCGCAACCCAGGAGACTTAGCCGCCTTTAACCGAAAAATGCTCGAGGAAATCGCCGAAGGTAAGCACGAAGGTCAGCTTGCCTAAATAACTCAGAATCATATATTACCCGTTCAGCTACGTTGAGCGGGTCCTTTTTTGCAGACAAAATACTACATAGAATGCAATGGGTAAAAAAACCATGCCCTATGCTTTTAGCTAAACTTAAGGAGCAAAGATGGATGTAAAGGGAAAAGTCGCGCTGGTTACAGGTGCGGGGTCTGGCATAGGGGCAGCAAGTGCTAAAAAACTAGCTGAAGCTGGCGCTAAAGTGGCCCTATTATCGCGCAGTGAGGATGATCTGAACAAAGTTGCTAAGGCCATTCAGGGGGACACGCTGGTAGTTGCTGGCGATATTTCTAAAGAGGATGACATAAAACGGGCCTACAAAACCATTGAGGAAAGCTGGGGAAACCTGGATATTGTTTTTGCCAACGCCGGGATTAATGGCGTCTGGACACCGTTAGATGAATTAGAGCTGTCAGAGTGGCAAAAAACTATCGACATAAATTTAACGGGTACTTTTCTAACTCTGAAGCATGCACTGCCGCTGTTAAAAAAGCAGGGCGGTTCGGTCATTATTACTTCATCGGTAAATGGCACCCGCATTTTTAGCAATAGTGGGGCCAGTGCCTATGCGACCAGCAAGGCTGCTCAATTGGCCTTCGGGCAAATGATGGCGCTCGAGCTCGCCCAATTTAAAATCAGGGTAAATGTTATTTGTCCAGGTGCCATTAGCACAGATATTTCCAGCAGTACCGAGCAGCGCAATCTGGACAAGGTAAAAATACCTGTTGATTTTCCTAAGGGTAAGATTCCTTTGACAGGTGGTAAAGCCGGCAGCAGTGAACAGGTTGCTGATCTGGTTCTGTTTCTCGCTTCAGACAGCTCGAGCCACATTACCGGAACTCCTATCTGGATTGACGGCTCACAGTCACTCCTTCAAGGGTGAAGTCAGTAACGCAACATCTGGGTCTGGTTTGCATTACTTACAGTGATGAGATTCGTTTTAAAACGCTTACCCGCACGCGCTACCTGAAGCTGGACTTAAGCGAGCGGCAAAAAACGCTGGCAGCGCTTTACAAACATAATCTTCGGCTGCTTTTAAGGGCGCTCGAGTTTTGTCAGGAGCATAGCTTAAAGCTTTACCGGATGAGCGCTAATCTCTTTCCGCTTAGTGACTTGGAAGATGACATTGGTAAAGCGCTGCTTTATGAGATGAGGAATGACTTAGGTCAGGTGGGCGAACTTGCCAGAAACTATGGCATCCGAGTTGTTATTCATCCTGAGCAGTTTGTTGTGCTCAACTCTGAGCGACCCGACGTGGTTAAAAACAGTATCAAAATGCTTGAAAATCATGCATTGAGTCTTGATTTCTTAGGGCTCGAGCCAAGCCCCTGGACGGCCATGAATATTCATGGGGGTAAAGGAGGCAGAGCGCAGGTTCTGATTGACACCATCAGAAGGTTAGCCCCCAGCGTTAAAAACCGCTTAACGCTGGAAAATGACGAACGTGCTTACAGTGCTGCTGAGATTTTGGAGATTTGTGTGCAGGCAGGTGTGCCCATGATTTTTGATGTCCATCACCATGTGGTAAAAGAAGGACTAAGCAGTTTTGAAGACTCGAGCATTGCCGAGTTCGCCCGCCTTGCCAGACAAACCTGGCAGCCTCCTGACTGGCAAATCGTTCATCTCTCCAATGGTCGTGAGGGCTTAAGCGATAACAAACACAGCGATAAGATTCATACTTTTCCCTCAGCCTTTGCTGAGGTAAGTTGGATTGAAGTTGAGGCCAAAGCCAAAGAAGAAGCTATTTTCCCTCTCAGAGAAAAGCTCAGGAAGCTATCTTAAGTAAAAGTTATCTCAAGAAAAAGGTAACCGGGCTTGACGCTTTTTGGGATTGCAACTACAATCAAGCCTATGACGTTGCTGCAACTGCACATTCTTTATGGCAAGCATTGAAGCTGTCTTTTGCTTTTATAGCCCTTACGTTAAACTAAAGCTCGACAATTGATGGTGTACCAGATTTTGTGCTTCCAGGCTAACGAACACCGATACTGCCCTTCATTTGCGGTACTCCAGACACACAAAATCGGACACCTCCCACAATTTGCGCATCCTCTGGAGTTAGACTATGGCAAAGATTAATCCGGTGAGCGGCTTTCCCGAGTGGCTACCCGAAGAAAAACTGATTGAACAATTCTTTTTAGATACGGTTCGTAAAAAATTTGAGCTTTACGGTTTTACCCCTATTGAGCCACGCTCGATTGAACCCTTAGAGGTCCTCTTAAGTAAAGGCGATGACAAAGAGATTTATACCCTGCGCCGCCTGCATGAAGAAGACCCCAGTGCCCCTGCTGAGTTTGGTTTGCACTTTGATATGACCGTGCCTTTTGCCCGCTATGTGCAGCAGTTTCGCGGGCATCTCAACTTTCCTTTTAAGCGTTATCAGATTCAAAAGGCGTGGCGCGGGGAACGCCCTCAAGAGGGTCGCTACCGCGAGTTTTATCAGGCAGATATTGATGTTATTAATGAAGGTGACCTGCCCATTAGCTTTGACGCTGAGTTTCCACTACTGATTCATGACATTATCTCGAGCCTGCCAACACCGCCCGTGCGCATTCGGGTAAATAACCGCAAAATTCTGACGGGGTTTTACTATGCTCTGGGCATTGACGATGCTGCGGGTGTCTTACGCATTGTCGATAAGCTTGACAAAATTGGTGCGTCTGCAGTCGTTACCTCGCTCAAAGATGAACTGGGGCTAAGCCAGGAACAGGCCGAGCTTTGCTTGAATCTGGGGCAAATAAAAAGTTCTAATGGATCTTTTGTTAAAGAGGTTGAGGCTTTGGGCTACCGCCACCCAACCCTGCAAGAAGGACTTGATGAACTTGCCTTTGTGGTTGAGGCGTCACAGTCACTACCCGAAGGCACTTTGCTGGCTGATTTAAGTCTAGCAAGGGGCCTTGACTACTACACTGGTACGGTTTACGAGTGTAACTTTGTTGGTCACGAAAGTCTGGGTTCGATCTGTGGTGGTGGGCGCTATGACAACCTGGCCAGTGATGAAAAGGTAAAGTTGCCCGGTATTGGTATTTCTTTCGGCATAACCCGCATGCTGGGCTACCTTTTTGGTCGTAAACTGCTAAGTGCCAACAGATCTAGCCCGGTCACGGTGCTGGTAGCTTTGCCCACCGAAGAAGCAAGGCTCGAGGCCATTAGTATTGCCAATAAACTACGTGCTAGAGGCATCTCGAGTGATGTCAGCCATGCTTCTCAGAAATTTGGCAAGCAAATACGCAATGCTGAGCGCAGAGGCATTCCTTATGTCTGGTTTTTTAATCCTGGAGATGCTTCGTCCTACGAACTCAAAGACATTCGTAGCGGGGAGCAGACCAAGGTTGATTTAAACAGTTGGGAACCAAAGCCTGAAGATACCGAGTTGCAGGTAGAGCTAAAGCTCGAGGTAGAATAAGCATTCTATAAGGAACGTAAGCAATAACGCTTAAAGCTCTCTCCTTTGCTAAAGGATTTGCTAGCGGTAAAAGTCTCAGGCCGTTAATATCAGGGGTTTATTTCTGGTAATGACGATGGTGTGCTCAAAATGGGCAACAGGGCTTTGATCTTGCGTTTTGATGGTCCACCCATCTTTGGCGGTGTAAACTTTGCCTGAACCCTGGGCAATGATGGGTTCAATGGTAATAACCATGCCTTCTTGCAAACGTTCTCTCTGACCCCGATGATAAAAGTTCATGACCTCTGGGGCCTCATGAATTCGGCGACCAACCCCATGACCACCCAGCTCCCGAATAACGCTAAAACCACGTTTCCGGACTTCTTTTTCAATGCTTTTGCCTAGCAGGTTGACAGGCAAACCAGCTCGAGCCATCCCCATAGCTTTTCTTAAGGCTTCCTGACTTGCTTCAAGAAGTCGACTTGTCTCAGGTTTAACTGGGGGTACAGCTATCGTTACACAGGCGTCTGTAATAAAACCATTTAGCTCCGGGGTGACATCAATTTTTACTATGTCACCCGCACGAATGACCCGCTCACCGGGCAAACCGTGAACCGCTTCATCATTTAGGCTAATCAGTACGGTTGCAGGCAAATTATAAATCAGTCGAGGGGCTGAGCGAGCGCCATAGTTGGCAAAGATGTCATCGGCTAGGTGCTCGAGCATTTTGGTCGTGATGCCGGGTTGCACTGCTTTTTGTAAGACATTCAAGGTTTCTTTGGTCACCTGAGCACATGCTTTTAGGGCTTTTAATTCTTCTGGAGTATCAATGGACATGTTCGGTCTCTCTGGATTGGCCTATCTCAACAAACCTTGCTACCGTGCTTATAACCTCCTCTGGTGCTTCCTCCTGGGGAAAGTGACCAACCGCTAAGTTTTTGGTTTCATAGTGGTCAAAAAGGCTTTGAAATCTGGCAAGGTCTTTGGCTTTAAAGGCTATATCTTTCATGCCCCAGATAAACTGAGCCGGAATAGCTTTGAGTTTGTCGCGATTTTGCCAGAGACTGGTAAACCAGTCATCTGATTTTATAAAGGATTGGGCATAGTCGAGCGTGGCTTTGCGGCTTTGGGGCGTGGGAAAAACCTTTAGATACTGTGCATGCAGGTCAGGGCTTAGCTGGCTTTTATCTGCAAAGGCGCGTTTCATGATGACTCGAGCCGAAAAACTTTGCTGTAAATACATCCATTTTCCTAACGGTGTCAGCATAAGGTGACTGAAAACACTATAAAAGGGGTCAGCTTTAACGGGCCAGAGCCAGCTGTTCATAATGACAATGCGTTTGATTTTCTCCGGGTATTTTTGCGCGTAGGCCAGTCCTATAGGGCCACCAAAATCATGCACAATCAGGGTGATGTCTTTTAGCTTAAGATGATTCAAAAATTGCTCGAGCCGCTCTGCCTGTAACTCAGGTGCGTAGCTTATATCTGGTTTATCTGATAGACCAAATCCCAAATGATCAGCTGCAATGCAGCAAAACTGGGAGCGAAAGGCTTTAATCAGCTCACGGTATACAAATGACCACTCCGGTGTTCCGTGAATCATGACCATTGCCTCCCCCTGTCCTTCCATGACATAGTGCAGCTTTCCTTCAGGCAGATGGTAGTAGTGAGACTCAAAGGGGTAAGTCTGCTTATTTAACCACTCAGGCTGTGACATAGTCTACTCCCAGATAGGTTTTTAGCAGTTCATCTAAAACGTGCTCGAGAGGATAATTGCTTTCCCAGATGTTGTGCTGGGCTACTCCGTCTATAGTTGCGAACAGTAGCCAGGCGGCCGCTTCAGGGTTGGGGTGTTGTAACTCGCTCAAATAGGCTTTTAACTGCGCCTGAATGGCACTGTGCCAGCTTATAAAGCTTTCCGGCAAGCGTTCCTTTAGGCCGGGTTGTGACCGAAGGCTGTAAAAGACCTGCCAGAAATCGCGGTGCTCAGCCAAAATTTCAAAACTGCTCTTCACCAAGCGCTCGAGCTTTTCTTTGGCTGTGCCAGCTTGATTGGCCTCACTAAAGGACGCAGCCACGTCTTCCATGCTGCGCTGACAAATGGCGATAAGCAAGTCTTCTTTGCTGTTAAAGTAGTTGTACATTAGCCCTAGAGAGACCTCTCCATGACTGGCAATCTGGCGAATGCTGCTCTTTTCAAAGCCATATCTGGCAAATATTTCAAGAGCAGCCTGCATAATTTTTTCTTTGCTGGCTTCGCGTAAGGCTTCGTAGGCTTTGGCAGTTCTGGGACACATAACTCAATCCTTATTATTGAACGTTTGTTCATTCAATAATAAGTTAAGCTCTTAAAATAGTCAAGGGTCTACCATTAAGCTTTGCTCTGCTAGAAAATTGGACTAATACAGGTATAATTCTGCAAAGGTCAGCAGGGGCCTTTGACAGTCTGCTACGTTCTTGGTGACTTAACCTTTTTGAGACGAAAGGCTTGGATTTGATCTTCTACTTCTTAAGGCAGCTTTTTCTGGCGATACCGGCGCTTTTTGGTGTGCTGATTATTACCTTTTTACTTATGCGGGCAGTTCCAGGAGATGTGGTAACGCAGCTTGTCGGCATCGACGGTAATGTTTCCGCCGAACGCATGGAAGAAATGCGGCGGATGTTTGGACTTGATTTGCCGCTTTATGAGCAGTTTGGTCAGTGGATAGGAGCAGCCTTGCAGGGAGATTTAGGCAGTTCACTTAGAACAGGTCGGCCTATCTTGCTGGATCTGGCGATGCGCTTTCCGGTTACGCTCGAGCTCACTATTTTAAGCCTGATGGTTGCCTTGATTATTGCGATTCCACTAGGGGTGATTGCGGCGCTTTACCGGGGGAAACTGGCAGATTCCATCATTTCTATTTTTGCCCTGCTCGGTTTATCTATTCCTGGATTTTTTCTAGGGATTTTGCTGATTTTGCTTTTTTCTCTAAAGTTAAATGTCTTGCCACCGGCGGGCTATATTCCGCTGCAGGAGTCATTAGCTCAAAACCTGCGGCATATGATCTTGCCTGCCGTGTCTCTTGGGCTGGTTTTGGCGGCGGCAATTACCCGTATTGTGCGCTCGAGTATGCTCGAGATTTTAGGGCGTGACTACATTAGAACAGCTAGGGCCAAGGGTCTGGCAGAACGCAGCGTTACTTATCGCCACGCCTTAAGGAATGCGCTTATTCCTGTGATTACCGTGATTGGGTTGCAATTTGGTTCTTTGCTTGGTGGCGCCATTATTATTGAGCAGGTTTTTAGCTTGCCTGGTGTGGGCAGATTTGCCCTCGAGGGCATCAATTTGCGTGATTATCCGGTGGTGCAGGGTGCGGTGATCGTTATCGCCGCTTCCTTTATTCTGGTTAATTTGCTGGTTGATCTGGTCTACTCACTGATTGACCCGAGGATTCGCTATGGTTAGTACCTTTAAGACAGGGCGCTCGAGGCATCCACTTTTAGCCTCATTTCAGCGACTCCTCCGCAATCCATCGGGTCTTATTGGACTTATCCTTATTATTCTGGTGATTTTGGCGGCAGTTTTTGCACCCCTTATTGCCCCCTACGACCCCATTGAACTTAATACCCCTGACCGTTTGCAAGGGCCATCAGTCAAGCACCTGGCAGGCACCGATCAGTATGGTCGCGATACCCTTTCCCGCATCATTTATGGTGGGCGCACCTCTCTTTCGGTTGCCTTTAGCTCGATTGCCTTAGCCACGCTACTAGGGTCATTTTTAGGCCTCTTGGCAGGCTATTACCGGGGCTGGCTGGATGTCGTGATCATGCGCTTTACTGATATCCTTTTGTCTTTTCCGGTTATTCTCTTGGCTATTGCCCTGCTGGCGTTTTTTGGTAGTGGCTTTAGTAGTCTTGTCATTGCCATTGCTGTGGTTTATACCGGTCCGTTTACCAGAGTAGCAAGGGCTGCTGTCCTTGCAATTCGTGAAGAACTCTTTGTCGAAGCGAGTCACGCTTCGGGTAGTTCTGACTTGCGTACCCTATTTATTACCCTTTTGCCCAATGCTTTAGCCCCGCTTATTATTGAAATTACCTTAAGATTGGCCTATGCCATACTGATTGAAGCAGGTTTGTCTTTTCTGGGCTTAGGTACACCGCCACCCGCACCGAGCTGGGGGCAAATGATTTCAGAAAATCGGCGTTTTTTGGCGCTCAGCCCCTGGGCGACGATTGCTCCTGGGCTGGCGATTATGATTATTGTACTTGGCTTTAACCTTTTGGGCGACGGGCTGCGTGATGCGCTTGACCCACGCCTGAAACGTTAGAGTGGGTAAATTTTGGAGGTATATATGAAACGGTTCGTCCTTTTCCTTCTTCTTTTTGGCCTGGGCTTGGCACTGGCTCAGCCCAAGTACGGCGGAGTACTCCGTGCCGGAATGCAGACCGACCCGGTAGGGCTTGACCCGCATACATCACAGGCAACCGCTACGCGCAATATGTTGGAAAATACCTACGATACGCTGGTTATGCTTAATGAAAACCTCGAGATCGTACCTGGACTGGCAGAAAGCTGGGAGGCTTCTGAAGATGGGCTCGCCTGGACCTTTAACCTTCGTGAAGGCGTGACCTTTCATAACGGTGACCCGCTAAAAGCCTCTGATGTGGTGTTTTCACTTAATCGTATCAAAGACCCTGACATTGCCTCACCCAGAGCCGGAGATTTTGAAGTTATTTCAAATATTGAAGCTGCCGATGACAGTACCGTGGTTGTCACCTTGTCTCAGCCTTTTAGCCCGCTGCTTTCCAAGCTAGCTTTTAGTATGAATGCCATTGTTTCTGAAGCCGTGGCCATGGCCAATAACAATGATCTGAATGATGTTGTTGTGGGTACGGGTCCCTTTAAGTTCATTGAGTACATTCCGCAAACTCGTATGGTTTTAGAGAAAAACGAAAACTTCTGGGGTACTGATGCCAATGGCAACCAACTTCCCTATCTTGACGGTATCACCTTTACCTTTTATCCAGAACCAACGGCGCGAACCACTGCGGTTCAAACGGGTAATGTTGACTGGATTGAGTACGTACCTGCACCCGATGTAGACATCTTAAAAGCGGATTCCGGGGTCGAGGTTGTTGGTGGTCTCGCTACTAACTTCCGCAGCATTTACATCAATACCAGTGTTGCGCCTCTGGATAATGCGCTGGTTCGTGACGCCATCGCTTACGCTGTCGATGAGCAAGCCGTTGTGGATGTTGCTTTATTTGGTACAGGCGGTGTTGCAGCTGATGGTACGACCATCCCAAGCAGTGCGTTTTATGGCATTAGCTCGAGCCCTTATATAGGTCGTGACGTAGAAAAAGCCAAAGAGCTGCTAGCTGAAGCTGGTTTTGCCGATGGTTTTGAGTTTGATATGTACGTTACCAGCACCTATGATTTTTTGCGCACGCCTGCCGAAATCATCCAGTCAAATCTGGCAGAGATTGGCATAACCATGAACATTGTGGCAGAAGACTGGAGCGTTTACTTACCCAAAGTAATTGATGGTGACTTTACTGCAACCATTTTGGGTAACTCTGGTTTAGCCGACCCCGATGACTATCTCTATGATCAGTTTCATACAGGCGGTAATGGAAACTTTGGGGGCTATAGCAATGCCGAACTGGACGCCCTGTTAGAGCAAGGTCGTCAGGTGTCTGATCCTGAAGAGCGCAAAGCCATTTACACGCAGGCACAGGAACTGATCCTTGCAGAATCCCCCATGGTTTTCCTGTTCCACTCGGCTCAGTACGAAGCTCATGGCACTAACGTTAAAGGCTTTAAACACTATCA
Source organism: Trueperaceae bacterium (assembly GCA_020431825.1). Classification (GTDB taxonomy): domain Bacteria; phylum Deinococcota; class Deinococci; order Deinococcales; family Trueperaceae; genus JAHEBB01. The sequence continues at coordinate 12,258 of JAGQHN010000074.1, read as the reverse complement.
GAACACAGGCTATTTGAGTTTTAGAGAAACCTGGCTCGAGTAAGTCTTTTTCTTTATCCTTTATCCCCCTTTTGCGAAAGGGGGATTTCTTTTGCCCATCTATAAAGCCAAGTCATTCCCAAATGCTCAGGGTGTTTATCCGTATTTGTTACGCCCAGGAGATACTTAATTAATGCCAGGCTGATTTACTGCTGGTATCTTATCTGAGTTTTCAGAAATGTTTGACTCCAGGGATGTTTTAGCTAAGTCGAGTTCAAAATTAAGTAGCTCCAGGGTTGGTTTGCAGGATTGCAAACCAACCCGAGTGGAACGAGTACGGACAAACAAGCTAAGCATCTTGCATATTCACCATGGAGTAACTTAATAACAAAAGTTCCATTATTAAATTGCAAATAGTCTTTTGCTCAGATGGGTAGTAGTTATAAAGTTATCAAAAAAGTTCCATTAGTCATGGCCAAAATTAATGCGTTCAGCAATACTGGCAACCCGTTTAGGCAGCCACCAGTTCCATTTGCCTGCCAGACTCATAACCGCAGGTACAAGAGTTGATCTAACTAAAGTAGCGTCAAGAATAATGGCTACAGTTAAACCCAGACTAAGGGTTTTAATCATAACAACGCGACTAAAAATAAAGGCAAAAAAGACAATTACCATAATAAGTGCCGCGCTGCTGATAACGTTTCCGGTGTGCGCAAGTGCGTAGCGAACCGCCTCATTATCACTTTTGCCTTGTTTATGTGCCTCATAGATACGTGAAACCAGAAAGACCTCATAGTCCATACTTAGCCCAAAAACAATGGCAAATATGAAGACAGGAACACTCGTTTCTACAAAGCCAAGTCCAGCCTCGAGCCCCATCAGAGAAGCAAACCAGCCCATTTGAAAAACGGCAGTAATAACTCCATAGGCTGCTGTAAGGGTAAGGGTATTTAAAATGATGGATTTAAGCGGTATAAGCAGCGATCTAAAAGCCAGCCCTAAGAGTATAAAAGTGGCAAGATAAACAAAAATAATTGCCTTAGGAAAACTATTATAGAGCGCACTGGTCCACTCCTGATCACTTACATAAGGGCCAGAAATCGTTGCTGTCAGACCTAATTCCGCCAGGCTAAGTTTGATATTGTCGATGTACTGGCCTATAGCTGAAGGGCCCAGATTAATGGTGGGAAAAGCTCGAATCCAGACATAGCGGTTTGATGCACTGACAGTTGTTTCAACCAGGGTAGCTAGAGGACTAGCAGCGGCACTTTCAGGCGTTGCATAGTACTGAAAGAGAAGCAGATTGGCAACTCCCGGCGCGTTGAGTGGCGACAAGAGATAATCGGTAGGCGCAAGCTGTTTTAAGTCTCGAGTTAATGACGATATCGCTCTAATATTTGACGGGTGGTAAAAGCCATTGGCATCTAATTCAACCAGAACATCTACAGAACGTTGCAAGCTGGCGATGCCTAAAGCCTCCAGGATTTTATTGGCTTTATTGATATCGGTCTGACCAGTTAGGCCCCGGGCACCTGAAAAATCGACCTGCATCTGTAAAGCAGGTACACTCAAAATAATAAGAAATAAGACCCCAAAAACAGTCCAGAGGACTGGGCGCTTCATAATGCGATTAGCCTGCGCCGACCAATAATGGCGGGTTCGAGTCCCTGGCTCTTGCTTACCTAACTTTATGAGATTGACGCGTTCACCCAGCAAAAATAATACTGCGGGCAGCGCTGTAATCGCTATCGCCATGCTAAAGAACATAGCGATAATACTGGCCATGCCCATGGTACGAATAAAATTTAAGGGTGGAATGATTAGGGCCGCCAAAGCGATAAGCACGGTTAAACCGCTTACCAGTACAGCCTTTCCGGCATTTTGCGTTGTATTAATAACAGCTTCCCGCTTATCATGATGCTTCAATTCTTCACGGAAGCGGTTTACGATCAGCAGGGCATAGTCAATACCGGTAGCAAGCCCCAGCAAGGAAACAAAAATCTGTCCAAAACTCGTAATTGCGATAAAATGAGCCAGAACATATAAAACTGCCAGTGAGATACTAATAGACATTACGGCGACCATCAGGGGCAGACTGGCTGCAATAACAGCGCCAAAGACCAGTACCAAAACCAGCAAGCTAATGCTCAACCCCAAAACCTCTGCCCGACTTGCATCCTCTTCACCAATTTTACGCAGCTCGAGTTCAATGGCAGGTCCTCCTGTTAAGGAATAACTAATAGGACCTTCATCGGGCAAAAGGGCTTTGATCTCCTGAACGACTTTTAGCTCAGCTTCAAGATCACTTGGGTTAAGCTCGATAAGCGCCAGACTTATGGGGCTTTCTGTTTCAAAGGCAGGAAGTAATGGCTGATTGCTAAAATCAGCCACATTACTAACTTCTTTAAGCGCCTGAACAGAAGCTGTTACGTCCTGAAATATAGCATTAAGCTCTTCTGCAGAAGTAGATGCATCGGCCCGCGCAGTTAGCGCGACTTGATAGCTGTTGCGACTGTCAAACTCTTGCTCGAGTAAAGTATTAAATTTAACGATAGCACTGTTAGGGGCGTAGCCCGGATCGGTTTTAACAACATTTCCTAGTCTAAGGGCAAAGGGCACACTAAGACCAAAGCATAAGAGCCAAAATAATAGAATTAGCCTGGGATGTTTTACAACTAAACTGGCAATTCTCTTGGTCATCCGAGTGTCCTAAATCTGGTATTCAGTCTAAAAATGCTAACCAAAACGTCATTATAGCTTAGCAATGCAGTATTAGATTAAGAGTAGTGGTTAGCATTACTGCTTAATATCTCCTAAATAACGACAGCTACTATAAAACTTGTTAGAATCGCGCAATGTCTTCGCGTTTGCAACGGTATGGTGCTGCACTTTCTCTGCTCGCCACAGTCGTTTTATGGCTCACTTTTGAATATTGGTTATGGGGTCTTATCCCGGCAGTTATTTTTGTTTTTCTTTTGTTTAAACAATCCAAAGATGCACAGCGCCGATATATTGCCCTGTCTTTGGGTCTTATTCCTCTGTTTGTTGCTCCCATTAACTCTGACACCAGTATCAGACATGTCTTATTTGTAATTCCCTTTTACGCTGCCAGTGTTTACCTGCCCCGCATTTACTTAATGCGCAAAGAACCAGAATTGCTTAAAGTAAACTGGCTGCCTAAGCGCTTTCGCTGGTCAGATTTCTTTTATATCTGTTTCACAATCCCTGGGTCAGCACTGGGTTTATGGCTCTACCTCAAATACTGGAATCCAGAAGTGGTTTATAACTGGCCGCTTGATACCAGTACGCCTTTTAAAACCTTAACAATGCTTTTTATCGGTATGTATCTGGCTGGTCTCTGGGATGAAATGTTTGGACAAAACACAGCCCTTGCCATTTTTGAAACGATGTTTAAGCGTCCCTTTTCAAATCTTTTTGCTATGGTTATCTACGCCGCAGCCCTCTGGGATCTGGCGTTTCGGGGCATTGGCTTTTTGGTTATGTTTCCCTTTATTTTATCGCAAGGTATATTGTGGCAAAGATCTCGCACGCTTTTTTGGGTTGTTGTGGTACACTTTACCCTCGAGGTTTTGCTCTACTCACTGATAGTGCAGAGCCGCTTTCCCAACCTGGGCTTGTTTTAGCAAGATTTGCTAGGAATAAGCTGCTACTTTGGTTGGATGACATGCTAGATTGGTGTCTGGAATGCTAGGGTGTAGTGATTTATTAGGTCGAAGGCATGTGTAAATTACGACAAAACAATTCTGGACAAGGGCAATTGTAACCATGAAGAGGCAGAAACTACTTTTCGCAACGATGCAAGCTGGCGGAGGCCATGTTGCTACGGCGCATGCTATGAAACAGGCTATTGAAGAAGCTTATCCTGGACAATTTGACATGAGTATTGCAGATTATCTGGATGAAGTTGGTGCAACTCAGCTTGATAAAAGAAATAAAGATGCTTGGCGTTTTGCGCTGCGTTATCCTGTTACTGCGCGCCTGGGTCAGAGGGCTATTGATCTCTGGCCACAACTAAGCATTCGTATTCAGCGGCTCATTGTTCAGGAATTTGCCGAACTTGCTGCTCAGCATATTGAAAAAGAACATCCTGACATTATTATTTCAAATTATGGTTTGGTAAGTACCGGTCTTGCACTGGCTAAAAAACGCTATCACCTAGATGTGCCAGTTATTACCTTTGCCACGGAAACGCATAATATCTGTGCTTACTGGGCAGACCCCTGGGCTGATCATGTCATTGTGCCCAATAATGATTTAAAGCAGCAGTTGGTACGTATGGGCATGCCCGAGGACAAGCTCAGTGTGGTCGGTTATCCGGTCCAGCAGTCCTTCTTATACCCCAAGCAAAAAGAGGAGGCCCGGCGCATACTTGATTTACCTTCGGGCTTTACCTGTTTGCTTAGTCTGGGTGGTGAAGGTGTCGCTACCAAATCAGAGCAAATGCTCAATACCCTTTTGGATATTCCTGGTCTTGATAACATCATCGTAATTTGTGGGCGTAACCAGGACCTCAAAGACAACCTGGAAGCGCAGGGAAATCCGCGCTTGCAGGTCAAGGGTTTTGTTACTAATATGGCGGACTATATTGCTGCCAGTGACCTGGTTATTGGCAAAGCAGGGCCAGCTTCGGTGTATGAAACACTTGCGGTTGGTCGTCCTATGATTATTACCAGCTATGCCGGTCTGAATGAACTGGGTGTTCTTGATTTTGTGGTGGATAAAGGGCTTGGCGCTTATGCCAGAAGTGCCAAAGATTTAAAAGCCCACCTTGAGTTTTATATTCAGCACCCAGAGCAGCTCGAGCGCGTGAGGAAGCGCTGCAAAAAACTTAAACTCGCCAAACAAACGCGTTCTATGGGTGATGCCCTTGTGAGATTTGCTAATCAGGATAAAGTGAAAACCCAAAGGCGCTATCCTGTTTCAAAACAGGTACCGCTGCTTAGTCAGGTTTAAGCTTTTTCTCGATGAAAACTCGGCTCCACAGGGTCATCCCCTGGTTATCTTTGCTGCTAAGCCTGGCTAGTCTTGCTGCTATTTTCTTTTTTACCAAGACTCGTACGATAAGACTCTCGAGTATTCATCTGCCTTATGCCATGGTTGCCATTGGCCTGATGGTTTTGACCTATTTATTGGGTGGATTAAGGCTGCAGATTATGGCGCATTATCTGCAAGAAAAAGTTGCTCTAGGTAGTGCGGTTAAAGCTCACATACTGGGCCTTTTTAGTGCCGCTTTGACACCAAGTGGAAGCGGTCATGCGCCTATGATTGCTCTGAGTCTGCAAAGTAGTGGTTTAAGTGCCAGTCAAGCCTGGTCTGTAAGTCTTTATAGCAACATCGTTGATATGCTTTGCTATGCTTGGATGCTTATTTTGGCCCTTTTTTATCTTTTGATAGATCATGCCAATTTAGATAAGCGCATACTGTGGGGAGCTGGTTTCGCCAGTTTGTTACTGGTTGGTCTGTTTTATTTTTTTAGCTTTCATATTCACTATCTTAATAAACTTGCTCATCTGATTTTCACTCAGCGCTTTTTAAAACGCTGGCACCGTCCGGTTATGCGCTTTAGCTCTAAACTCATGGCGAACTTAAGTCAACTTGGGCAAATCCGTTTTTCACAGCAGGTTATTTTGCAAGCGGTAAGCAGTGCTATGCACTTTGCAGGTTTTTCGATCTTTTATGTTTGTTTGCGGGCTGTGGGGCTCGAGCCAGCTTATTTAAGTACCGTTGCAATTATTTTTCTGGTTTTATTATTGGGTTTTGTTGTGCCTACGCCCGGAGCCAGTGGGTATGTTGAAACCGCCAGTGTTTTTATTGTTAAAGGACAGTATGACATCAGTCTGGTACTTACCGCCGTGCTGCTCTGGCGCCTGATTAGCCACTACTCGAGCTTTATCCTTGGTCCTCTTTTAGGCGGTTACAATCTCAGACGAGAGTTAAAACATGCCCGGCCTTAACTTCGCTTTTTTAAGTGTTGAGTACCCGCCTGATCCTTTTAGTGCTGGCATAGGAAGTTATACCAAAAGTATGGCCAATGCCCTGACCAGCTTGGGGCACAAAGTTCATGTGATTACTCGAGGAGAAGTAGATAGCATAAGAGATGAACAGGGCGTAACGGTTCACCGCTTAACGCCAAAACGCCCGGCTTTACCCCAGGATTTTGAACTGATAAAGGTCATAAGTCTGGTTGGCAAAAACCTGATCTCCGAATTGCAGTACCGCAGAAAAATTGCAGAACGCTTAAAAACGCTTATTGCTACAGAAGGGCTTGATCTTATTGAAGCTGCTGATTTTATGGCAGAAGGGATTTTTTACCCGGTTAAACGCTATCCTCAGATTCCTTTTGTTGTGCGTTTACATACCCCTTTTGCTTACGCTGAACGTATAGAGCCTTATGCGCCTGAAATGATGCGGCAAGCCATGCGCCAGCTCGAGCGCAAACAATTGCTGGATGCCCACTACATCACTGCACCAAGTGAGGTATCTGCTGAGATTTTTCGTGAAGAGCTAAATCTGGGCAGCAGACCAATTAAGGTCATGCCCAATTTGCCCAGCATTCGTAGACCAGACCACCTCTCTGAGCCAACAGCAGACAACAAGGTTCTGTTTGTGGGGCGCCTGAATAAGTGGAAAGGCACGCACATACTGACCAGGGCTATTCCAAAAGTGCTCGAGCATTTTCCCAATACAGAGTTTATTTTTGTGGGTGCTGACCATGTCCCCATAGAAGGTTTTCCCAATGCCAGCAGTTATTTAAAAAGTCTGGTGCCAGAATCTTGCCACAGTCATATGCAATTTGTCGGTCGAGTTCCCTTAGATGAAGTAGAACATTATCTTAAAACGACAACGCTGTGCGTTTTTCCTTCGCTTTTTGATAATTTTCCTTATACCTGCCTCGAGGCCATGACTTACGGTAAGGCCATTATCGGGAGTGATCAGGGAGGCATGGTTGATCTTTTAGATGAGGGTAAGGCTGGACTGCTTTACACACCGCCAAGCAGTGATGCTTTAGCAAAGCAGATTTTAGACTTGCTAGCTAATCCCCAGCTGAGACAAAGTTTAGGAGCCAAGGCTTTGACCAGAGCCAACGAGGTCTACAGTTATCAAGCTGTTTTAGATGAGACACTACAATTTTATGTTGAGGCTATTGAAAAGACAAAAGGCTAAGCCTAGGTTTGACGCAGAGGCTCGAGTAAATTTTTCTGGTATAAGCGGTAGGTCTTATACTCTTTTGCCCCTAAGCTGCGTAAAACCTCGGGCATGGTTTTATGGTCTTCGATAACACCAGAAAACTCAACCAATTTATAGCGGTAACTTTTGGCACGTTCCTGCAAGTCATAAATCAGCCAGCGCTCGAGTCCCTGTCTGCGTTCAGTTCTGGCAATAGCAAGCATGGGCACCAGCAGCTGATGAATATGGCGCTTGGGATCAATGAGTTGCCAAAAGCCAAAAGGAAAAAGGCGGCCACCTTTGACTTTGGCAAGGGTTTGATGGGCATCGGGAAAACCAGCAATAGCACCTACAAGATCAGACCCTTTCTCTAGAAACAGGATGGTCCGGGCATCAATAAAGCGTTTGAGCCGGGCGCTTAAAAAGCTGATTTCCCCCTTCTCTTGCGGAACAAAGCCCCAGTGGGCCTCATAAGCATCATTAAAGAAACCAAAGAGCCGCGCCATTTCAGCGTCATAGTTGCGTTTATCAAGCTGCCTAAGGCTATAACCCTCGGCTTGTTTCTCTTTGATTAAACTGCTCACCTCAGTATCGGAACCTAAATGAGTGTCATAAAGATAGCTCTTAAAATCTTTGAGTTTGTCGTAGCCAGCTTGTTCTGTATAGTCGTTATAAATGGCTGGATTCTGGGGCGTCAGATAAAAAGCCCTGTCTTCAGAATTCAGCGCAAAACCACTCTGATACAATTCTTCGGGCATGACGGGTCCCCGAATTCTTCCCCTTCCCAGGCTTTTGGCTTCGCGCTCGAGGGCGTCAAATAGCAGGGTTGCCGTTTCAGCATTATCAGCTTCAAAAAAGCCAAAGAAAAGCGCATTGATATGATGTTTGGCATTTTGGGCAGCGTCATCAAACGAAGCTATGCGACCAACTGCTTCCCCGCTGCGCATAGCCAGAAAAAACTTCGCCTTGACATGGTTAAAAAAGGGATTGGTTTCAGCCAATAACTCGCTTGCCTCGCTGCGCAGGGGCGGCACCCAGTGGCTCGAGTCTCGGTACTTTCTGTAAGGCAGGTCGGCGAACTGCTTTAGCTTCTTCTCGTCATTGGCGATAATAATACTGGTCACACCTAAACTTATCATGTTCTAAAATTGTGGTGCTACAGGACTTGTCAGCTTTTAAGTATCTCCCGAGCAGAGCGAGTACGGATAAATCAATCAAGTATCTTGCAAATTCACTATAGAGTAAGTTAAACCCATGTGACGCTTATGTAACGCCTTTTAGGCCAAACTAAAGTCAAGGAGGCCAAATATGAAACTCTTTACTTGTCTAGTACTCACCCTGTTAAGTTTTGGCTACGCGCAGCTATCTGGAACCTATCAGAGTGAAAGTGAGCAAGGAACAGCTACGCTAACGGTTAATCAAACGGGAGATCAGGTAAGTGGCACGTTAAGTGGCAGTGCAACGGGTAGCTTTGAAGGCAGCTGGGACGGTCAGGTGGCCACGGGGCTGATTAGCTTAACGATTAACGGCTCGAGCGCAACCCTGGTTTTTGGTATGGAACCTAGTGAAACAGGACTGGTATTTGCGCTGGCTGAAATTGACCCCACAACTCAGGAAGTTAATATGGACACCCTGACTTCATTTGATTATCAGCGAGTGTCTGGTGCAGGGGCTTCACAAAGCAGCAATCCGCTTGCCAGTCAGCCTGCCAGTAATCCTTTAGCCCAGTCAACAACTTATGAAGGTAGCTATGCTAATGAAGCTATTGAGCTTAATTTACGTCAGGAAGCAAATGGTTATAGTGGTACGCTCGTAGCCTCAGGACAAAGTTTTGAGGTTGTTGCTCAGGAGCAGGGGGGTCAACTCGTTGGCAGCTTTGGACAGGGCTTTAGCTTTAGCGCAAGTCTGTCAGGCAGTACCCTGACCCTGGTGAGTGATGGAGCTAGTTATGTACTCGAGCGTCAAAGTAGTGGCTCGACCAATCCTTTGTCAGTGCCTGCCCCTGGCCCCCTGCCTACGGGCGCTAATCCCATTCAAGCCAAGAAGCAGTACCAGGCAGGGGAGCAGCTAAGCTCAGCGGTAACGGGCGTTAGCTTTAGCATCCCGCAAGGATATATAGGTGCCTTTGAACCCACAGAGCAGATTTTTGCCCTGGTCGCCAATGACCAGTCAGGTCTGATTGTGGTAGAGGCGGCCTCAAATGCCAGTGCAGAAGAGCTTGCCACGGCGCTACTGACCGAAATAGCAGCTTCCTTTGGCGATGATGTACAGGCCTCAGTGATTGCCGGACCGACACAGCAGGGAGATACCCTGAGCATTACCTATAACATAGCGGGTAATATTCTTCATACGGCAGCCCGCCAGGGTTCGGCAGGAAATGCCGTGGTCTTTTCTGGCTACAGTAATGCTCAATCCATAACGCAGACAGTAGATGCCCTTGCTGCCTCGAGCCAGTTCTCGAGCCCTCAGACTGGGGCCAGTTCGCTGAATCCTGGTGGTGTAGATTTTTATAACAATAGCAATGACAGCTACTACAGTCCTGGGGGCGTTGGTGACGGAAGTTTTGCAGGTCAAACAGAACGCAGTTATACCTTTTGCAGTGATGGCAGCTACGGGTTTCAGTACAGTTCTGAATCCTTTGTTTCAGTTGACGGAGCAGGCAGCATGTCTTCTACCGATAGTGACACCCACCAGGGCCAGTGGCGCTTAACCTATACACTCATGGGAACGCCTACCCTTATTTTGCAGGCAACCGATGGTCGCTTCTTTACGACCAAGCTCGAGCAAGTTCCCGAAGGCTATGTGATTGATGGCTATTTGTACCAGGCCTCGAGGAGTCAGCAGTGTAATTAAGGGAAAGTAAAGCGTGGTCAGGCATTCGTGAGAAGGTTTGCATACGACCACGCATTTGGAAGCTTCAGGGCAAAATGGAGTACACTACACCGTTATGATTGTTGTCAAAGTTGGTGGCTCTTTAGGAATAGATTACGATGCGCTGTGTGCCGATGTCGCTGAGCTCTGGAAGGCGGGGCAAAAGCTCATTCTGGTGCATGGGGGGAGTGCAGAAACCAATCGGGTAGCCGAAGCTCTGGGGCATCCACCGCAATTTATTACCAGTCCTAGTGGTTACACCAGTCGTTTTACCGACCGTGAAACCCTAGAAATTTTTGAAATGGTTTACTGCGGCAAGATGAATAAAGGCATTGTTGAGCGCTTGCAGGGGCACGGAGTAAATGCTGTGGGTCTTTCAGGGCTTGATGGCCGCATTTTTGAAGGTAAACATAAAGATAAAGTGCGCAGCGTTGAAGATGGCAAGGTCAAGATTTTACGGGGTGACCATACCGGAACCGTTGAGCAGGTGAATACGCATTTGCTGAATCTCTTACTGGATAATGGTTATCTTCCGGTCTTGACCCCGCCAGGCTCGAGCTTTGAGGGTGTTGCCGTAAATGTAGATGGTGACCGTGCCTCGGCGGCAGTAGCAACAGCGCTAAAAGCAGAGGCTCTCTTACTGCTCAGCAATATTCCGGGCTTACTGCGTGATTTTCCTGATGAAGCGAGTCTGATAACTGACATACCTGCCTCAGAGGTTGAAAGTTTTATGGCATTTGCGCAGGACCGTATGAAGAAAAAAGTCCTGGGTGCGGCTGAAGCGGTGCAGGGCGGTGTGGGCAAAGTTATTTTTGGGGATGCCAGGGTTGCTAAGCCTGTGCAGTACGCTCTGGCGGGCAACGGTACGACGGTTCAGTAAGCAAGCGTGAAACAGCCTGAGCTCAGGGAACTCGAGCCTGCTTCTGCGGCAGCGGCTATTTATGAGCTGATGCAAGCCTCCTACAAAGAAGAAGCCAGACTTTTAGGCCTGAGCGAGTTTTACCCCTTACGCCGAACTGCCAAGGACATTGCCCGTAGTTCCAATAGGTTTCTGGGTTTACTGGGTGAAAAGGAGTTGAGGGCACTTTGCGAACTCGAGCAAGTAGGTGAGCGAAGCTTAGTTATTGCCTCGCTGGTGGTGCATCCGGATGCGTTTCGCCAGGGACTGGCCTCGAGGCTTATCAACTATGTGCTGGAATATGAACCGTTTGACCACTTGGAAGTCTCAACTGCAGAAAAGAATTTGCCCGCCACTCAGCTTTACCAGAAGCTGGGGTTTAAGCTGAAGTCGAGAAAAGCCTTGCCAGAGGGCCTGGTGATCGTTTTATTTTGCTATGAGCGCTAGGCTGAGTCTGTCTCAAGAAACTCGAGGCTGAAAAGCTGTGAGGCGTATCTGGTTGGGTGGCTCACCCTGCTCCGGGAAGTCTGGGTTAGCTGATAGGTTAGCCCGGGAACTTGGCCTGGCGGTTTATCATGCTGATGACTATTTTTACCATCATGCCTCTTTAGCCTCTTCTGGCTCAACCCTGGCCCGTTTGGCAAGCCTGAGTCCTGAAGCCATTTTTCTGCGTGATCATGAAACTATGCTGGCAGATTTTATTGCTGCTGGCCAGGATGAATTTCCTTTTATTCTGGCTGATCTGGCGAAGAAATCTGACAATACAGTTATCATTGAAGGCTGTGCCCTATTACCTCATTGGGTAGCTCAGGCAAAAACAGCTCAGGACGCCGTTTTTTATCTGGTTGCGGAAGAATCGTTTCAGCGCCGAACCTATGCTAAACGTCCCTGGGTAAAAGAGGTGCTCGAGCAGACGTCGACTCCTGAAACAGCCTGGGATAACTGGCAGCACCGTGACGCGCAGTATGCCAGATTCATAGCTAAAGAGGCCCAAAAACATACCTTTCCGGTACTAAGTATTGATGGAGGGTTGACAGCCGAGGAGGTATATTTCTGGGTACTGACTCGCCTGGTGATTTAAAAGGCACGGATGCTTCGCTGGCTTGTGATTATAGCCAAAAGCATCCGTGTCCTTTAAAAGGTCGGTAGAGGTCTTTGCGTTATAGCAGGTATCATCTGGTTGGCTACACAGTGGTTTTGAAAAAGACTGTACTAAGTAGCTCCATGGTTGGTTTACACGATTGTAAACCAACCCGAGTAAACAGTCCTGAACCACAGGTAAGAAAAGGTAAAAGCATCTGAGATGCTAAGCTCTGCTGGCT
>JAGQHN010000073.1 GCA_020431825.1 Trueperaceae bacterium | reverse complement strand
ATGCCTATTATAAGTCCAGGTAATAGCCATAAAAGATAGTTTTTGAGCCCTTTTATATACAAAAAGGATGTTAAGGGGAGTCCAATCAGGCAGAAGATAAGCAGTAGATCTACAAAACCACTTCTAAATTCTGCGATGTTTTTAACTATGCCTGCTTGATTAATATTCCCTTCCAAAAGGAAAGATAATGCCAAGTAACTTGAGATAATAAGACCTAAAAGAACATGCGCTCTGAGTAAGCGACTCATAGCCCCTCTAACTACTTATACGACAAACGTCGTCCAAGTTCTTATTTGGGGTATTTACTAACGAATTCCTGATAGCATCCTGATTTAGAATTTTTTCGGACATTTGTCTATTAACGTTTGAAATAAGGATAAAAAGCGACACAACAAACCTCTCTTTCTAAAGCTTATAATACCAAGCTGCCTAGATAATGACATAATAGCAAGATGCGTTTGGAGTATAAGAAACTGATTAAAGAAAGTGAAGCAGAGCTGCTAAAGCTCGAGAAGCATCATCGCTATAGTCATCTAATGCAGCGAGTGAAAATGTTACGACTCTTAAAAACGGGGGAGTGTCAGAGTCTCAATCAAGTAGCGAAGGCAGTGGATTACAGCCTCCGACAGTGTCAACGCTGGTTCGACAGGTATCGCTCAGGGGGTCTAAGTTCGTTACTGGAGAATCGGATAGCTGAACGTGGACAACGTGAGTGGGTTAATGATAAAGCTTGGCAAGCTTTGAATGCAGCCTTAGAAAAAGGTGAAATTGCAACGTACAAGCAAGCCCAAAGCCTACTGGCAGAGCACGGGATTCACTATAAAGATGAGACAGGCATCTTGCGTTTGTTCCGACGTCACCAGATTAAACTCAAAACAGGACGACCTGTCCACGAGAAGGCTGACAAGGAAGTTCAGGAGCATTTTAAAAAAACTTTGCTGAACACCTAAAGCTAAGATTAAGCGAAACCTTTCAAGCACACCCCAAGCCAAGTAGGCAGGTGAGAGTATTTGCGATGGATGAAGCCCGCTTTGGACTTATCAATTGGCATAAGCGTCGTTATGGCCCTAAAGGCATTAGACCCCCTTGGATCGTACGTCGTGACTATGAATGGATGTGGCTTTATGCTGCTCTTGAACCCGCGACAGGTGAAAGCTTTTGCCTTTACCTGCCTCACTTAGATGGTGTCTGCTATGAACTATTTCTACAGAAGCTAAGTCAATGCTATCCAGATGACATCATTATTCTTATCAGGGATAATGCCCCTGCTCATATCAAGCAAGACATCAAGCTAGCCCAGACTATCCTTCCTTTAGCACTACCGCCTTACAGTCCTGAACTTAACCCTGTTGAAAGGTGGTTTTTAGAATTCAGACGTACCCTTGCTAATCGCTCATTCGATACTATCACTGACTTTCAAGAAGCACTCACAGCTATTCTCAAGTCCTACTGGCAAGACCCTGCTGCTCTCAAGCAGCTTTCTAACTTTCCTTGGTGGCATCAGGCCGTAAATCAACTATGACATTAAATGGGCAGCTTGGTATAAAACTATAAACCTTGTCAAGATTAGTAGCAATATGAAAAAGACATTCACCTTCCTACCGGGTGAAGGACCCAAACTTATCTTACTCTGGCACCAAAATGCTTAACTCCTCTGTTTGGCAAGTTTACAAGGGTTCTGAGAAACCTAGTTTTTCCTCTAACGCCAGCATTGTCGGCACCTGTCAGCTAATTCCCCTTGTAGGTCATACGCTAGTTCTTGAAGTAGCTCTCAACCTTTTCACTAACCAGATTGGCAATCTTCTCGCCGATGATGCGCCCAGGAATGTCATCAGCAGGCGGGTGAATACCGCCCCAGATACGTGAAAGACTGGTTTGGTCAGAAGCATCCTGGTAGGTTGCCCACTGCAAGACAATGGCTTGACTGGGGCCCTCTTCAAAAACCAAAAAGTCATTTTTCGGTGCATCAAATTCACCTAAGCCTCCAGGAAAATAAGCATCTCCGGTCAGGTAGGTCATAATGTCAGCGGCTGCCCTCGAGAACGTTGAGTGACCTGAAACATAGCCTGCAAACGGAGGCGTTATGAAATTTGGCCTTTGATAAGGCCACCAGTTCTCAGCCAGTATCCAGCCAACGCCCGCCGTATCAACCACGGGGTTAGCAATGGCAGCTGGACCTCGCCAGGCGTAAATTTTCAGTTTGCCTACATTTTCGTTGTTATTGCCCGCCAGGGCGTCGCCCTCTTTAACCAGTTCACTAAAGCCCGGAATAAGCGGCAGGCCTGCTGGTGAATAGTTTGGCAGCGTTGGGTCTGAGCGCTGTCCATGATCTGCCATGTAACGTATAGCAGAAATAGGACGAATATAGTCATACCAACCTTTTACACTCCAGGCTGCAATAGCCGCGTCATGCATAGCACCACCGAGCGTAAAGTAGGCTTTGATATCCCACTCGAGCGCGTCCAGAACAGGGCCTTCGCCCTTAAACCGTTTTTCAAAAGCAGGATGATCACTGACATAATTAAGGATGACAAACCAGTGTCCCGGGGGTGTTTCTGAATCTGGGCCATCTGCCCAAAACTCAGCCAGCACTCTGGTGAAGTCTCCAAGCGGTACCAGGTTTGGCTCGTAGGGTTTTTGAGTATAGGGGTTTAGAGGATAGCCAGAGCCTAGTGCCTTATAGGTCTTGGCGTCATAAAACTGCTGAAACTCCTCAAAACTTGATGGATAATTTTCTATGCCAACATTGCCAATATTCCCTGGCGAAATGTCAATCATTTTGCCATTACTGGGGTCCAGATCAGCCGACCAGCGCGCTACTGTTGACATTGTCCAGGCATAGATTTCACTCGAGTCATCAAACGCTTGAGGGTTTATGTGAGGAGGACTGCCCGGATCATAGTAAACTTTGTAGCTTTGATCGTCCCTGGTATAGCTTGTCATGTCGGCATTGCTCAGGGCAAAAGGACGAACATTTCCCCATTCGGCTCCAACAAATTGGGTCTCACCATCACTAAAAATGCACTGACCAGATTGATCGACAAAACATTCCTTAAAGATTAAGGGTTGCCAGCGATTTGGGTCCGTGATGTTAGGGTTACCGGGCAAACTGGCGTCAAGCCCCCGGTTAATCGGGAAATAATAATTATTGGTATAACCGTAAAGTTCATTGGCACCGTCCTGGGCTGCAAAACGAATCATGCAATCTGCCAGATAGTTCCCTAACGCTGCAGCAGAACCTGACTGGTAATCGGTAGAAAGAAAGCGCTTATCGTAACCAAGCTCGAGGAAAAATCGGTCAATCCCCTGATTTATATTGGGGCGGTTCTCAAAGCGTTTTTGCAAAAAAGTATACATGGCATAACTGATCGCCTCATCTCTGGCTGCTTCAAGACTTGTTTGAGCCTCAAAGCCTGAGAAAGGACAGCTAAAGCCGTCAACCGTTTGCCCTAGCAAATAAGGTTTATCGCCATCAGCAAAAACCGTCCAGGCATCATACATAAGGGCAGAAGTCTGGAAAAGATTGCGAGCATGAACCACCGGCCGGGCAAAATCATTTCTGATTACCTGCAAAAGCATTTCATTCCAGTTGCGGGCAACAGACTGAGACGCTTCCGGGTGATAAATCACCATAGGCCCGGCTGGGGGCTGCAATCCTGGGCAAGCTGTTAATACAGTCGTGATAATAAATGCGATAAAACCTTGTTGCAATGACATAGCCAAACGTTCCTTTGCTACCAAACCTCTCATGGGCTTAACTTAGCTTAACCAGTCATCGCCTAATAGGATGTTTTGCACTTCAAGAATCAACAAACCGTTAAGAATCCAGCACTAAGCGGCTGAGTTCTTTTTATACTTCGTTACGCAGGACTCGAGCCCTGCATTATGACCTGAGACCAGGATGCCTAAAGGATGGCATCGTCGGAGTTGTCTGAAGGTACGCCAGAACTCTGGTGTCAGATTGACTTTTTAGCGAATGCCTTCACCGTAGGGTATCCAGATATTCTTTATCTGGCAGGCGTGACGCAAATAGACTTCACCTTGACCCTGTTCAGCTTTAAACCAATCCCTGGCTTTACCAAAATTGACCCAGGTCGCTTTTAAATTTCCCGTAGACGCTTTTTCTACTTCCGCGCTCCCTGCCTGACTGCCGACATACCATAGCGCGGCAATATCATCATGCTTAGCCATAACCTGGGAAAGCTCATCTTGCTGCCCTGTGACTATATTTATGACGCCACCGGGAACGTCACTGGTATCAAAGACCTGATAAAGGTCAGTAGCTATAAGAGGGTAAAGCTGCGAAGGGCTGACGACGACCCGGTTTCCCATAGCAATAGCCGGGATAACCAGGGATATAAAGGATAAAAGGGGCGCTTCTACCGGGCAACTGATTCCCATGACGCCCCAGGCTTCTTTCATCGCTAAGGTTACCTGTCTACCGGGCGTAGCATGAATTTGACCATCGTACTTGTCGGTAAGTGCTGCATAGTAAAAAATGCGCTCGAGGGAAAGCTCGAGTTCCTGACTTGCTGCTTTTTTACTCACCCCTGTCAGACTCACGAGCCTGTTTTCAAACTCAAGACTTCTGGCACTCAAATTTTCTGCCAGATAATAGAGCACCTGCGCCCGGTTATGCGCACTTGCGCCTGTCCAGGCTTTGGCTTTGTGGGCTGCCTCAACGGCATTGCGAATGTCTTTGCGGTTGCCAAGACCAACCTCACCCAAATACTCCCCTTTTGCCCCTTTGACTGCATAACTGTAGCCGCTGTCAGGTCTCGCCTGCTTGCCGCCAATATAAAGTTTGGGGGTACGGTCAATCTCAATGGCCGATTCTGACTCTCCAAGCTGTGCGGCAACTATCTTCTTGGCGTGAGGGATAGTGGGCTTTAGCGCCTTTTCCCAGGAAGGCGTGAGGTATTCATACATACCTTCCCTGCCCCCCTCACGACCAAACCCACTTTCACGGTAACCACCAAAACCTGCCGCTGCGTCAAATTGATTGGTGCTGTTAATCCAGACTACGCCAGCCGCAAGTTTGGGCGCAATGTCCAGCGCCAGATTGATGTTTTCTGACCAGACCGTGGCAGCCAGACCGTAGACGGTATTATTGGCAAGTTCTACTGCTTCAGCCGGCGTCCGAAAGCTCATGGACGCAATGACCGGGCCAAATATTTCTACTTGCGCTAAGCTCGAGGCCGGTTCAACTTCTGTTAGCAAAGTAGGAGGATAAAAATAGCCCTCTTGTGGCATGGCCCAGGTCGGTTGCCAGCATTTGGCACCTCCGGCCTTACCCTCTTCAACAAGCTTCTGAATTTTCTGGAGTTGCACGGGCGCGACAATGGCACCAATATCTATGGCTTTATCAAGCGGGTCACCTACCCGCAACTTTTCCATGCGTGCGCGTAGCTTGTCATGGAGCTTTTCAGCAATACCTTCCTGAACCAAAAGGCGACTCCCGGCGCAACAGACTTGTCCCTGATTAAACCAGATGGCGTCTACGACACCTTCTACAACCGCGTCCAGGTCAGCATCTTCAAAAACGATAAACGGCGATTTTCCACCTAGCTCGAGTGAGAGCTTTTTACCTGAGCCTGCACTTGCCTCGCGTATGAGTCTGCCTACTTCAGTCGAACCTGTAAAAGCAAGTTTATTAACCTCAGGATGTGCTACGAGGGCGGCGCCCGTACTGCCGTCTCCCGTAACAATATTGACCACACCTGCAGGTAGGCCCACTTCCTGACAAATATCAGCAAACAGCAGCGCTGTTAATGGAGTAAATTCGGCAGGCTTTAAAACTACGGTGTTCCCTGCCGCCAGGGCAGGTGCAACTTTCCAGGCCAGCATCAGTAAGGGAAAATTCCAGGGAATGATCTGCCCACAAACGCCCACTGGCTCGTACCCAGGAAACTCCGTCTCTCTAAGCTGCGCCCAACCCGCATGATGATAAAAGTGCCGTGCTACCAGAGGTATGTCAATGTCCCGCGACTCGCGAATGGGCTTACCATTATCCATGGTTTCCAAAACCGCCAGCAGCCTCGAGTGCTTCTGTATATGCCGGGCTATAGCATAAAGATAGCGAGCCCGCTCGTAACCCGACAACCCCGACCATTCTGGAAAGGCTTTTTTGGCGGCTTTAACCGCTTTATCTATATCTTTTTCATCCCCTTGCGCTACCTTGGCCAGAACTTGCTCCGTGGCTGGATTAATCGTTTCAAAGTAGCCAGCCGCATTTGGCCCCACAAATTTACCAGCAATAAAGTGATCAAAACTGCCTTTTTTCTGCGCTATATAAGCCAGGGCAATGTCGTTAGCTTCGGGGGCAGGGCCGTAGTCCATCGTTTCAAAAATCTCTTTTACAGTTGCCATTAGTCCTCACGCCTTAGTTGCCATTCTTCTTTAAGTAAACCATACACCACCATATCAAACCTCTCACCGGCATTCATGCCCGTTTGTCTGAGCATACCTTCTTCTAAAAAACCCAGACGCTTGGGAATCGCTCGGCTGCGCGTATTTGCCGGATTTGCCCTTATCTCTACGCGGTTTAGCTTGTAGTGATTAAAGAGTTTTTCAAGTAAGGCGCTCACAGCAGCCGTCATAAGTCCTTTTCCCTCGAGCTTTTTATCAAGCCAGTAACCCATTTCTGTAGCACCCGTATCCCAATCAATATAGTGAAGCCCCAACACACCTGCCAGTTTCTGCTCAAAACGCAGACCCAACTGAAACCCATTCCGCATGGCATAATTATTAAGCCCGGATTTTATGAAATTTAAGATATCCTCAGTTGACTTTGTGTTTTCGACCCAGGGCATCCAGGTCCCAAGATGGTCACGGTTTGCATCTACCAGCATATAGAGTTCAGATGCGTGACCGGGCTCGAGTAGCTCGAGTTTTAAGCGCTCATTGACAGGCAGTTCAAACATGTTCTGTTCAGCATACTGGGTTTCCAGAGTAAAAGATGAGAACTTGATAGCATGGCTCTTGTGGTTTCAAACGAGCAGCACCCAAACTTAGCTATGATAGCGCTATGCCTGATTCTCCCAAGAAAATCCTGACGGTTGGTGGCTGGGACCCCTGCGGAACCTACGGCGTTGCTGCCGATATTAAGACCTTTGCCACCCTGGGCTGTCACGGCATGGCAGCTTTAAGTGTAGCAACAGTTCAAAACAGTCAAAACTGGCTTGGCGCAGATTTTTTCTCCGCCGATTTCGTGGCGGATCAGCTCGAGGCCATCCTTTCTGACTATGGTACTGACGCTCTTAAAACTGGCTTTCTTGGTCAGGAAGAGATTATAGGTGTTGTAGCAGAAAAAATTAAAAAATACGGCATCTCTCGTGTCATTGTTGACCCGGTCGTGCTAAATGGAAGTGGCGAAGTCATGTTTAAGGCAGGAGTCAAAGAGGCTTACGAAACATATCTGTTCCCGCTGGCAACGGTGGTAACACCGAACTTATCAGAGCTATCCTATTTTTTAACTGGCGAGACTTTGCCCTGGACACTCTCTGATGCAAGCAAAAAAAACTTAGCAGCTTATTATCAGGCTCACTTTCCATACAGAAAGCAGCAACTCATAACCCTTAAGGGCGTACGGAATCCTCAGCCGGAAATAACCTTTGCCGATGGCTGGTTTGATGGACAAAGCTTTAGCTTTACCGCTAAAGAGGCGCTTAACAGCAGCAATCTGGGTGGTTCAGGCGATACCTTTTCAGCAGCCATTACCGCTTATCTGGCAATCACAGGAGAGCTCGAGCCCTCCATAAAAGCTGCCAGCCAATTCACTCATAAAGCCATCCAGAATGCAACAAACTGGAAACTTGCCCATGGTCAAGGGCCAACAGCAAACTTTCTAAGCGGATAGAGTAAAAAAGCTCCCCCGATTAGAGAGAGCTTTCATTTCTTTAAAGAAAGACCTATTTTTTAATGGTCAACATGTAGTTACCACTCTGACCTGGACTATCTGTCGTTACAAAAACAAGCCAGGTTCCACCATCTGCAGCATTAAAGGTAATTTGTGATTTATTGATGTCTTCTGCCAATTCGTCATTTTCAAAAAATGTGCCTGCTGGGTCCATGACCGCCAGATAGGTACTAAAGTCTGCCGAAATGAGCGTGAATTTTACGGGTTGCCCCTGCTCGAGGTCGATGCTGTAAAAATCGACAAACTCACCGGTATCCAGCGTTTCATCGCCAGCCTCGAGGATACCCAGATTGGTACTGCGTGCCTTGCTGGTCGTCATATCAGTAACGTCATAGCTTGGGTCGCCAGTACTTGCTTCTGTCTGACCTGTTTGTTCTGGCTCTGCCTGCGGCACCACAGCAGGTTCCGTGCGGCCCAGGACCATTTCATAATTACCGACCTCACCGACATCATGAGTGGTTACATAAATTTCGTAGAGGCCCGTTTCCGGAACATCAAACTCAATGCGTGAGGCATATGTCTGGTTTTCATAGTCGTCATTGACAAAGTACTCACCACTGGGGGTCATGGCATAGAGGAAAGTATCAAATTCCTGCGACGTTAGTGCAAAAACAACGTGCTCTCCCTCGGTAAAATCATATTCATAAACATGATAGTATTCGCCCGTTTCGGTAAAAGCCGTGTCGGTTTCAACAATGACATCATTGGCAATGGTCTGATAGACATCATCCTGCGTATTTATGCCAAGCAGATAAGCGCCTGTTTCTCCAACGTTATAGCTCGAGACTTCAATGGTCCAGGTTCCTGTAGTAGGAACGGGTAAAATAATCGTAGAACTCGAGCCACTGTCGGTCAGCTCTCCTGAATCTGTCTTCCAGAACACCGCTCCGTCTGCAGTTCTAACTAGAATGTAGGTTCCAAAGTCATAAGAGGTAAGCTCGAGGCTTACTTCCTGACCAGCGACCAGATCAACTGTGTACTCATCAAAGAATTCCTCGGTGTCGTAAACTTTGTCACCTTGCTCGAGGGTTCCCGTAAAGCTTTCGGCATAGGTCTTGGCAGGCTGTGGCGTGCTGGTCACTTCAGGCTCTGATAACTCGTTAAAGGCCACATAGGTATTCAGCAAGGTTTCCCAGCTTCTGGAGATATCATAGTATTCATCCGGACAGCGCTCGGCACGCTCTTTGGGCAAGTAACCCGTAGCACTCGTGAGCAAGAAACCCTTACTTTCCTGTCGAATCAGGTTGGCGTAGGTCTCAGGGTCAGAGCCATAGATCATACAAACAATATTGTAAAAACGCTGCTGATCAAGCGAGTGCTCATCCCAGAATGCGAGGTCTTCCATATTTTGTACTTCTGGGCCTGTGTTGCCAGAAATAAAGAAAAAGGAAGCTCCCGACAGCGCTGATTCTACTCCAAGGTCTGAACCTAGAAGAACATAGGTCGAAAATTGATCAACCGCGTCTTCTTCTCTACCCGTAAAGGGAATACCAAAGAGATCAATAAGCGCATGACCCAATTCATGATAAAAGATGAATTCGACTGCCCCTAAAACGGCGTTATCAAGTTCTTGCTGCGACTTGGTCTCAGCCCTAAAAGTCTCATAGAGGTACTCGGTCAGCTCATAACACATAATGATGGCGTCGTAATCAGGAGACCAGAAAGCATTGACGGTATCGCACTGGCCTGAGACAATGCCAATATCACGGGGTAAGGCAATCACCTCATTGAGGCTCGAGGCCGTGGCCTCAAAAAAGCCATTGTCCTGATACATACGAGCAATTTCCAGATGAACTTCGCTGCTCGAGTCCTCAAACGACACCAGAAAATCACCAAGATCATCTTGGGCCAGGGCGTAGCCAAAAATAAGAACTAGGAGGAGGTGGTAAATTCGGTACATATAAGCGCATCCTTAGGTTCAGATTTTTCTCATTATACCGCAGTAAATCTGGGGACGCTGCGAGGTTTTCTGTATTTGCCCGGTGTTTTTTTCTTATCAGCCCAGATTCAGTATGAAATAAGCCTCAAAACTCTGAGACTGGCACAGATTTAGAGGCTTACTGAATTTCGTCTGGACAACTGGCTTTAAGCTAATACTCCGGCCCTAGCTTCTGCCAAAAACTCCTGAACTTTTATAACCCGCCCTGTTTGACTGCTTTCTATCGCCGCAAAGATCAGGGCAACCGACTGCAAATTTGACTCAATATCGGTTTCCATAGGCTCGCCACCCTCAAGCCAGCGAATAAACTGTTCGACAAGCAAGGTGTTCATCCATTTATTGCCGCTTAACATGGGCAGTTTTTCCCCTTGACCTTCCCGCTTATAAATGCGTCCGCCTTCATAGGGAAAGCGCTCTATCTCACGGCAGTCCATGATAAGGGTAGCCTTTTCACACTCAGCCCTGACATACTCCTGGGCCCAGCCATTCAGACCAATTGCATTGGTTTTTGCCCCTTCATAAAAAGCTTTGACGCCATTTTCAAAAGTCAACATGACGTGTCCCTGAGAATCACCCCCATAGTCACCCCAGCTTGGGTTCCAGGTTTGCGCGTAGAGAGTCTCGCACCTGGCACCTGCAAAGGTTGCCAGCATATCCAGGTGATGCACAGCCCCTTCTATCATCAGTGCGTCTTTCATGGTGTGGCGAAATGCCGCACCCCAGTCGCCAAAATTACGCATGTTGCAGGTAAAGCGGCAAACAAGATAGTCGAGAGCGCCATTACGACCTGAACGGAGTTCTTGCAAAAGGGTGGTTTTATCCTGGTCAAAGCGGTGGCTCATGGTTACCCCCATCTTTTTACCTGCCTTTTGCACTTTATCAGCGATGCGAATAGAAGCCTCGAGCGTATCAGCGATTGGTTTTTCAGACAGAATGTGCAGACCGTGCTCGAGGGCAGCATCTACTGCCGCTTCATGAAAAGCTGGAGGCGTAACAATAACACAAAAATCCGCTGGGTTTTCTGCCAGTGCCTTGTGCAAATCGGTATAGCATTTGTCAGCAGCCAGGCCCAAATAGGTCTGTGGATTTTCAAGAACCGCCGGATTTACATCAACGGCAGCCACAATTTCCAGCAAACCCTCTTGAATATTGGGCGGCAGGAAGCGCTCACACCAGGCCTTGCCCTGACCTCCTGTGCCAATAAGAATACCCTTATACATACTTCTGCCCTCCAGAATGACTTTTTTGGTCAAGGACAGCTCGCAGACTTAACGCTGGGCCACCGAGCACCTTGCTGTCAGCCATAAGCCAGGAACCATCCTTTGATTGTGCGTATTGTATGGCGCAGCCTAGAGCGACTTATGCTGCCAGCTTACGAGACCCCTCTTACAGGACCCATTAAGTCATAAGTTCTTCAGTCATGTGTTGCACCCGGTCAGGCACATTTTCGAGAGCCTTTAGCAAAAGTTCGGTTCCGGCACCTGGCAAATGGCTAGATTCACTGATGGTACGCCGCCAGGCTTTGGCACCCGGCTGACCATTAAAGAGGTTTAGCATGTGACGACTGATTCGACTTAAATACACTCCCCGTTGAAGCTGCCCCTCGATATAGTCAAGCATGTTCAGAACCACCTGTCGTCGGCTAATGGGTTGCAGGCTCGAGCCCGCAATAAAAGCATCTGCCTGAGCAAAAAGATAAGGATTCTCATAAGCAGCTCGGCCAATCATCACGGCATCGACGTGCTGCAGGTGCTCTCTGGCAGACTCGAGGCATAAAACACCGCCATTTATTTCAATGAGTAGTTCAGGGAAATCTCCTTTTAAGCGGTAAATATCATCGTAACGCAGGGGCGGAATGCTGCGATTTTCCTTTGGGCTAAGCCCTTTAAGCCAGGCCTTTCGCGCATGTACGCTAAACCTATCTGCCCCCGCTTGAGCCACTCTATAAACAAACTTGTGCATGTCCTCATAGGCATCCAGATGATCAATGCCAATACGGTGTTTAACCGTGACTGGCACGCTTACAGCCTCTTTCATAGCAGCAATACAGTCAGCCACCAGTTCTGGCTGTGCCATCAGGCAGGCACCAAAGTTGCCATTTTGCACGCGGTCGCTAGGGCAACCAACATTGAGATTGATCTCGCTGTATCCCCAAGTCTCACCTAGTTTGGCCGCCTTGGCAAGTGCGTCTGGGCTATCGCCGCCGAGTTGAAGAACCAACGGCAGCTCTTCAGGAGAATAGTCCAAATGTCTTGCCTGAATGCCAAACAGTAAGGCCCCCGTTGTAACCATTTCGGTATAGAGCAAGGTTTCTCTGGTCAACTGGCGCACAAAAAAGCGGTAGTGCCTGTCGGTCCAGTCCATCATCGGCGCAATGCTTAAAGGTATAGCTAAACTGTTTACTCGAGTTCCTGTCACCGTCTTATGGTACTGGCTATTAAAGACAGTGAATGTCAGGCTCTTACGCCCCCTTAATGAAACTGGTGAAGTAGAAATAATCATAGGCTCAGTCCATCAATCCCCCTACAATGACCTCGTTATGTTTGGCTTCCTTAAAAGACTCTTTCAGGGCAAGAAGCAAAAACCGCCACAACGCCAGGAGAGTAAAAAGGTTGCCCCGCCTCCTTTAAACATCTTTGCAACCGGAAATTTTGAACATTTTTCCCTGTATGACATTATGGTGGTATTTAGTTCCAATCATAAAGCCGCCAAAATAACCATCGCAGTTAAAGGCAGACGGGCTATGATTCATCTTTCCAATGGTTACCTCGAGTTAGCCATGTACCACGCCTGGATGGGCCGGGAAGCTGTACTGCATATCTTTTCAGATATAGAAGATGACGCTCAAGCCCAATTTCTGATTAAGCCTCATACCCCACAACTGCCAGCAGGCAAAGGAATAAAGCTCGAGCCTTTACTAAAAGAAGTCGCGCAGATGCTCGACAAAAAACGCAGCACCATTCCTGTTTAACAGGATTTACATAGTATCCAGGCTTTACTCAGTCATGGGCGCAATAGATAGACCCATAACATAGTCTCGTCCCTTGTCATTATCGAGGTCAATGAGCTTCTCATACAGTCGGATGATTTCTCGCTGTAACCACTTGGCATCATCATGCGTGAGCTTTAAGGTGATGTACTTTGAAAAAAGGGCCGGGTAGCTGTCACTCTTTTGATTGGTCTCGAGCTTTCGCTCTTCATCACTTTGCGGACTAACAAAAATATTGTAGTGATTCTCAGGCGTCAACTCAAAAGCCATCCCCAAATCATCATGTTCTTGCGCGGCAATCCTGATGCGGCTACGGACAATTTGCCTGAACATGGGTTCCTGGAGACCATAAAGAACGGTTTCCATATTGCTTACCGAAGTGTATTTCAGTGGAATGAAAAATCTGCTGCTACTCGCCTGGTAGCGCATCCCCTTTCGCCCGCGCCCTCCACGCTCATCTATTTCTTTAATCAAATCCAGGGCAAGCAGTTGCCTGACGTGGTAGTGCATCAGATTGGTTTTGACATTTATGCTCGCAGCAGCTTCAGTAAGAGACCGCGGTTTTACCATAAAGGGAACAAAATATTTATACTTTTTCGGGTCGATTAGGGTATCTGCCGCCTCTTGATTTTTGATGATAACCCAGTCATTATTCAATTGTTCTTGTTCCATTTGAATAACCTAGCACAATGACTCGAGCTTTTAAAGCCTTTTACACTTGCCACTACAAGCAAGGCTCGAGACTTTACAAGCATCAACTTAAACTCATCTTGAGAAACAAACCTGATGAAGCGGTTTATCACTAGACCAAACGCCATAAAATCCTTCAGCGTTTTCTGCTACTATTTTGCTCCTCTATCAAAATGAGAACCTAAGCTCAATGCTGGAAACACCTCAGGCCATCTTCAAGTCTGACGCGTATAGCCAAATACTGACTGAAAAATATGCTACTTTAAACTCCCATATGAGACAAAACCGCCAAAATCAAGAAATTCGTGAAATCAAGATAACGCCCGGCTTCAATGAATTTGCCGATGGTTCTGCCCTGGTTGTCTGGGGAAAAACCAAGGTTTTGGCAACAGTCAAGGTAGATAACAAACTTCCTCCGCACATGCGCAACCAGAAAACCAGAGAAGGCTGGCTTACCGCAGAGTATGCCATGTTGCCTGGCGCAACACAGGAAAGAACCCAGCGTGAGCGGCTTTATGCCAGTGGCAGAACCCAGGAAATTCAGAGGCTTATTGGTAGGTCTTTAAGAACCATCGTTGATCTAAATTTTTTCCCCAATAAAACCTTGATGATCGATGTTGACGTTTTACAGGCCGACGGCGGAACGCGCTGCGCCGCCATTTTGGCAGGCTACGCAGCTCTACACGAATATGCCAATAAACTCATCTTTTCTGGTGAACTGGATGAATGGCCGCTAAGCCATGAAATTGCCGCGGTAAGTGTTGGACAAATCAAGGGTGAAAATCTGCTTGACCTCGAGTTCACCGAAGATAGTAACGCCAGCCTTGATTTGAATGTCGTAGCTACCGCCAGGGGCGAGCTGGTCGAGGTACAGGGAGGTACTGAGGGTAAACCTGTACCTGCTGAAACTTATGTTCAACTGATTGCCCTTGGTATAGAAGGAGTCAAAAAGATCTTAGAAACGACTCGAGCCCAACTGTCATGAAACTGGTGATTGCCACAGGAAATCAGGGAAAAGTCAGGGAGTTTACGGCTGCGCTTGCTCCTCTTGGCTTTGAGCTTGTCAGTGCCAGAGACGCTGGCATAGAGGCATTTCCTGAAGAAACAGGCAAAACCTACGAAGAAAACGCCCGGATAAAAGCCCTTCATGTCGCAAACTCATCCGGGCAGCTTTCTTTAGCTGATGACTCAGGTCTCGAGGTCGACGCCCTGCAAGGCGCACCCGGACTCTACTCTGCCCGTTACGGTGAACTCGCCAGCGATAAAGAAAGAACGCTGCACCTGCTCAGTAACCTTACTGATGTAGAGATGGGAAAACGGCAGGCAAGGTTTGTTTGTTCTCTGGTTTTAGCAAAACCTGACTCACAGAACAGGTCATTTTGGGGAGAAGCTCCAGGAGAGTTGCTAATGGCCCCACAAGGTACCGAAGGATTTGGTTATGACCCTATCTTTTTTAGTCCTGTTCTAGGCAAAACCTTCGCAGAAGCCACGGAAGCAGAAAAACGAAAGGTCAGCCACCGCGGCAATGCGCTTAGAAACCTGACAGAATGGCTTTCTACTGCTGAGGCTAAAAGCTTTTTGCACAACTAATCATAGAAAACCTAGAGTAGAAAAAGTCCTTAAACTCGGCCCACCCAATCGTTTACCTGACTAGCTCTCGCTGCCTCGAGCCATGGTAAGCACCCATCCTGTACTTTTTATAAGCAAACACCATCCGCCAGCCAGACAAAAAGGGAAGGTGCTAAGACCTTCCCATAATCATAAACTTTACTATTTCTATCTCAGATAAACCAATGGATCAATCGCTTTGCCAGCCTCATGAATTTCAAAATGGAGGTGTGGCCCGGTGGAAAGCCCCGTTGACCCTACTCTGCCAATAACATCCCCTTGATTAACGTAATCGCCAACAGAAACCAGAATCTTGCTATTGTGGGCATACCAGGTTTCAGAGCCTCCAGGGTGCTGAACCTTTATGAGATTGCCGTAGCCTCTAGTTGACCAGCCTGAATAAACAACAGTTCCACTTCTTGAAGCCTGTACAGGTGTGCCTGTGGGAGCAGCGACATCTATAGCTGAGTGAAAACTCGAGGTCCCCATACCCAGATTGCGGCGACCAAAGTAAGAAGTAATTCGCCCCTGAACCGGCCAGACATAGCGGTTTTCCTCTTCTCTTACCTTTGCCAGACGCTCGAGGGCGTCCGTTGGCTCTACTTCAGGCAAAAACACCATCATGCCCGTACGAATGTCATTGGGCGAATGGATATTATTCGTGTCCAAAACGCGCCGGATATTAAGATGGTTTTCTTGTATCAAACTGATTAAATCGGTTCCTCCGGCAATGGTGGTGACCAGACCAGCAGCAGGTGGGATGAGCAACTCGAGCCCGACTGGCAACATATCAAGCGACGATATATCTGGATTTGCTCCAACAATTGCCTCCAGACTGATGTCATAGTGTTTAGCAACTGTGGACAGAGCTTCGCCTGCCTGTATGGTATGGGTCACAAAGCCGGGTGGCGGTGACGGGGCAAGCTCACTGACACCCCCCGTTGCGTCTAAGAGCGGAATTTTAAGTTTGTCTCCTGGATACATGAGTTCAGACTCGAGGTTATTGAGTCTCATAATTGACCCAATACTGATATCATAGAGATTGGCAAGTAAGCCTATTGATTCACCGGATTTAATTATTCTGATTGCGTATCCCCCGGCCTGTGCGCTAAAAAAGCACAGAACTAAACACGTTGCAACGAAAACCTTTTTCACCATAATTTTATGCCCTTTGGGATGCATCAGCACCTTGCTGCATAAAACCTACCAATGGGCTATGAGATAAATATGAGCAGAATGAGCAAAAATGAGAAATCGCATCCATAACGTTCGCCTTCACTAGCAATGAGGCACCAGCTGCGCAGGCCTCTTCCACAAAACATGGAAGTTTAGAGGCTAGTTTCTTACAAAAAACTGACTCGAGCATGAATGCCCAAGATAGGCTGGCGCCTCGTGAAAAGGATGCTCGAGGCTTTAAAAAGAGTTAATCTTTGCCGTGGTGAACATTCGCTTTTAAGTAAGTGATGACATCCTGAGTAGAAGCTCCTGGCGTAAATATGGCACCAACGCCCAGAGCTTTCAACTTTTCAATATCCTGCTCTGGTATGATTCCGCCCCCAAAGAGCAATATATCTTCGGCGTTTCGACCTTTTAATCCTGCCAGGACTTCCTCGAAATAGTGCATATGAGCCCCAGATAAAATAGATAAACCTACAGCGTCAACATCTTCCTGAATAGCGGCGTTTACAATCATGTCTGAGGTTTGTCTTAATCCTGTATAAATGACTTCCATACCGGCATCTCTTAAAGCCCGCGCGATGACTTTTGCACCACGGTCATGACCATCAAGCCCAGGTTTTGCGATCAGTATTCGTAATCTTGTGTCCATGTAAGGCTATTGTAGCGAAAAAAGCGGCTTCAGCACTTTGTGTTCTTTGCAACTATGCTTAGCATCAGATTTTCGTTTAAGCACCGTCACACTCAAATAATGCTTGTCAACTCACCTTACTTGCTCAAACTCAGTTTCTGTCAGGCTAAAGCCAGCGCTCGCTGAAGAACTGACTTTTTTATATCCTGTCATCATTCCATGTAAGATTAGCCTGTGCGACGACTAGAAATATTTCTAAACAGAGAAATCAACCCGGCGAGTCTGGTCTTCTTTCGTGTCGCTTTTGGCCTGATTATCTTTTGGGATACAGTGCGCCATTTTATCGATGACCTCATTGGAAGATACTGGATAGAACCGAGTTTTCATTTCCAGTACACAGGCTTTGCCTGGGTTCAGCCCCTTCCAGGGCCCTATCTATATGTACTCTGGGTCCTTATTGGACTGGCGGCCCTCGCCGTTAGTGCAGGCTTTTACTACCGATTTGCCACCCTTTTTCTTGGCTTTACCCTTAGTTATTTTTTCTTGATCGAGGAAGCGCGTTATATGAACCACAGCTACCTGATTATTCTGCTGTGTTTTATCATGGCGCTTTTACCCCTTAATCAGGTAATAGCTTTTGATCAGCGCAGACTTAAAAGCAACCGAAAGTCTCTGCCCTACTGGCCTTTAGCCATTTTGCAGTTTCATATCGCGCTACCCTATTTTTTTGGTGGCATAGCCAAGCTGCAATCCGATTGGCTCAGGGGTCAACCTTTGGGCCTTTGGCTCGGAGGTATGACAGACTTACCGGTGATTGGCAAGCTCTTAGGTTTTCACTGGACAGCCCTGCTTTTTAGTTACAGCGGTTTACTCATTGACCTCTTTGCCGTTCCCTTACTCTTCTGGAAACGTAGTCGAGTATTTATTTTTATCATTTTATGTAGTTTTCACTTTTTGAATTCACACTTATTTATCATCGATATTTTTCCCTGGTTTATGATCGCAGGAACAAGCTTATTTTTTGAACCAGATTGGCCACTCGAGCTCTACCGACATCTTAGAAGTTCCCGGCTCCAAATGGCCCTTTATGCCGTTCTCGGTTTAGTCTCAGGTAGTCTGGCTGTTTACCTGCATGGGTTTTTAAACCCTCTGGTCTTTCTTATTGGATTTTTGGCCGGAAGTTTAAGCTACTTCGCAATTACCCACTTCAATAATGAGAAACCCGAACCAGCTCGCAAATCTGCCTCGAAGGGCAAGCGGGCAAAAAATGAAAGAGCAGATTTTAGTCTAGCAAACCGTCCAGTTCTGGTAGGCTTTTTGACGTTATGGGTTCTGGTCCAGATTGCCTTGCCTTTTCGGCACTTTTTTATACCGGGCAATTCCATCTGGACCGAAGAAGGTCACCGTTTCGCCTGGCACATGATGCTAAGGTCAAAACAAGGGTCAATCACTTATCTTGTTGACAATCTTAGAACAGGTGAACAGCTAGAGGTAGATCCTCTGTCAGAACTTACTTACTGGCAGTATAACCGCTTTGAAAATGCTCCTGACCTTATTGCCGAATATGCCAGGCACTTGCATGACAGTTACCAGCAAAAAACTGGCGACGATTTTCGTGTAAGGGCCAGAACACTGGTATCGCTTAATGGGCGAAAAGCACAACCCATTATTGATTCTTCCATTGACCTGGGAAATGAACCTGAGGCTATCTGGCACGCCTCCTGGATTTTGCCCTTAAGGGAAGCTTTGCCCAATCCTTAAATATACACAGGCTCCTCATAGACCCCGTAAACCTCGCGCAAAATGTCCATTTGCTCGCCCAAGGTGCAGTAGGCTCTGGC
Organism: Trueperaceae bacterium; assembly: GCA_020431825.1. Classification (GTDB taxonomy): domain Bacteria; phylum Deinococcota; class Deinococci; order Deinococcales; family Trueperaceae; genus JAHEBB01. Next base: position 6,644 of record JAGQHN010000073.1, on the reverse strand, counting down.
ACAGTCCATAAAGGCAGGCATGGTATTTAGCCCCTTTTTTGCCGCTTCTTCAAGTTGTTTTAGAGCTTTTCTAGCCTCGAGCTCGTTTCGTTCGGCCCGGACCTTGGCCAGCCTGGCTTTTTGCACCTCGGCAACTTTTGGATCAACGAGTTCAATCGGTACAGTCGCAGCCTCTGTTTCAAAGGCATTTACCCCAACGACCAGACGCTCTTTACTATCAATCTCACGCTGCTGCTGATAACTGGCATCGCCAATTTCCTGGGCAAAAAATCCCAGGTCTATTGCTTTTTCAACCCCGCCCAGGGCGTCAATCTGCCCAAAATAATCCATACACTGCTTCTCCATTTGATTGGTGAGGGACTCGAGGAAATAGGAACCAGCCAAAGGGTCAATAGTATTGGCTACACCGGTTTCATAAGCGATAACCTGCTGCGTCCTGAGTGCCAAGGTCGCCGCTTCTTCGCTCGGTAGTGCCAGAGCCTCGTCATATGCATCGGTGTGCAGACTATTGGTGCCGCCCAAAACGCCTGCCAGCGCCTGAATTGCGACTCGAGCTAAATTCACCTGTGCTTGCTGAGCAGTTAAAGAAACGCCCGCAGTTTGCGCATGGGTACGCAGCATCCACGATTTTGGGTTTTTGGCACCATAGACCTCGCGCATTTGCCTTGCCCAGATACGCCTGGCAGCTCTAAGTTTGGCAATCTCTTCAAAAAAATCATTGTGCAGATTAAAGAAAAAGCTGATTCTAGGGGCAAACTCATCTATGTCCAGACCACGCTCGAGCGCCCGCCTGACATAGTGCAAACCGTCAGCCAGGGTAAAGGCCAACTCCTGTACCGCTGTTGAGCCAGCTTCTCTTATGTGATACCCCGACACTGAGACAAAGTTCCACTTGGGCACGGCCTTTGGTCCCCACTCAAAGGTATCAATCACCAGTTTGACACTGGGTTCCGGCGGAAAAATATATTCTTTTTGAGCAATAAATTCTTTGAGAATGTCGTTTTGAATCGTCCCACCGAGCTTTTTTAGGTCTGCTCCTTTCTTTTCTGCCATTACCAGATACATGGCCCAGATAGCGTTGGCGGGGCTGTTTATCGTCATGGAAGTCGTTACTTCTTCTGGATTAATCCCCTCAAAAAGCAGCTCCATATCCGCCAGTGAGGACACAGCCACGCCACATTTTCCAACCTCACCCTGACTAAAAGGGTGGTCGGCGTCGTAGCCCATAAGTGTAGGTAAATCAAAAGCCGTAGATAAGCCAGTTTGCCCGGCCTCGAGTAATTTCTTAAAACGGACATTGGTCTGTTCAGCTGTACCAAAACCCGCAAACATACGCATGGTCCAGAGTTTGCCCCGGTACATGCTGGTTTGAACTCCTCGAGTATAAGGATACTCACCGGGATAGCCCAGATCTTGCTCAGCATCAAACTGCGCTAAATCGTCCTCGGTGTAAATGGCATCAACAGGAATATCTGACAGGGTTTTAAACGGATAGCGCCGTTCTGAGTAACGCACTTTTGCCTGAGCATAATCCTCAGACAACCATTCTTTTTTGTCTTTCATATGTTCATTATAGAGAGGCAGAATCCAGAAAACATTTGTGTGTACTGAATTCTTTCGTGATATATCGCTGCGCCAGTAATCAACGGAAGGGCAAGGGAATCAGCTCAGCCCTAGCCTCACCCACGCTTAAGGCGACACCGGGCTCAAGATCATTCCTTAAAACTGCCAGAGCAAGATAGCCCTGGTCTGGATGATTAACTACCTGCCCGAGTTTGCCAATCCGTTTTCCATCCAGAGCGATCTCGTCAGATTGGGGTGGTTCAGATAGGCGCAAACCCACCAGAGAACGCCTCAGATTGCCTCTAGCCTCGATGCGAGCCATGATTTCCTGCCCCAGATAACAGCCCTTATTGTAAGAAAGGGCGAACTCGAGCCCAGCCTCCTGAGGCAAAACCCCCTCGCCCCCTTCAGTAGCAGCTCTTGGTACACCTGCCATTACGCGAGCAGTTTCGGCAGCCTCCTGGCTGACAGGTTCTGCGCTCTGTTCTTGGAGCAGCCTATAGAGTGCGGCAGCATCTTTTGCTAAGACGTGCAGGTCAAAACCACCCTCAACGCTGCGCTTAGCAGGATGTACCAGAACCTTTGCCTCTACAAAGGGATAGTGCAAGAACTGACTACCAACAGGTACTTCTCCCCAAAGCTCGAGCAAAGTAGAGCTGGCTTTCTCTCCTTGCAGACTAAAGCTGCTAATCTTGTCATTCATTGGCTCGAGCTTGACCTGATCAAAAATAATATGACGCTGCAACTGCTGCAAGACCAGCTCTCCGCTACCATCCTCTACCGTCAGAAAGAGATCGTCCTGGCGCCGAAACACCGTCATTTGGGCCAGAGCATGACCTTTATGGTTGAGCATCAGCGCCTGATTAAAGTCACCAACCTTTAGGCCTTTAACGGTATTACTGATTTGACCGTGTAAAAACTCGAGTCGATCTGAGCCTGTTACTCTTAATGGAAAAAGTGACTCGAGTGGAAAAACGGCCAGCGTACTAAAGGCATCAAGTTCTGACTTAAAGGTTTTAACTACAGTCATAAGCTTTAGTGTAGCGCCTGGAAAGGTCTCACTCAGTAAGGACGGCGCTGGGCGGAGCGCTGCCAGCCAAGTTTCACGCGCTGAACGAGTCTTTGAAACCAGCCAGGGGCATAACGAGCAGAGTAATCTTTCAGGGCAGCGTAAGTACTAATCTCTTGCCCTGAGGACTGCCTTACAAAGTGCCGGTGATCCATTATCCAGATATACAAGTCAGCGACATTTCGTCCTGGAAACCGGTCAAGCACTTTAAATCGCTTAATTTCCTCAACCACAGGTGTATAAACCGTGTCATACCAGGACATCACGGCCTCATCCCAGGAAAAAGCCCTCGAGTGTTCACGGGCCAGATAATATTGATGGGTAATGATGTGCTCGAGCAGCAGGTCATAGCGACCTGTTACGGTAAAAAGAATCGGCTCATGATCAGGGCGTAAGTGCTTGAGCCGGCTATGCTCTAAAAACTGGCTGTATTCCCCTTTGATAATCAGCTCTTTTAAGCTGTCAACTTCAGACAGCGCAACCGGAACTTTTAATTCGATAATTTCAGCATCAATATAGAGCTGACCATCTTCTCTACCCACAGAGACCCGGTGATGACCATCTTTAACAAAGTAAAGTTCTCCCAATTTATAGACCTGAATGGGGGGCAATTCTTTGCCCTCGAGCCGAGCAGCACGAATGCCAATCCAGCGGTTTAGCGGCAAACTTAAGCGTGGTAAAAAGTAAAAATCAAAGTCCCGGTAGCGGTCGACCGATCCCACAATGTTCTTAATCGGAATAGTTTGCACGCCGCTATAGGCTTCAGCCAGGGGAAAGTGTTTGCGAATGGTATCAAAAGGCAAAAGTTCATTGGGCAAACCGCGCAGTGAACGTCGAATATGATTCCAGAAAGCTCGCCCTCGCAACCGTTCGGCATCATGCCGGGCTCTTTGTGAAGACTCCATAAAACTCCCTCAAGCGAAGGTGTCCGATTTTGAATGTACTGCGAGCGCTAAACTCAAGAAGTATAGGCTTTTACTAAACCAGCTCTACAAAATCCGGTACACCCCCCTCAAGCAAAGAATACAGGACTATTGTAAGAGCTTTGTGAATTAGATTACGAGACCTCTCATGGGGTCACATCCTCCTCTCACAGCTATGACAATTAACCCGGAAACGCTACAGAAATTTGGGGTACAATTCTCTCATGAAAATGCGTTCTTACTATATTTGGCTGCTTCCTCTAATTGGGCTTTGCCTTGTCGGACTTATCATTATGATTATTTTAGATAGCAACATAGCAAGGCAAAACCGCTTGCTCGAGGCCAATCAACCTGCGCCCATTAGCACTACAGAAACCACAACAGAGGCAGCGAATACAGCTCAATCTGAAACGAGTTCCAGCTCCAGTAGCAGCGAAGCCGTGGCAGAAATCCATGAAGATAATCTGGCTGACACCCACGCAACAGGTGAAGCAACAGACGCTGCAGAACCTATCAGCTTTGATCTGGGTCTGGCACTAACCAATACTCTTGACTCAAGCCTGCGACTCATTAAAGGCGTGAATTCAGAAGCTACCGCCCGATCTGCCAGTCAGGAATTAACCAATTTGACCCAGGTTCTAACGGGCTATGCCACCCTCAGCAAACTCTTACCCGAAGACAGTCAAAAAGCCATTGCTGGACAGGTGGAAAACTTTAGCTCGAGCTTTGCCGTGGCCTTTCAAGCTGCCAATAGTCACGCTGGCGTAGAAAGCATACTGGCAGATGCCGAGCAGAATTTTATGCAAGCACTCGAGGGTCTGAAATAGAATTGGTCAAGCATTTGATAGCTCATCCCTCGCTTGAAACTCACTTTTGACGTTTCTATACCTTTCTCGCACATTTGGTTCAGCCCTACTACCAAAGTGCCGCGAAAACGCCATGGGAATTTGTTGATTCGCATGGCGTTGTAAAATTATGTACTAGGAATTTTTGTAATATGTACTCAGTTACGGACCGAACTGGTTAAGCCTTTTTCCATTCGTAAAGTGCAGCCGCTACCCAGGTTGGCGGAGGGGCATTGTAAAGTTCCGATGCGTCACTGTAGGTGAGGTCAATGACCTCTCCTTTAAGAGGGCCTCGCAGATAGCGAAACACCTGACCCGCATCCCTGGCGTCACTTTTGGCTGAAACACAATGCTGATTATAGCCCCAATAATCTCCCGCTTCTAAAAGGCGGATTCCCTCTTCAAGTACTAGCTTTGCCTTTGCCAGACCCTCATCATCTGGTTGCATGGCGACGTCTGGGCTGTCGCCATAACCAATTCCGTGATGAAAAGCATCAGCGGTAGAAACAAGAACGGCATCTTCTGCCAGTTCTTTTAGCTCATCCATACCGGGTAACTCTTCTGGTTTTCCGCCAGCAAGATAAGGAAAGCGCTCGAGCATTTCAGGAGGATTTTTTAAACCCCGACGTTTGATTTCAGCATCCCAAAAATAGCGCCAGCTTATAGGCGCATGGTCACCTTGCCACTCCTGGCATCCATTAATACCTGGCCCTTGAATGCCCCAAAAGGGATAATCACTCGGCGCGTGCCCTGCTGCCACGCCCTGCCTGGCCTCTTCCATCGCCTGGGTAAAAGCATGCAAGACACTGATGAAAATGACTCTTGGCGCGCCACTATCAAGTGCTGCATGCACACAGGCAGCAACCTGGTAACCACAGTCCGCTACGCCCGCATGAGGAAACACCAGCACGCCGCCATCTTGCAAAGTCTTTGCCAAACCGTAGTCTTGCGCCAAGGCTTTGCCTCGCTCCAGATGGTCTCGCGTACCCGCCTCACCCAAAGCAGCATGTTCACGGTTGTACAGTTCATGAATATCTTTTTGCAGTTGATCGCGGTCTAGTTCCATAAAACAGTCTAAACCAAACTAATCTTGCAGAAACAAGTCTGCAATGCTCGAGCTACCCTTTATAAGTTTTTCCGCCGCGCCAATTCCACAAAGTGCGCCAATTACATTTCCTGTGCCAGAGTAGCCCCCCATTGCCCAGACACCTGGTCTTGCCTCACCAAAATAGGGCAATACACCTTCGCTATAACTAACCGACGCAGCCCAGCGGTGACTAATAGGAGCAGTTACGCCAATATGATTTCGCAAAAACGCGGTGAGCTGCTCCTGGATAAACTCGCTCGGTTCATTATTCTTTGTCCACTCGCTTTCCTTTGCTTTATCGCGAAACCCACCCAGGGCAATGCTGCCACCCGGAAGCTGCTGATAATACTCGTAGCCGTAACGCAAATAAACCGGACGAGGCACCTGCACTTCTGTTGTAGGTTCTGTTCCTAGCATTTGCAGACGGGCGGTTCGCACCTTACCTGTTAGTTCTGGTAGTAATAGCTCGAGCCGTCCATCTACCGCGACGATGACATGCTTACAGTAAATTTCTGCCTGCTCCGTTGTTACTTTGTGCGCTGCCACTTCAACAACCGGGCTATTTTCAAACAGCCGTGCTCCCTTGTCGGTGGCCCTGCGTGCCAGAGTTCGGCACCGCGTTAGAGGGTTAAACACCGAACCTTTAAGAAATAACAAACCCTGACCTTCTGGTCCATGGTAATCTTCTACCTCAAACCCGTCTGTCCGCAAGGCTTCAGCCTCGAGGCTGCAATCTTCAAGTTCATCAGGAGATAGGGCTATACGCAAAGAACCCGGCTGCTGACTTACCTCCGGGGCTTCCGTCAGGATTCTTTCGGTTTGCTCGAGGGATGCCTGGTAAATAGCACTGGCACGCTCCCGGCCCAACTCTGCCACGGCATCATGATAAAAAGCTGCCAGTCCTGCCATGACAAAGCCGCCATTGCGGCCTGCTGCACCACCCGCAACCATCCCAGCATCAAGACCAATCACTTGCTGCCCCAGCTCGACTAACCTGTGAATACAGGAAAGTCCTGACCCTCCTAAACCAACCACACAGACATCTGTCTCAAGATTTTTAGTGAGACCGGGTAAACCCTGCCACTCCCCGGTTTCCCAGATAGGTGTATTTTTCATAAGAGGTAGTGTAACGCAAAAAAGAGCCGAATTAATCGGCT
>JAGQHN010000072.1:12817-25521 GCA_020431825.1 Trueperaceae bacterium | reverse complement strand
TACCATCGGGTCAAGTCTGTTGAACGAGTACGGACAAACGAACTAAGCATCCTGCATATTCACCATGGAGTAACTTAAAAGTGTACTTACAGCAGGCCCAGGTCACGAGCTCGAGCCACCGCTTCCGTACGGTTGCGCACCTGGAGTTTCTCAAAAATGAGTCGGTTATAGCCCTTTATGGTGTCTAGAGCCCGGTACAAACGTTCGGCAATCTGCCGGTTGCTTAAGCCTTCGGCTATAAGCCTGAGAACCTCGAGTTCACGCTCACTCAGGGTTTCTAAAGAACTGTCTTCTAGCTGATTTTCAGTAGTATCACCTGTTGCATAGGCCAACAGTATCTTTTTAGCGTAGTCAGGCCGTAGCCCCTTTGCTATAGCTTGCTTAAGTAAGGCTGCCGTAGCTGCCCCTTCATCAACAAAGGTTCGTATAAAGCCTTCAGGTTCGGCGAGCGCAAAAGCTTCAGCAAGGCTTGCAAGAGCCCTGTCAACTAATCCCTGCATCAACAAGGCTGTCGCCAGTAAAACCAGAAAATGCAATTCCTTATCCTTAAGCTTCTTTACTTGTGCATCCTGGAGCAAAGGCTCGAGTATCATAGTAGCTTTGCCTGCCTCAGCTTTAGCAAGGTGCAATCGAACCTGACTCAGAGGCACAGGGTACTGCCGAAGCAGCGTTTCAGCCGCATTCAGGTCGCCCACCCGCAAATAAACCTGCACCCAGACTTCTGAAAGCTTTGTTAAGCGATGCAGAAGCTGGTGCTCTTTGGCATAGTGGTCTGCTGCCTCAAGGGTCTGAGTGGCTGAGTTACTTTTACCTCTGGCAAGTTCAAGCCTCACCTGCAAGAGCTTGTAGTCAAGATGGCTGTCCATAAAACTATCCGGCATTTCTGCCTGAGATGCCAAAGCATTTAGAAACTTTTCTGCCTGCTCGAGTTCATTCCATTCGTAATAAAGCTGCGCCAAACCAAGTTGCGACTGAAAATAAGCCATTGAACCGCGCAGGTTTTGGCTCAACTCGGCAACCTTTTTGTAAGACCGCTCCGCCCACCGAAGGCGGTTATCTGCCACATCCAAACTTGCCAGACCCACCCTGGCAAGGAAGGAAAAAATCAGGTCCCCTGCAGACTTTCCCAGCTTAACCACCTGCAAATAAGCCTGACGCGCCTCCTGACGTTTGCCCTGAAGTTGATAGGCAAAACCCAGTTTCCAGGCAGTGGAAAGGCGAAATGCCAGATTATGCGGGTGAAGCAAATCCAGAGCGCGCTCTGATTCCTGAATAATACGTTCAACCTGGCGTCTTGAAACGGCAATGGTTGAGCGGATTGCAGCGATGCGACCCAACTGGTCTCGAGTTGCCTCAGTAGTTTCCTTTTTGCCAAGAGCAGCCTCTGCTGCCCTAAGCATAGCTTCCGTTTCTGCAGTTTTTTCAGCTACCAGCGTCACTGAGGCATAGGTGGTCCAGAGCACAGGATAGTCATCAAGAATGGTTCGGTCAAGGCTGTCTAGCCAGTTCCGGATTTCCACAATTGCTCCCCTAAAATGAAGCGGAACTGGCTTTCCTTCGATTAATCTGATAGCACGGCTGATATCATTTGCTTTGGTAGCATAATGAAACGCCTCGAGTTCTAAATCATGGTCTTCAAACCACTGACTAGCACGCTGATGTAAAGGTGCAAGCGAAAGGCCTCTGGCAGTCAGATCCTGCCTGAGTCGCTGCCGCAATAACTGTGCAAAAAGATGATGATAACGGTACCACTTCCGTTCATGATCTAAGGGAACCAGAAAGAGATTGGCACGCTCCAGATAGTCAAGCGTAACCTGACCAGCTTCACCGTGACCCGGCTCTACTGCCTCCTCAGCCTGAACAGCGTCACAAAGTGAGGCACAAAAACGCTCGAGAATAGAGGTCTTTAGCAAAAACTGCTGAACAGCCGGGGGCTGGCGGTGCAAGACTTCCTCAAGCAAATAGTCAATAACAAATCGGTGGCTAGCTGTGAATGAACGGATAAACTCATCAGAATTCTGGCTACCTTGCACCGATATAGCTGCCAGCTGTAGCCCCGCAATCCAGCCTTCCGTTCGGCTTTCCAGAGCCTGTATTGCTTCTACTGAAAGCTTAAGCTTCATGGATTCATTAAGAAAACTCTGCGCTTCTGCCAGGCTAAAACGCAAGTCATTATCTCGTATTTCGGTCAATTCACCTCTGCCCCTCAGGCGAGCGAGGGGCAGTGCCGGATCCTGTCTGGTCGTAATAATCAGATGAAGTTGTGAGGGTTGATGCTCGAGCAAAAACCCAAGCATTTCATCAATAACTGGGTTTTCAATCAGATGATAATCATCAAGCACCAAAATCAGTGGACTTTTCAGTGCAACAAGGTCGTTTATCAGGGAAGTCATGAGAATGTCCCCAGCAGGAAGCTGATCGGCTTGCACCATTTCCAGCAGGCTCGAGCCAAAATTTTCTGATGCCGTCTGCACACTAGCCACCAAATAAGTTAAGAACCTGGCAGGGTTACTATCTGCTGCGTCTAAAGAAAGCCAGGCAAGCTTCCTGTCAGATGCTGCCAGCCAGTCAATTACAAGTGAGGTTTTGCCAAAGCCTGCTGACGCCGTAATTAGGCTAAGCTTGCCACTTAAGCCCGCACTTAGTTTCTCATGCAAGCGCTCTCGTTTAACGAGTGGCAATCTGGCCTTTGGCATATATATTTTGGTTTTTAGAAGCACTGGCACTGCTATAGTTTAAACTATCCTTTTCCTCTTGCTTCTTATAAAGATTTTAGCGCATAAGCAAAGCTGAAATATTCTTTTCTAACATCCTTTTAATGGCGTGTCGTACTAAACTTAAGCTATGTGGGACGCAGAAGGAAGTCGTGACGGGGAAACCTGTCCAAACTGTCAAAGTACAAAGACCATTACCTACCATTATGCAGAAGGGTTTACCGAACTCGAGTGCGAGGCTTGTGGGTATCAAACCGATTTAAGCGATCTTGACCAATTAACACGCTTCAGAGGCGAGCTTAAAGAAAAAACAAAGGCCACCCCCATTCCGTTCAAAAAGTTAAAAGCGTAATAGATTTGTAATAAACGTAGGTTAAAATTAGCCATGGCAGAAGATGTATTTGGCATAGTTCTTAAGTACCTTTGTACAACGCAAAACGTACCCATTTCTAACGGTTTCTTAAGAAATTTAGGCTATACTAAATCACGTCAGGCCATAGCAATATATCTACATTGCGACGTAAATTCGGTAAAACACCGGGTTTAGAAAGGAGCGTACATGGACGTATCAGTCGTGCTTAGTACAGATGAGATTGTAAAGGGATTAAAACACTATCGAAAAATCGCTAAGCAAGACATTTTGCGAGCAGGAGAAACGCTAGACCCTGAGCGTTTTAAATTGCACGCAGAAACAAGACGAGATATTTATGCACAACTTTCCGATTTGGCTGAAAAAAATGGCCCAACGGACGCCGTTAAACAAGCGCTTGATGAATATAAGAGTCTACCCTTTGTAACGGGAACGCCTGAAAATGAATATATTGATGTCAAGGCTAAAGAAAACGCGCTTGAGAACTTCTTTTTAATGATTGGCCTCGAGCCAAAAATAAGACGCGAAGTAAGAAGTCAACGGCCTTCTATGAATTAATCTGACCCAATAAGCTAAAAAGGACCTGCCCAAAGCAGGTTCTTTTTTTATTCACACCGAAACCAGAGTCATGACAGCTATGATGACTTATGGTTTTTCGTTTGCTTGTATTTGTATTGTTTATATCTGTTGTTTCAGCTCAGTCCACGTATCAGGTCAAAGCAGGCGACAGCTTAAGCGCTATTGCCAGAGCCTATCAAGTTTCTCTCAATGATCTAATCACCCTAAATGAGCTTGCGAATCCTGATCTTCTCGAAGTAGGTCAGCTACTCCTTATCCCAAGCATCGTTGACCTGAGTAGCCCCCTGCCATCACCCTTCCTATCTCTCGAGTTTGAACCTAAAACAACAGTCCAGGGTGAAATTCAAATCTTGACGGTAACGCTGGAAACAGATGGTGCCCTCGAGCTTAGCTATCTAGGTAATGTGCTTCCTGGAATCCAGAAAGGAACTGACTATCAATTTTTACTGGTCACGCCTGTTTTGCAAAGCGCTGGGCCAACAAATTTGCATTTAAGCACGTACTCCGGCGAAAACAAGGCTGACCTCTTTTACCCAATCACGGTGCAAGAAGGCAGCTATGAACGAGAAAATATCAATTTATCTGGCGAAACCAGCAGTCTGCTGGCTCCAGAAATCGTTAACCGCGAGCATGCCCTGCTGAATACTACTTGCTCGAGCTTCTCACCCTCGCGCAAATGGTCAGGTAGCTTTCAATACCCCATTGAAAACCCAGACTTTTCCAGCCCTTTTGGCACTTTGCGCTCTTACAATAATGGACCAGTTAGTGGCTATCACCGTGGGCTTGATTTTAGGGGACAAACTGGCACCTTGGTACATGCCACTGCCTCAGGAACAGTGACTTTAGCAGAAACGCTCGAGCTTTACGGGAACACCGTAATTATCGATCACGGACTGGGGGTTTGCAGCGCTTATATGCACCTGAGCGAAATTGACACGGACCTCGGTCAGGAAGTTACCCAGGGGGAAATCATAGGTAAAGTTGGTGCAACTGGCCTGGTCACCGGCCCTCATTTACACTTCGAAATCCGGGTCATGGGCGTGCCTGTTTCGCCGCAACAATGGTTTCATGAATTACGCTGGTAATGCTAGGAAGGAATGCTGGCAAACACTCTGGTGCCCATTCCCACTTGAGTTTCTATAAGAAAATCGCCGCCGAGGGCTTCTATTCTTTCTTGCATTTGTTTTAGACCCAGACCACCCGCACTGGTCACTTTACCCGTAACGCTGGTTAGATCAAAACCTAGACCATTATCCTTTATCTCAACAAAGGCCTGCTGATCGGCCGTTGTTCCAACGTTAATAGCGACGGCCTCAGCCCGGGCATGTTTTGCAACATTGTGCATGGCCTCTTGAAAAATGCGAAACAGTACCGCTTCACTTTTGGTACTCAGCTGCGGAATATCCCTGAGATCAAGCTCTACCTGAATGTTGTTTTGCTGATCATAGTCCTGGCAGTATTGCTTGAGGGTTTCGACAAAACCATGGCGCTCGAGTTCAATCGGTCTAAGAGCAAAAATACTGCGGCGCACTTCTTTGATGGTTTCTCTTAAAGTGTCTTTAGTAAGCTTCAGTTCGTGTTCAGCCTTAACCATATCTTTTGTCATAAGCCGTGACACGAGATCAAGCTTCAGAGCACTAAAGGCCAGCGTTTGGGCAATTCCGTCATGAATTTCACGAGCGATGCGCGCCCGCTCTTCAGCAATTGCCAGTTCTTCTGACTGTAAATAGGCCCTTGCATTTCTTACTGCCAGACTGACCTGACCAGCAACCAGATTCAAAAAGGGCAAGCTTTTTAGCTCGAAATGCATGGGGTGGGCGTGAGCCAGTACCACCACTCCCAGAAGTTCTCTCTCTGATAGCAGGGGTAAAGCAACCGCACTCGCTGCTCGTTCTAAAATGGGTCCTATCCGGTCTACCGGGTCAAGATGAGAGGCAATTTGCGGCTCAGCTTTTGAGGCTACCTCACCTACAAAACCATCATCAGAGCTAAGGGGTCTGTAACTGTGAACCTGAGATAAGCCTTTTGCCACTTGCAGACGAAGCTGTCTGGTTTCATCAGCAAGATAAACGCCGCCAACGAGGGCATCGGTTCGGCTCATCATGCGCTCTAACAAGGTGGCTAATAGGCGCTCCAGATTTCCTTCTGCCTTTATGCTTCTATCAACTTCAACCAGGGTCAGAAGGTCACGCATTCGGCTACTGGCCGCCTCAGCAGCAGCCGAGAATTCGGCAGACAAAATACTAAAACTTTCGCGCTGTTCACTACTTGGCGTTTGGCTGAAATAAACATGTACACTCCCACCAATCCGACCTAATTGTGTTAGCGGCGCGGTAAGTACGCTATAAACGTTACCGTCAATAGTTGTCGTTGCCTCGAGTGTTTCTCCAAGGCTGAACCGTCTATCCCGCTTGGCCGCGTCTATAGTAAAGGCCTCATCAAGATCATAGCTTTGGGTGATACTCACGCCACCTGTGGTGAGAAAAATAGCTGCCCCCAGCGCACCTGTAACTCGAGTTATCCCTTCACTGGCAGCCGAGAGTGAGGTCTCGAGGTCAGGCGCAGAGACAAACTGCTCAGTAACATTTTGAATTTGCCCGAGCAAGGCGTGACTGGCTTTTAACTCAATGAATAGTCGCTGAAATTCGTTCTGAGCAGCTTCACGTTGCCTCACTTCCGAAGCAATCCAGGTCAGGGTCAAAAAGGTTACAAATGGCCCTAATATACTGTAGAACAAAAGCACCGACCAGAACTCCCAGCGGGGACCCCCGAGGGGAACAATGCTTAGCTGATGAACCAGCACCACGCCAACAATGGTGGCTGGCAACCAGAACCGAGCCAGCATAATTCTTTGGTAAAGACTGCCCTGCTTAATCTCAGGAGGTTTTTCAGAACGCTCGAGTCGCTCGCGCCGTTCGCTGGTCAAGGTTGATCCATCTATTTCTTGTTCACCCTGGGCCGAAATTCGCTCATCAGAAAGGGATAGGCGACCAGATAAACCACAAACATAATGCCAAGTTGTACCCAGGTATTACCAAGAGCAGGTACGCCTAGCAAATTTAGTCCAATAACCACAACAGCTACGACAATGGCAAATCCCATACTTTTTAGCGCAAGGCGTAGCAATTTGGCTGGCGTAATCTGACGCGCCTCCTGTTGAGCTTTTAGCTCTGCCTGTTTTTGCTTCTTTGATTTGGACATATACCTAGTCTACAAGAGTCTTGTCTCTTACAAAAGAGTGAGGAGCAAACTGCCAAAAATAGCTGGGGACATAAAAAAGAGAATACTGGAAAGCATGGCACACATTAGGTCTAGTTGTCTAGCTGTCAGGATGATTCACCACCTCAAAAGAAATACCCCGCACAAGAAAGGGGAGTCCGTTAATAATCCTCCAGCTGCTTTATGCAGGCAAATTCCTAGGCATTAAGATTTTCATCGAAGAGAGCTTCTATCTCACCGACGTCATCATCAACATCGCCTGGGCTATCTTTTGCTGCTTCAACCCGAATGATCCTGCCAGGAAAAAGGGTCTGCAATGTTGAAAATAAGTGGTCCTGACCAACACCCTCTTCCTCACCGGGCTCACTGACTTCAAGATGTTTAGTAGTTGACCTATCCTCAACCGTCACTGAAGCTGTAGCAGTTTCAAAGCTTTCTTGGGAAAACGCCACGTCGACCAGTTCTGAACTCTCTGGCTGGTAACCGTCGTCTTCCCAAAAGCCCGGAGGCAACTCTTCTTCAACAAATTGCTCCTCGCGTACGGTTTTATCTGCAGGTTTTACCTGAGCCTCTTTAACCTCTGCCACTACTGGCTTTGCTTTTTTTACTACCGCCGTTTGTACACTAGGGGTTACAAGCTCTGGTTCTTCTTCAGGCTCGAGGCTTACGGGTGCTTGCCTCATAGACTTTTCGGGATTTATGGCTGATCTTGACTCGAGCTCAGGTTTTGCTTTTGGTGTGTCCACTGGGGCGCCGCTTGTCCCCCTCAGGTCTTTTTTCTTACCGAACCTCCCGGGCCGTCCAGCACTATCTCAAAGCCAGAGCCGTACAAATTTGCCACAAGCTCCACAAGGCTATCCAGATTGTTTTTAAGCTGACCAAAATGAAATTTGTAGCGCTCCTCAAAAATAAGCCTGATTGTTTTCCCCTCTATTTCTTCACGCGCTGGGGTTAAAAAAGCCTTAAGTTTAGGATCTGCCGCCTTCTTGATTTTGTGCCAGCTAACCGATAGTGACTCACTTTCCGCCACCATCAAAGGCGCTCTGTCTTCAGCACTTTGCCGAGGTTTTGCTGGGGTCTTAGCAAAAGGATCAAAGTCCGGGAGGGCATTGCTCGAGCTTTTTACCGCTACCTGGCTTGTTTCAGCTACCGCAGCCATAACCACCGCTTCGCCGGGCCTATTTTGGCTCACGGCATTAATCGCCTTTATCAAGCAAACCTCGAGCGAAAACAGGTTATCCCGCTTGGCAAAACGTTCTTTTTCATCATCGAGGGCGTGAATCAAACGAAGCAGATCATCGGTTTCTAAAGCCAGCGAGAAATCCTCATCTCCTAAAACCTGAGCCGCAAGGGCATCTCGAATTGTTTTGGTCAAATGCTCGGCAAGACTGCTCGGCGCAAACCCCGCAAAATAAAGATCATTAGTGAGGGCAAATACCGACGCCATATCCTTAGCTGCCACAAAACCCGCCAATTTCCGCATTTGATCCTGCGGTGGCAGACCAAGGGCCTCTTCAGCCTTTTCACGACTGATCTTCTCACCCGAGGCCAAAAGGCGCTCGAGCAAACTTTCACCGTCACGCATGGCTCCATCTGCAGCTCGAGCAACAAGCTGCAGCGCCTCTTCATCAGCTTCAACTCCGGCTTGTTCACAGAGTCTAGACAACTTCGATTTAATTTCCTGCTCACTCAGTCGCCGAAAACGAAAATGCTGACAACGAGATAAAATCGTTGGGGGCAGTTTCTCTGGCTCGGTCGTCGCCAGAATGAAAACAAGGTTTTCTGGGGGTTCCTCAAGGGTTTTAAGCAGAGCGTTTGAAGCGGCGCGGCTCAGCATGTGCGCTTCGTCCAGCACCCAGACCCGGCTACCCCCTCGCATAGAAGCAAGGCGCACCTTTTCTCTTAAGTCCCGAATGTCTTCTACGGAGTTATTGCTGGCAGCATCAAGCTCGGTAACGTCCGGGTGATTTCCCTTGCGGATCAGCTGACAACTCTCACAAACACCACAAGGGCGTAGCTCGAGTTCGGCTTTCTCACAATTAACCGCCATCGCCAAAAGTCGTGCGGTTGTCGTCTTGCCCACCCCTCTTGGTCCAGAAAAAAGATAGGCATGTCCAATTCTCCCGCGACTAAGCGCAGCAACGAGTACCGATTTTACGTGCTCCTGGCCAATTACTTGATCAAAAGTTAGAGGTCGAGCTTGTTGATAAATGGCCACGCTTCATGCTACCAAAAGTTTTGTTTTTTGATGGTCTCTGCCCACGGTGTCATTTTTACAATGTTAAGTGATTATTTTCACGATTTTGTTTTTACAAAATTTTTATTGCTATAATACTTCATCACATTTTAGGCAGCCCAAGTCAGCTAAACCGTTTCAGGGATTGTACATAGTCAGACACAGAACCATCCCAGAAACATTTGACACAACGCCCATTTTCAAATGTATGGCTACAATTCTCATATCCATACAAATAATGGGCGCATTCAGGACAAAGCTCGGTCATCTTTGATTTAGCCTGGTAGTAAAGACTTTCGCACTCCACACATAGTTTAGTAAGTTCATTGCTCTTGTTCTCCAAATAATCACCTCGGAAGAAAACTACGATGAATTGTTTACTCTCAGAGAACTAAGTTCTGAAACTTTATATGATCTAGTTTTTCCTATCTGCGCTTCGCAGTTCAGAAGCTGGAAATTCACTAAGCCCACCTTCATCTGTATACATTTCAACAGTACCCTTTAGGGGGAACAGTTTGTTTATTCGTCCACAGGTTCCGGTAGCTTCGTGGCAAGCCCTCGAGCCCTTACGAGGCATGGTCGCCAAGAGTTCTTCGTACATTTCATGTTCAAACTGCAAACAGCACATAAGTCTGCCACAGGGTCCACTTATTTTCTCAGGGTTTAAGGGCAACTGCTGATCTCTCGCCATACGAATTCCCACGGCGCTAAAGCTCTGTAACCAGGTGGCACTGCAAGCCCCGTCACCACAAACGCCAATCGCTCCAAGCAGCCTTGTCTGGTCCCTTGGACCAATATTGACAAATTCAATGCGCGCAGCGGTGTGATGACTCAATTCTTGAATCAGGTAGCGCAGAGATAGCTGCTCTTCGCTGGTATAACTAACTACCAGCAAGCTCTCATCGAGGTTAAACTCGAGCGCAATAATTTTGGTTTTCGAGTAGCGTTCGCGTACTTTGGCCTTAAGAAACCACTTAAGCTCATCAGCTCTTTCACGCAACTTCTCAGTTTGCGCCAGATCTTCTGGCGTAGCTAGGCGCACCAGATAGCCTATGGTCTTGGCATCTTCAGTTATTCCGCCGCGAATGGTGGCTAACTCGAGCCCTCTTCGGGTACTCACAACGCAAGGCTGATTTACCTCCGGGTAAAGGTCAGTCTCGACCTGAATGTTGTGTAATTTTGGTCCATTTGAAAACTTAACAGCAATGCACTGAGGCATGAAAACTCCTTTGAAATAAGACGCTATCTAGCTCTATTCAATCCTGCTAAATTGCGTCTTAAGCTTTAGTCTAACGCGTTTAATCCTAGATTTTGAACCACAGGGAACGAAGGTTCTAAGCATGACATAGTTCACTACGCAGTCTCCTCCTGGTAGGACAGAGCTATGTAGCATTGCTTAAAAGACAGCTTGAATCGGATTTTTCTCTGCTTTGTTCCGTTAACAAAAACTAGGGCTCGAGAAACAAACGCCCCTGCATTACAGGCTTAAAACTCCTGCGGTGAATGGGACAGGCTCCTTTTTGTGACAGGGCCTTTAAATGACTGGACGAACCATAACCCTTGTTTGAGGCAAAATCGTAATCACGATAGCTTTCTGCATATTCCTCCATAAGACCATCTCGCGTGGTCTTTGCCAGGATGCTCGCGGCTGCAACCTGAAAACTTAAATTGTCGGCCTTTGCAGGTGCTAGAAGGGGCTGAGCTACCTGGAGTTTCAAATAATCTGTTATGAGTGCTTCAGGCTTAGGCTCGAGGCCCTCGAGTGCCCGCCTGGCAGCCAGATGCGTTGCCTGCAAAATATTAAGCCGATCAATTTCTTCTGGACTTGCCTGACCAAGTGACCATGCCACAGCTTCCCTTTTTATCGTTGCAGCCATTTCCCTACGCTGTTTTGCAGACAAGGTTTTGGAATCTCGAAAAGGATAAGTTTTATAGGGCAAAATAACTGCGGCTGCCACCACCGGACCTGCCAGCGCTCCACGCCCGGCTTCATCTATACCTGCAACTAAGCTATAACCAAATTTCCAGAATTTGGTTTCAAAAGTCCAGCTAGGCTTCACGCGGTAATTTTATCAGTCGCGTCTCCGATAGCTTCAGACATGCTTTCTATGGCAATTTCGCTGGGTAAGGTAAAGTAAAAGGTACTCCCTCTTCCCACTTTGGACTCAACCCAGATCTTACCGCCATGCTTTTCGACGGCCAGCTTACAAAAGGTTAGACCCATGCCCGTGTCATAACGGTCATGAATGGTATGCCGTGACTGTTCAAAGGCATTAAAGATGCGTTTTTGATCCTGCTCCGGGATGCCTTCACCATCATCACGGACACTGAGCACAAAAACATCTTCCTGACGCCAGGCGCGAAAATCAATATAGCCGCCACGCCGGGTGTGCTTGATGGCATTGGCAAAAAGATTGGCAAGGATTCGTCTGAGCAAATCAGGGTCTGCCATCAGCGACTCGGCTTCAGGTCTGATAAGGAAGCTAAAATTACGCTCTCGAGGCGTACCACTTACATCCTGCAAGGAAAGTTTTGCCAGCGCATTAAGATCAGCAACCTGCTGAGGACTGTAGGGCATATGGCCCTCTTTCATCCTTCTTACGTCAAGAATATTGGCGACAAGATTTAACAAATGCTGTGACTCGGAACGGGCCAAGCTGAGAAGTTCAACGGTGGTCTCGAGCTCCGAATTGCTTTTTAACAAATCCACACTGTGATCAAGCAGGCCCATCACACTGGAAATGGGGCTTTTCAGGTCGTGCACCAGCATGTGGGTCAGGTCATCTTTCATCCGCTCTGATTCTTTGTAGGCTTGTTCTACCTCTCTAAGCTGAACCAGCGTTTCTCGCATTGCTCTTTCCATCTGCCGACGCTCGAGCAAACGACTCAAACTGGCCGTTACCACTTTGGGATGCGTTGGCAACTCGATATAGTTATCGGCACCAGACTTAAGGACCTCGGCATAAATTTGCGGACTCTTTGGACCTATACAGATAATGGGCACATCGGTAAGGGGCTTACGCCGCCGCAACAAGCTAATGAGGTCCAGTTGTGAAACTGTCCCTAGAAGTGCATGCTCTATAACAATCGCAGCAGGTATCGACCCTCTGGTGTGGTAAAGAAGGGATTCGACATCCGCAAGGGTCATGGCCTCGAGTGAAAGTTCAGCGACCGCCGGTACAAATGCTTTGGCTCTTGCCTCAGTACTCATGGCAATAAGAACAAGCGGTTGCTGCTTTGATGACATACTCCAAATATGATAGCAGGCAGCATGCTCTCTCTTACGTGGAAGATTTAGCTTCTGAGCCCCAAAAAGAGTTTTATGAAAAAAGTGTGAAATTTCTTAGATTCTTGACTATAAAAGCTGGATCATAAAACACTTATAACTTTACGCTTTCAATCCTCTGCCTATATCTGCCTATAAATCTGTATAGTTAAACCAAGTGACTGGCTCTAACTATTCAAGCAAATAGGCTCCATGCTCAATAGTAATGACCTCGAAAACTTTTGTGGTGGTATTATCCCCAAAATGATGGTGGTATCATCCTGATTAATGACAGGTGATATGTTGTGGAGACTGGTTATT
>JAGQHN010000072.1:0-12717 GCA_020431825.1 Trueperaceae bacterium | reverse complement strand
GGCTCAGTTTTTACCGGGCAACAAAGCAATCACTATCCGTCGCAAGTAAGCCACCACCTAGAAACTTTTTTCATGCCCTTATCTATCTCTTTTTGCTTTTTCTGCCAGGATATATTGCCCAGGCACAAACTTCTGACGTTGGTCGACTTATGCTTCTGGCCTTTGACACTACGATAAGTCCACCCCAGGAATTACTCGAGCGCTATCACCCTTCAGGTTTTCTATTTTACGTAGATGACATTCCCTCCAGTGCCTCGCTTAGAAGCCTAACCATGCAACTCGAGCAAACCTCTGACTATCCTCTTATCTATGGCATCGATCAGGAAGGGGGCCCTTTTAACGCCTATCAGGTCGATAACGCCACCCGCTTTCCTGGCAATATGATGCTTGCAGCTACCCAGAATCTTGAATTGGCCAGGGCACAGGGACGTGCTATAGGTCAAGAGCTTGCCTATCTGGGCATAACTATGGACTTTGCCCCCGTTGCCGATGTCAATAGCAATCCCGACAACCCCATTATTGGCATACGCAGTTTCAGTGATAAACCTGAAGTGGTTAAAGAATTTGCGCTTGCTTTCAGTCAGGGGCTCGAGTCGGCAGGTCTTGCTCCCGTCGCCAAACATTTTCCTGGACACGGCAACACCCTGAGTGATTCTCATCTGGTGTTGCCACGTGTGGACTCGAGTGTTGAAACATTAAAGCAGGTAGATATGCTACCTTTCCGAAACCTTCTCGATCTACCTGCTTTCATGAGCGCGCATGTGGTTTACTCGAGCCTTGACAGCAAGCGACCCGCCACCCTGTCACCCCTTATACTCACCAATCTTCTGAGAAATGAGTGGGGTTATCAGGGTGTGATTATCAGTGATTACCTCGATATGCAGGCGCTTACCGGGCATTACTCGCCAGGAGAAGCCGCGGTTCTAGCAGTTGAGGCTGGCGTAGATTTACTTTTAGTGAGCTATAAACCCGAACAACAACGTGAGATCTATCAGGCTTTGCAGGATGCAGTTAGTTCAGGTCGGATAAGTGAGCAAAGATTAGCAGAGTCTATAAAACGCATAGAGCGACTTACCGCGCAGTTCCCCAGTCATGCAGAAACTGTAGCTCTGCCTGATTATCAGAAACACCAGGAACTTGCCCAAACCATTGCTCGAGCAGGCACCTCCCTAGTCCTGAATGATGGCATTTTGCCGCTAACTCTAACGCAGAAAATTGCCGTTATAAGCCCAATAATCCGGCAATACGGGGAAGAACCACGTGTAGCTGATGTCCTTACTCAGGGCGGGTTAAATGTCAGTCCAGTTACTTTTGATAAGAACCCGGATGAGCAAAAAATATCTGAAGCTGTGATGGCAGCTGAACAGTCAGACATAGTTATTTTAGGACTTTTCTTCTGGCAAGGAACTTTTGACCAACAGCTAACAAAGCTTTACGATAGCTTGATTGCAACTGGGAAACCAATCATTGTAATAGCCCTCGGCAATCCTGATATTCTGAAATATCTTAGCAAAACCCCAAATGCATTTCTTGCAACTTACGGCTTTCGTAGCAGCAATTTAGGGGCACTCAGCGAAATACTACTGGGCTACCAGATGCCAACAACCCATACCCCAACAAAAATCACCCTTCCTGAATAGTTAGCTCACCCTCAAATTTCCAGTGCTTTTGCGCCTTCTGTTTCCAGCTCGAGCTTGACTTCGGTTAAATCTTTGAGTGCCTCCCTCACAGCATCATGTTCCTTGTTGGGACAGCAGACAATCACAAAAGCGCTGATTTTCCCTCCAGGAAGCTGGGCATAGGCACCTAAGTCCCTAACACGTTTGGTTATGTCCAGCACATAGTCATCTAGAAATTTTCCCGGAAGCTGCTGCTTTTGGTTTTGCATCTCCCCGATCAGACAAGCAACCTGAGCAAGATCTTCGCTTAAAAAGGCCTGCTCGAGTTCGTACGCCAGTCCCTTAATGGTCTTTAAGGTGGGAATTGCCCGTTCAATATTGCCACTCAGCAAATCAAGAGAAGGTTTACTTTTATGATGTCTTCCACCATAAAAAAACAGCAGGGAGTCCTGGAACCGCTGGCGCATGGTTGTGCTTAAAGGAATATCTCTACCAACGATGCTTCCCTTGCCATACTCAATAAGTTTTAATCCCCCAAGCGCACAAATAGAGGGGTCATGATAGCCACTGGCCCCTTCTAAAATATCAACCTCAATATGGCTGGCTTCTTCAAGAAGTTGCTGCTTTGAAACATGCTCACCTTTATAGCGGTGCATGGCATTTAGCAGACTCACTGTAACCGAGCCTGACGTACCTAAACCGCTCTCCCCTGCCAAATCCGACATAATGACTATGTCAAGAGGCTCATTTTCTAAGCCCATTAGCCGAATCGCCTCACGAATCAGATCATGTTTAATATGCTCGAGTTCACTAACTTTTTCCTGAACATCCTGATAGCGCAGCCTGAAATAGCCTCCCAGGTTTTCTTTTAGATTTACATAAGTAAATTTATTGATCGTGCTACTTACGGTTGCCCCCCCAAAAGGTTCTGCAAAAAGTTTAATATCAGATAAGCCACCCGCCAAAGGAATACGCAGGGGTGTTTTAGTTATGATCATAGGTAGCCTCGAGTCTTAGTATCTTTTGCACAACATTCAAAACATTCTCCTCTGGACTTGGCAACGTGCCTCCAAGGTGCAGCCAATCATCGGTTTTTATATAACCAAGATCATGTCCCTGGTCAATAGCGTACTGTAAATTTGGCACCATACGGTACTCACCGTGGCGCTCAGTCATCATGAGTGCAAGAACTTCAGGTGAAAGTTTCCATAAGCCGATATCATAAAGAGACTCATCTCCCTGCCAGGCTTTGACTATCCTGTCGCCTCTAGTTGTTACTTTTAAGTCTGCCTTTTCTCCGACTTCCCCAGGGCCAATAGTTTGAACATTGTCAAAAGCATGAGTCTGAATTTCTGTAAAGAGCTGGGGGCTGACATACATGTCGGCAAGCCAGGCAATAAGGGGGTCTTGTTGATTTAAATGTTCGTAGGCTAAATAAAGGGCATGGCCCGTACCAAGCTGCTCAG
Organism: Trueperaceae bacterium; assembly: GCA_020431825.1. Lineage (GTDB taxonomy): Bacteria > Deinococcota > Deinococci > Deinococcales > Trueperaceae > JAHEBB01. Next base: position 9,632 of record JAGQHN010000072.1, on the reverse strand, counting down.
CCTGAAAAAGGTAAGTAATGGCCAAGCCTTCATAATTGCTACCAAAGTAGCTCTTTATTTGCTCAGCATGATGCCCAACAACCAAAGTTAAGTGGTCACGTTGAATGTTAATACCATCAGACCTGAGTAGATTCCTCAAACTTAGTTCCAGAAACGGTCTAAGACCAACTGGATACATACACTTTTGCAAATAGCTACCAAGCCTCCCAAAGCGGGTACCTTTGCCAGCAGCTAAGCAGAGATAATTCATAAGGGTAAAACTACCATAATTTCAGACTAAACTTTCCATAAAAAAACGCCCCAGTTTGGGGCGCTATTTTTGCTTAAAAAGGCTTAGGAAAAACGAATGTTGGCTTCGCTATCCAGGTCAAAAGCTTGCACTTTATCAGGGTCAGCAACCAATTCCACTTGGTCACCAGCTTTGACACCCTCGTGGGCACCAAGGCGAGCAACAAGGCTTTGATCGCCTTCCACTGAGGCAATAATAATGGTTTCTGCACCCAAAGGCTCAACCACTTCAATGGTTGCTTTAATTGCATTGCCACTGGCAGCACCATTAGCAAGGTGGAGGTTTTCAGGGCGAATACCCAGATAAACCTTTTTGCCATTGTAACCCTGAAGTTTGCTTTTAAGTTCAGCATCAGGCGTGACATTAAACGAGCTGCTCTTGATGCCACCACCATCGACTGTACCAACAAGGAAGTTCATGGCAGGTGAACCCATAAAGCCACCAACAAACTTGTTAACAGGTTTGTCATAGAGGTTAATAGGGGTATCGACTTGCTGAATGACACCATCTTTCATCACAACAATACGCGAACCCATGGTCATAGCTTCAACCTGATCGTGGGTTACGTAAATAGTGGTAACACCAAGACGACGGTGAAGCTTGCTGATTGAAGCGCGCATTTCTACACGTAACTTGGCATCAAGGTTTGAGAGCGGCTCATCCATAAGGAAGACTTTTGGTTCACGGACAATGGCACGACCCAGCGCAACCCGCTGACGCTGCCCACCTGACAGCTCTCTGGGACGACGCTCGAGTAAGTGCTCAATTTGCAGAATCTGCGCTGCTTCACGAACACGTCTATCAATCTCATCTTTTGGCGTACGTCTCAGGCGCAGACCAAAGGACATGTTCTGATAAACATTCATATGAGGGTACAGGGCATAGTTTTGGAAAACCATCGCAATGTCGCGATCTTTGGGTGGCACATCATTCACCACGCGGTCACCAATCTTTAAGGTACCATCACTGATTTCTTCGAGACCTGCAATCATACGCAGGGTGGTTGTTTTACCGCACCCCGAAGGTCCCACAAAAACCATAAATTCTTCGTCTTTAATATGTAAATTAAAGTCTTTAACCGCTGTGACATTACCAAAGCGCTTGTAAACATGATCAAGGATGACTTCAGCCACTGCACTTTCCTCCTAAGTAGGGTAGTTTACTTGTTTTGAGTGTACCATGTAAATGGAGACATGGCAAAGATATTTGCCGTCCCAAAGCGGAAATTAGTGTCCTGTACAAAGTACACAGCTTCACATTAGCCCTCGCCCTTTCAAATGCCAAAAACCTGGCACTGTTATTCTTTACCAGTTATATCAGTAAAGCAGCGGTATTTGCAAAGAAAAAGGCTCGTTGCACAAACGCTTCTAAAGAGCTAGCAGGCAGATAAAAGTAAAAGCTCGAGCACTGGTCTCGAGCTCTTTTGGTGGAGGCGGCGGGAGTCGAACCCGCGTCCGAAATACCATCAGACAGGCGTCTACGCGTGTAGTCAGCTATCTATTGTCGGCCTCAGGCAAGCTAGTTGACTCGCTTAAATCTGAGGCTTAAACGTCTTTGGGTTTCGCATCAGTCCAACGCTCGAGACTTTCAGCTAGCTTGTTTTAATGATGCTCAAACCAGCGAACCACAAGCGAGGTTTCAGGCGAGCAAGCTGCGTTTATTAGGCAGCCATTGCGTAGCCGTAGCTACTGTTGTTATTAACGCCATTTAAAGGCTTATCCCTTGATAACGCGGCCAGGGAAACCCGCGACGCGCAACCTTGCCCTAAGTGTATCCCGTCAAAACCAGGTCGCCCCCAGGGCAAGAATTTATTATAGCAAAATTTCCCGTCTTTGAGCCGTGGCAGCCAACCAATTGCCCTGAACCAATTGCAACGCTGTTGCAACGCCTAAACCTCATACTAAAGGGAATCACATGTGAGGTGACCAATGAAACGCATCTACCAAATTCCTATCCTTTTAGTTCTGCTGTTTTCTGTAGCTACTGCCCAAACGATGATTAGGACCAACGCAGAGCTTAGCAACGCACTGCTCCTAGGGGGCGACTATCAGCTCGCTGCTGGTAACTACGAACTAGCCAGCGCCCTGACTCTCAGCCAGTCTTTAAAGCTTGTTGGCGAAAGTCCCGAAACAACCCAGATAAGCTTTCTCGCTGGCCCTAGTTCACTAACAGGTGAAGAAGCAATTGACCTCCATTTTGAAAACCTTGGCTTCGTTTACACCGGAGAGCAAAGCGGTGACATTTTTAATCTTGGGGCGGGCAGTTTTCATTTTGAAAATTGCAGCTTTTCTGGGGCCAAATTTATAGAACCAGAAGACGAAGATGCTATTTGGTACGGCGACGCCATCTATCTTTTTGGCAACGCACAGGGGACGATTTCAGCATCAACCTTTTATAATAATGGCCTGGCAGGCATACAAGCCGATGGCGATAGTGTTCTTGAGATAAAGGACTCGAGCTTTAACCAAAACAACATCGCTATTGCTGCTTTTGGCAACAGCACAGTTACTGTTTTAAACTCAGTTATTGAAAACCACAGCAGTGAACAGGCTGCTGTTGCCGCGTACGGCACTGCAACTCTAAATATCCAGGAAAATCAGTTCAGAAACAATCAAACGAATGCCCTCTATGTTTATGAAAATGCAGAAGTTGAAGCTTCAGCAAACCTCTTTGAAACAAATGGTACCGAAGATAGCGACGCGGTTTTCCTGGATGATTCGGTAGTTGGAACCTTTACAAACAATGAATTTTTAAATAATCCCAGAATCGCGCTGACGGTGAGTGACACCGCCAGGGCCCTTATTAGCCAGAATACCTTTGAGGGCAACGGTAGTGCAGACGGATATGCAGCCATCACTCTGGAAATGGACGCAACGGCAAGTCTGACTGAAAACATCCTTCGCAAGAATACAGGGGGAGCAATCAGCGTTCTTGATAACGCTGAGGGTACGTTAAGCAATAATACCTTTACTGAAAACATGACCTGGACCAGTCTTTATCTGGAGAGCAATTCAAAACTAAACATGACAGGAAATCTCATAGAAAGCAGTGAAGGGGACGCCATCTACCTGACGGATCAAGCAGAGCTTATTTCTGAGTCAGACAGTTTTATAAACAACGGTGAGTTTGGTATTAGATTGGTAACGCAGGCTCGAGCCACCATTAGCGGAGGCACGTTTGAAGGGAACCGCTCTGGTATTATCCTGGGAGATAACAGTTATGCCAGCATTACAGGCAATACCTTTCGCAACAATGACCGCTCAGGCATCGGCTTTCTTGGCAACTCAGATGGCTTTGCCAGAAACAACCTCATTGAAGGGCATCCTAGAAGTGGAATTGCAGCTGCAGGTACCAGTTCGGCAAGCATAGAACAAAACCAATTGAACACTAATACCTACGGCATCCTGCTGGCAGAAAGTACTACAGCTACCGCTAACAGTAACAGCCTAACCGCGAATGACTACGGCATCTATGTTGTTGATGGGGCCACGCCAAATATTGGTGATAATAGCTTTAGCAATAACCAGGAAGACTTAGCGGAAGGGCTCGAGCCCAGCTATGAATGATCGTTTTGCCTAATGATTGCTTTGGCAGCCTCGAGCACATCTTCAACCTGATCATAGGCGGGACTTAGACTAAGTGTAATCGCCTGATTCTGATACCTTTTCAAAAGGAGTTGTAAGGTTGCCGCCAGCCAGTCCTTTTCTTTGGGGTCGCGCCTTAGCCTGACCAGCGGATGAGAAAAACTCTTAGGGTGCCTAATCCCTTTCAATATGGCAGCCTGCATCTGGGTTTCCCTGTGCAGAGTTGAGAATATGCCAAGGCTTGATGCCCATTTTGTTACGCAGTCCATAGCGTCTCGAGGATGAAGAAGAGGGTCAGGTTCTATAGCCCCCTTCGGAAACAAAAGGATACAGCCCTTTTGCTCGAGATGCCTTTTGGCTTCGCGAATATTGCTTGGTCTAAGCTGAGAAGCCTCGGTTAAGAAAATGAGGCTCTGAGCAAGATTGGGCAATGCCCGCAACAATGGCCGCTCAGCCGCAATTATTTTGATATCTGCCCTGTCCAGAAAGCCAAGAACCGCCAAAATATCTGCTAACCCCGGATGATTTATAGCCAGAATCAGGGGGCCTGAATTTTGAAGCACAGATCCCTCAATCTTTACCTCGGTTCCCAAATAAACCAAGAACGATTTTGCCGCCTCCTTTAGACCAACGCGAGCAATGTCATTGTCAAAACGTATCAGTCGTTGGGCAAGCCGTCTAGCGGGCACGAGAAAAATCCACTTTGCCAGCGGACGCCAGGCCTGAGGTATCGCAAAAGCCCGGTATAAATCATTGAGATTGGCATCAAGCAGAAGGTTTAGATTTGCAGATTGAAGTGTTTCTCTAAAGGTTGAATCTGGCATAGATGTCATCGACATACCTCAAATACCATGCCTGATCAAATGCCGCCTCGAGCTCTTCCTTGCTTAGTGGATTAGCTTCATCTTTGGCAATTAGTGCTTTTAGAGGTGTAGCATCTTCCCAGCTTTTTAGACTGTTTCGCTGCACCAGGTCATACGCCGCTTCACGCATCATGCCTTTATCGATGAGTTTATGCAAAACCCGCTGCGAAAAGACGAGGCCATGAAGCGCGTCCAGATTGCGCTGCATATTTTCAGGGTAAACAATCAGGTTTTTAACCACAGTGGTCATACGTCTGGTGGCATAACTGGCGAGTGTGGTGCTGTCAGGCAATATAATTCGCTCAACTGAAGAGTGACTTATATCACGCTCATGCCAGAGGCAGACATTTTCTAAAGCAGCTTGCAAATTACTGCGCAATAGTCTGGCAGCCCCAGTAATATTTTCAGTCGAAATCGGGTTCTTTTTATGTGGCATTGAAGAACTGCCTGTCTGGCCTTTAGAAAATCCTTCCTGCGCTTCCCGAACTTCCGTTCTTTGCAAATGCCGCACCTCAACTGCAATACGCTCGAGTGTTGTTCCTAAAATAGCAATGGCACTCAGCACTTCGGCGTGGCGGTCTCGAGCAACCGTCTGGTTCGTCACTTTATCCACCTGCATGTTAAGTGAAAGGGCTACCCTCTCCTCTATCTCGGGAGGAATATGGGCATAAGTACCCACCGACCCTGACAGCATAATGACACTAATACTCTCTCTGGCACGCTCGAGCCTTGCTATATCTCTTTCTAAAGCCGCATAGAAATTGAGAAATTTAAGACCAAAGGTCATCGGTTCAGCGTGTATTCCGTGGGTGCGACCAATGCAGGGCGTATGCTTATAAGTTACAGCCTTTTCTTTTAAAGCTTCCAGAAGCGCCTGCCCATCGGCAATAAGCAGACTTAGCGCCTCACGAAAAATGAGATTTTGAGATGAATCAACGACATCGGTACTGGTGAGGCCCAAGTGGATATATTTGGCATCATCACCAATACGTTCGGTAAGAGCCCTCGTAAAGGCAACTATGTCATGTTTGGTTACGGCTTCAATTTCAGCCACGCGGGCGGCAAACGCATCATCCAGCTCTTGACCCTGCATTGCCTCACGAATTCGAGTGCTTGTACCTTCAGGTACTTCAGCCAGTTCTTCCCAGGCTTCGGTAGCAGCGAGTTCAAGCTCGAGCCAGGTTCGGTACTTATTTGCTTCAGCCCAAAGGGCCGTCATTTCAGGGGTCGAGTATCGGTCAATCACGCTAAAAGGCTACCATTTTGCTAACAAGCTGTTTTCTTTTCAGGGTAAGGGTTGTAGAACCCAAACATTTATGTGTTTTTCTCACTCAAAGTACCCAAACAAGAACTGGATGGCTGAAAACTACATAAGCTTATCTATGGTCAATAGAAAATCTCTGTCTAAGTCAAATCCTATAAAAACTGACCTTTGATTTCCAACAACGCTGTCTTGAAGTACTGTTAAGTTTTAAGTGAAACTAAAACCTGTTTAAGCCGACTTACCTGTAAGAATTTTGAATCCTATGAACAATGTCTGGCGGCAGCCAAGGAGTCCATAGTTTTTCCTGCTCTTTTAAAAAGGTCTTGGCAAGCACCGACTGGTCAGGTTTCTCATTATGCATTTTAGCCAGGTAATGGCTTATGATTTCATCTTCCAGATGATAATTTTGCAGAAAACTTATCAGCTCGGGAGGTAAAGAGTCATACATTTCTTTTGTAATTGCAATATAAACGGTCTTTTCAGGATAGGCGACGGCCTGCTTTGGCGCACTACCATCTTGCTTTTCCAACGACTCTTTCATTCGTTTCCAGACACCCTCATCAAAGGCTGGTTCTTTAAGCTGAATCATGTCATATTCACCTAAAATCCAGGTAGGTGTCCAGTAGTAAGTCAGAAAGGGAACCCCTTTTTCATAAGACTCGGCAATAGCTTCTTCTAAGTCCAGACCACTTTCCATCTTATAATTTATAAAGTAGGGTTTAAGACCATAGGCCTCGAGCTTATAGTCATTGATGTATTCACATTTCCAGCCAACAACACAGTTATGAAAGACGCCTTTTTGCGCGGAACTTGCCGTTGCAAACACGCCAGCATAGTTCACCAGGTCAGTCACTTCATCAAGGGCGGGCGCCATGGCTTTAATGCCCCTCATGGCATCACCATAAATAACATACCTGGGTACAAAGAAACCCTCGAGGCCCTGCAAGACCTCACTAAGCTGGACCACGGTGCCATTTTGAACCCCTTCAAAATAGACTTTTGGCGCATTATCGACCCAGACTTCCATGCTTATATCAACCGTTCCAATGGCTAGCTGCTGAGTAAGCGGCAACGCCGAGCCTGATACTTCTGCAGTATCACAGTAAAAACCCACCTCAAAGATGTAGCGAGCGATAGCATTGTTGAGCTGAGCGCTTGGCCAGTCAAGGCTGGTAAAAATAATCTGGCGATTCAGCTTGCCGCAAGGCTGGGCAAGACTGACGGAAAGTCCGAGGAAAAGGGCGATAACTATGATGACTGTTTTTCTGTGCTCCACTTAATAACTACCTTTAAACGATTACTGTACTTAATTGCGGTCAAAAACGTATTTTCCATTAATAACACAGGACTGCTTAAGACCTTCCGCTGAAATTGTTAAGATATCTTAATCTTAAGTTTAATGATTGAATCCTGAATACTTAACAACTCGAGCCAGACAGGATGTTGCGCAAGGCTTGATAAAGCGCCAGAGACTTGCGTATACTGAAGCGTTTGCCTGTTTGTCTAGCAGCGAGATGTCTAGGCAAAGCCAAAAAGCCAACACAATTTTACTTTTCACTCAACGTCTCGCCCTGGAGGATCTATGTCATATCTTGGAATGAAACAACTACTGGAAGCTGGCGTTCATTTTGGTCATGAAACCAAACGCTGGAATCCTAAAATGAAGCGTTATATTTTTGCAGAACGCAACGGTATTTTTATCATTGACCTGCAAAAAACGCTGGTTGAATCAGAAAAAGCCTTTGACTTCCTTCGTGATACCGCTACGCACGGTGGCGTCATTATGTTTGTCGGTACCAAGAAGCAAGCTCAAGAAATTCTGGCAGCAGAAGCCAAACGTTGCGGCATGCCCTTTATTAATGAGCGCTGGCTCGGTGGCTTACTCACCAACTTTAAAACCATTACAGGCCGTGTTCGCCGTCTCAAAGAGCTCGAGAGCATGTTTGAAGATGAGTCCATCCGCCGCTATACAAAAAAAGAGCAAATCGATCTTGGTAAGGAAATGCAGCGTCTAAACCGCTATCTTGGTGGCATTAAGAACATGTCACGTATGCCTGATGCGCTTTTTGTCATTGACCCCACCAAAGAAGCGATTGCTGTTAAAGAGGCTAATAAACTGGGCATCCCGGTAGTAGCCCTGGCAGATACCGACTCTGACCCTGATGTGCTTGACTACATCATCCCAGGTAATGATGATGCTATTCGCTCCATTCAGCTGGTCACTGCTCGCCTGTCTGATCTGATTATTGAAGTCCGCGGTGGCGCTGACGTATCTGAAGCCAGTTCTGGCGACGGCAGTACCCGTGAAACACTGCCCACCCCAGTATCATTCTCTGAACAGATGATTGCTGACGCAGCCAAACGTGGCATCGATGACGAAGAAGATTATTATGCTCACTTCGCCAAATTCGGTGTCAATGAAGAAGAATAAATTTAGCTTTAGCTGATTTTTAAGAAAGGAAAACTTATGCCCGTAACGATGGATGATGTCAAAAAACTCCGCGCTATGACTGGGGCTGGCATTGCCGATGTCAAAAAAACCCTGGATGAAACCGATGGTAATATTGATAAAGCCGCCACACTTTTGCGTGAGCGCGGCATTGCCAAAGCTGCTAAAAAGGCAGACCGTGAAGCCTCCGAAGGCTTTATCGGCAGTTATATTCACCATAATGGAAAAATTGCCACGCTGGTCGAACTGAACTGCGAAACCGACTTTGTTGCCAGAAACGACAAATTCCAGGATCTAGCCAAGAACATTGCTATTCATATAGCAATGGCAAATCCTCAATATTTGAGCCGTGAAGAAGTGCCGGAAGAAGCCGTAAATGCTGAAAAGGCGGTACTAGCCAAGCAAGCCGCTGACGAAGGCAAACCCGCTAATGTGGTTGATAAAATTGTCGAAGGTCGCCTGGGTAAGTTTTACTCAGAGATTGTGCTGCTCGAGCAAGCTTACATCAAAGATGACAAACTCACGATTGAGCAACTCATCAAAGAATCTATTGCTACCATCGGTGAAAATATCCGTATTGGCAAATTTTCAAGAATTGCAATCGGAGAATAAGTATGAAGCGAGTGCTACTTAAGCTATCTGGTGAATTTCTTGCCGGAGGCAAAGGTTTTGGTATTGAACCAGATGCTATACAGTCACTCGCTAAAGAGATCGCCGCGGCTAATCGCCGCGGCGTTCAAGTAGCAACGGTGATTGGAGGTGGCAACTTCTGGCGCGGAACGCAGCAGGGCAGTCAGATGGACCCGGCAACTGCAGACTATGTGGGCATGCTTGGCACCATCATGAATAGTGTCGTTTTGCAAGATGCCCTGGAGCAAGAAGGGGTTCAGACTCGAGTGCAAACCTCACTCGAGGTCAAGGAAATTGCCGAGCCCTACATTCGCCGCCGCGCCCTAAGGCATCTGGAAAAAGGTCGTGTGGTCATTTTTGGTGGGGGCACTGGCAATCCCTTTTTCACCACCGATACCGCTGGCGCACTGCGTGCCCTTGAAATTGAAGCTGATTACCTGCTCATGGCCAAAAACGGTGTAGAGGGTGTCTACGACGCAGACCCCAAAACCAAACCAGATGCAAGGTTGTTTAGTGAACTGAGCTTTATGGACGCACTGAACAAGCAATTAAA
>JAGQHN010000071.1:23476-25696 GCA_020431825.1 Trueperaceae bacterium | reverse complement strand
TTAATGAAAACGGGATTCCCCGGTCCATAACCGCTACACGCTAGCTGAAAATCAAGGATTTTCAGCTTGGAGGTACTCAATACCCAACAGGCTACGATTATTAATACACCCTTATAGTCTTTTGAGAGGCTTGGAAAGGGGTATATCAAGATATTGACAGCGTAAATTTGACTGCAAAGTTAGCTTTTAGGTAAGGGTTTAGCATAAACAGATGAAATGGCGAAGGAGTTAGAAAACAACAATTCTGACTGGGCTTGTAAGCGATACCTTAATCGGACCATTCGTCAGGATGATACCAACAGCTTCAAAAGCTGTTCAAAATGAATCTATGCCTAAGACACGTTATTATTGAGGATCTTTGGCTATTCCTAACCACTGGAAGGCTAGCTCTTCATCTTTAAACAGTTCAACCTGGTACCCGGCGTTGACGGCAGCAAGCTGAGAAAACTCATTGGAGGTATCCATCGGATCAGTCAGTACGGCAATTTTGAAACGATGGGAAATGTCAAGCTTTGGCATATCGTGATTAGCAAAGCGGTAGGCATCAAAAGGATCACTCAGGTTTTTTGCCTTACGAACATCTAATAGCCAGGAACCAAGATTTGCTGCCCTAGTTTCAGCTTGCAGTGCGCCCAAAACTTCTGTCATATCTTGCCTCGAGGCTAAACCCTCAATAACGCAAATTAAATAGCCTTTGTCTTTATTTACCTGTATCTGATAATCAACCATAAGTCAATTTAAACCGGGGTCAGTCTAGCGCAGCTTCTCTGACTTTTCCAGGATCTTTTGAACATTATTACAGAGTTAAGTCAAGGCTGCTTAACTAAAAAATCTTGTGGTGGTATCACCCTGACAGATAGCCCGACTACTTTTGTAGTTGAAATCCGCCTCACAACAGAATTTTTCATCAATTTGCCAACCACATCTGTTTACCCTATAGCACTACCAAAAATCGTTATTATTACTCGAATAAAGGTTATCTATTCGCTGCTCTTTAACTTTCCCAGCCTTTCTGTTTAGGTCTAGTTTTGAATGCTATTTAAAGTGAAACAATCTGTATAGCCAGCTTATCTTTTTTACTTTAAACTCATCTTGGAAAAAGAGACGGTTTATAAAGGAGCAGCTATGCGACCTAAAACGGCTTCGGGCATGAAACATTCGGAAATTAAACAAATGAGGGAATGGAACGCTTTTCATCTATCGGGCTTTTTTGCATTCATTCTGGGCTGGGCACTTATCATCTGGAGTTTCTGGCAAGTCTGGTTACGCTTTAGGGTCTCAGGCATAGAAGGCTTTTTTTACTCACTGGCCAATTTGCAGCGTTTTGGCTTAGCCTTTACGGCGTTTATTGTGGGCTGGATACTCTTATCTGGGCTATTTATTAATCAGCCCAATGAAGCCAGAGTTCTGACCTTTTTTGGGCGCTATGTCGGTACCATCAAAGGGGGCGGTTTTCACTGGACCAATCCCTGGGCAGGGAAAAGGCGTATTTCTCTTAGGCTCAGAAACTTTCACTCACAGGTAATGAAAGTCAATGATCTGGAGGGTAATCCTATTGAAATAGGGGCAGTTGTGGTATGGCGAGTCATCGATACCGCGAGGGCCAGTTTTGATGTAGAAAACTATGAAAAGTTTGTAGATATACAAGCGGAAACGGCCATTCGAGCGCTGGCCAGTCATTATCCTTATGATGCCCCTGATGGGGGAGAGTCTCTGCTCCATAATCCTGATGATGTAGGTGAAGCCTTAAAAGATGAGCTTCATAAGCGGCTCGAGCCTGCAGGTGTCGATGTCACTGAAGCGCGTATCTCTCACCTGGCTTATGCTCCAGAGATTGCTCAGGCGATGCTGAGACGCCAACAGGCACAGGCAGTCATAGCAGCCAGGCAAAAGATTGTTGAAGGGGCGGTAGGCATGGTCAAAATGGCTTTGCAACAACTTTCAGATGAGGGCATAGTGACCCTGAATGAAGAGCGAAAAGCCTTAATGGTCAATAACCTCTTAGTGGCACTCGTGTCTGAAACGGAAGTGCAGCCGACCTTAAGTACGGGTGGGTAATAAGCCAGTATTGCCCTTCAACGTTTTGAGGACTTTTGGGGAAAAAGTCTTTAAAAAAGCTTGCACTGGTTTTGTAGTAGCTCAGCTCTTGTGCCAAATCACTGCTAATACTGCAATCTTTGGCAGAGTGTGAATGCCACCAGTGAGGTTATGACTTCTACT
>JAGQHN010000071.1:0-23377 GCA_020431825.1 Trueperaceae bacterium | reverse complement strand
CCCGCTACTGCAAAGGCATATGAAAAAGCTGGCCAGCAAGAAAAATATGATGCGCAAAATTGGCAAGATGCTCGAGGTGACCAAAGAGGGACTAAGCCCAAATAAATAGGTCTGATCTATATAGGGCCTTGCTACTCAGACGTCATGAGGCTCGAGCCTTTAACTTTATTTCGAGATTAATCTAATTCATTCTTGTTTCAACTGGGGAGATTAAAACAAGGGTTTTAGATTAAGAATCTCGGTAATGACCCGCGATATTCCATCTGCTTCCACAAAGGGTTGTAGGTGCGGGGTTTGCAATGATGCAGTTATCGTTATGCCGTAACATATCTAAACAATAATAGCCGAGTAAATTGGTCGGGATTGTGATTTGATTTATAATTAGATTAAGGGCATTTAGGGTATAATCTTAACTAAGACTGGGGAGTCTGAAATTCTACTAAAACTTAATCTAAAAGATTAACAATTGTGTAGCCACAATTGAAAAATAGACAAGGGTTATCTCTTTGAAATTTTTTGTGTAAGCAAGTCTATAAGACCTGCTACAGCTTTTCTAATGATTTTTAAGGATGGGTCATGTTTTTGGGTGTTCTATTGGTTTTTCTTTTAGCATTTACAAGTCCTTTCGTCATCAGGATCTTGGGGATTCGCTATGCCTGGTTTTTGGGCCTGGCCGCATTTGGATTAACTGTCTACTTTGCTAGCTTTCTTCCAGCAGTGAGTAACGGTGCCATAGTGACAGAGCAGTTCGCATGGTTGCCCAGTTTAGGGATTAACTTGAGCTTTCATCTAGATGGGCTAAGCCTGCTTTTTGCGCTTCTTATCAGTTTTGTCGGCGGCTTCATCATGATTTATGCAGGGGGGTATCTTAAAGGGGATCAAACCCTGGGGCAGTTTTACCTGATTTTGCTTAGTTTTATGGCCGCCATGCTTGGTTTGGTTCTTAGCGACAACCTCATTGTGATGTTTATTTTCTGGGAACTTACCAGCCTAACCTCGTACTTTTTGGTTGCATATAAACATAGTTATGAAAGCTCGAGGAATTCTGCCCTGCAGGCCCTGTTAGTAACAGGTTCAGGTGGTTTAGCTATGCTTGCGGGTTTCCTTTTGCTTGGCAACATAGCAGGTTCTTACCAAATTTCTGCCTTAGTGGCTCAAGCCGAACTTATTCAGTCTAGTAACCTTTTTGCACCGATGCTCATTTTGGTTTTGTTAGGCGCACTCACGAAGTCAGCGCAGTTTCCTTTTCACTTTTGGCTGCCTAACGCCATGGCTGCGCCCACACCTGTCTCTGCCTATCTGCACTCTGCAACAATGGTTAAAGCAGGTATTTACCTCATGGCACGCTTAAACCCTGCTTTGGGTGGCGGCAGCTTGTGGTTTTGGTTACTTGGCATAGCAGGTGCCCTTACGGTACTGAGCGCAGGCATTTTGGCACTCAAGCAGACCGATCTTAAAAAACTTTTGGCTTACTCAACACTGGTTGCTCTTGGCATGCTCACCATGCTTTTGGCTGTAGGAACAAGTGCAGCAGTAAAAGCCGCCATGGTCTTCTTACTGGCACACTCGCTTTACAAGGCTGCTCTTTTCATGGCAGCAGGTACCATTGATCACCAAACAGGTAGCCGAGACATTCGTGAAATCGCAGGTTTACGCAAGGCACTTCCTGTAACTGCGCTTGCGATCTTGCTGGCTTCTATGTCACTGGCAGGGTTACCACCGAAACTTGGGTTTATAGGTAAAGAGCTTGCTTATGAGGCCCTCATAGTGCAACCTTTTTTCCTTGTTGCAGCTGTTCTAGCAAACGCCGCCATGCTGGTGGTTGCTGTTCTGGTGGCAATTCGGCCCTTTTGGGGCAGGACGTTAAAAGCACCTCGAGCCGTCAAGGGTGCCCCCCTAAGTCTTTACCTTGGCCCCATTGTACTGGCGAGTTTAGGTCTAATCTTTGCAATTTTTCCAGACCTCATTGAACTTAGTAAATTACCTGCAGTTGCAGCCGTACTGGGCAAACCCTATGAGTTTAGTCTTTATCTGTTCCCTAGTAGTTTTACAGCCGCACTCTGGTTAAGCATAATCACAGTTATTTTAGGACTGGGGCTCTACCTTATCTGGCCTCGAGTCTTTGCTTTACTTAACCGCATATCACCCCAGTTAGATATTGGTCCGGCTAAAGCTTATGCGCTTTTTATTACATATTTGCCGAAAGCCGCGAAGGCGGCAACCAAACTTATTCAAGGGGAAACATTACGCAGAAACTTAGGGGTCATGATGGCATTCAGTGTGCTCCTTTTGGGGTTCACAGCCTTCAGATATAACGCCTTTGCCAATCCACAATTTTCTTGGAGCCTCAATGCTTATGAGCTGTTTGTTGTTTTGCTTTGTGCTGCGGGTGCTGTTGCAACCGTGCTTGCTCGCACCAAACTCATGGCAGTGACGGCGCTGAGCGTGGTGGGTTTTTCAGTGGCACTTTGCTTTATTTTATTTGCTGCCCCTGACTTAGCCATTACTCAGTTCATGGTTGAAACCTTGCTGGTGATCATTGTGGTTTTGGTCATGATTCGTTTGCCCGAACTAAGACGCGAGCGCAGTTTTAGCTTTCTCAATGCTGTGATTGCTGTTGGTGCAGGCGCGCTTATTACAGGACTCATGTTGTCTGTTTTAAATAATCCCTTTAACCCAGCACTGACCCAATTCTTTGAAGCGGAGAGCGTGCCAGGTGGATTTGGTCGCAACATTGTCAATGTCATTCTGGTTGATTTTAGAGCTATAGACACGCTCGGTGAAATTGTGGTTTTAGCCGTTGCAGCACTTGGTGTTATGAGCCTCTTACGCCCCAAAAAGGAGAAATCATGAATTCGGTTATTTTAAAAACAGGTACGCGGCTTTTGTTAGCCCTGCTGCTACTCCTTTCGGTGTTCTTACTACTTCGAGGTCACAATATGCCTGGGGGTGGTTTCATAGGGGGCTTGGTTGCAGCTGCTGCATTTGCCCTTTACGGTATTGCTTTTGGCGTTGAGGCGGCACGTTATGTGCTCAGGTTAAGCCCTCAGCAACTTATTGGTACGGGCTTAATCATTGCAATTATCAGTGGTTTTTTTGCCCTTTTTTCAAACACTAGCTTTCTGACAGGTCAGTGGATTACGCTGGCCAACCTCAAGCTGGGTACGCCCTTGCTGTTTGATGTGGGTGTTTACTTTTTGGTGATTGGTGTGGTGCTCATGATGATTTTTGCCTTGGAGAGTGCCTAAATGGAAACCGCCATAATTCTTTTAGTTGGAGTGCTCATAAGCTGCGGGCTTTATCTTATGCTCGAGCGTAACCTGCTCAGGTTCATTTTTGGTTTGATTCTTTTGAGTAATGGCGTGAACTTACTAATAATGACAGCTGGACGCCTTACCAGAGCGGCACCGTCCTTGATTCCAGAGGGTGAGTATGCACCTGTGGCAGAGCTTGCCAATGCCTTACCACAGGCCCTTGTCCTAACGGCTATTGTCATTGGTTTTGGTCTTACGGTTTTTGCGCTTGTGCTTATATTACGAGCTTACGAGCGTCTTGGTACCACCGATGGTGACGAGCTTTCGCAAATGATAGAAGGGGAAGATGGTGATGATACAAGCAGCAAATTCCCCAGCAGTCAACAAGCCCCAGACTATATTCGTGAGCCCAAGATAAACCCGCCTGTCCTTAGCCAGGTACGGGAGTCAAAGCTATGAGCTGGCTACTGGTTTTACCTATTATCATTCCCCTGGTAACAGCAGCTGTATTATTTGCTTTTGGCAAACGCACGGAGTGGCAAAAGAATTTCAGTTTTGCCAGTACCCTTTTTCTTTTGTTGACTGGCATCTTGCTTTTGGTGCAAGTTGCCAAAGACGGCATTTTGGTTGCCCAAATGGGCAGCTGGCGGGCTCCTTTTGGCATTAGTCTGGTAGCAGACCTGCTTAGTGCCATCATGGTTTTAATTACGGGTGTTATGGGCTTTGCCATTGCTATTTATGCTCGAAAAGATATTGGGCCGCGGCTCGAGCATTTAGGTTTTCATCCTGTCTATCATGTGCTTTTAGCAGGCATTAATGGTGCCTTTATTACGGGAGACTTGTTTAACCTCTATGTTTGGTTTGAGGTTTTACTGATTTCTTCGTTTGTGCTTTTAACGCTTGGGGGTAATAAGGCTCAGCTTAAAGGCGGCGTTCATTACGTACTTATTAACCTCTTTTCATCGCTACTGTTTTTAACAGCGATTGGCATTTTGTATGGTTTAACCGGCACGCTCAATATGGCTGATCTTGCCAGACAGCTAGCTGGTTTGCCTGCTGGGCTTGTCACAACGGTTGCCATCCTTTTCTTGATTGCCTTTGGTGTTAAAGCAGCTGTGTTCCCACTCTTTTTCTGGCTACCCAGTTCCTACCACACCCCACCCATGGCAACCACAGCTATTTTTGCGGCTATGCTCAGTAAGGTAGGGGTTTATGCCCTTGTTCGCGCTTTTACCCTGCTTTTCACACAAGATCCTGGCTACACCCACAACTTACTTGCCTGGATAGCAGCTTTAACCATGTTTACTGGTGTTTTAGGTGCAGCTGCGCAGACAGATATAAGAAAAATTTTGTCTTTTCATAGCATTAGCCAGATTGGTTACATGATTATGGGCCTAGCACTTTTCAGCAGCCTTGGCTTCATTGGTGCAGTTTTTTATATTGTGCATCACAGCATTGTTAAAGCCAGCCTGTTCTTAGTGGCTGGTCTTATTAAACGCGAAGGTGGCTCTTTTGAACTAAGCGAACTAGGGGGGTTATACAAACGCAAACCCCTGCTGGCAGTCCTCTTTTTGATTTTAGCGTTCTCACTTGCCGGATTCCCACCCCTATCAGGTTTCTGGGCAAAACTCATTGTTATACGTGCAGGGCTCGAGGCAGAAGCTTACTGGCTGGTTGCGGTTAGCTTGGTTGTGGGGCTACTCACGATTTACTCAATGACCAAAATCTGGCAAGCTGTCTTTTGGAAACCCGCAGAATCTGAGCCTGTTAAGCCAGTCGCAGGTTCACTTCGCCCTCTTTATATGCCAATCGCAGGATTAGCCCTGGTAACTTTAATGATTGGCTTTTTCGCCCAGCCTTTTTATGTCTTGGCAGAAAGCGCAGCAAGTCAACTACTCAACTCACAACTTTACATAAGTTCTGTCCTTGGTGACCTCATTGGAGCAAAGCCATGAATTTATTTTTGCTGAATGTTTTACTAGCCCTTCTTTGGGCAGCCATAACAGGAACCTTCACAGCAGCCAATATTGCCATTGGGTTTTTCATTGGTCTGATAGTCGTAGCGGTTGGGGGCCGGGCACTTGGTAAACCCCGCTACCTAGAAACACTTCTGAAAAGCATCGGGCTTGTTCTGTTTTTTTTAAAAGAACTACTTAGCTCGAGCTTGCGTGTTGCTTACGACATAGTAACTCCAAAGCATCATATGAAACCCGCTATTATTGCGGTTCCTTTAGATGTCGAGAAAGATCTGCAAATAACCATGCTGGCAAACCTAGTTTCGCTTACACCCGGTACTTTAAGTCTGGACGTTTCCAAGGACAAGAAAACCTTGTTTGTTCATGCTATGTACGCTGATGACACTGAAGCCATTAAACGCACTATCAAACATGATTTTGAGTCGCGTATTAAAGAGGTAATAAGATGACTGACCTGCCACTCTTTTTTCAGATTTCTGTTTACATTGGGTTTGCTTCGGTGGCTATTTCGTTGCTACTTGCCTTTATCAGGCTCATCATCGGGCAGAGTTTGGCTGATCGTGTGGTAGCACTTGACCTGATGGTTGTACTGGTCATTGCTTTTATCGCGCTTTTTGCAATTGCCAGGCAAGAGACAGTTTTTTTAGATGCCAATATTGCTCTTGCGCTGGTTGCCTTTTTAAGTACCGTGGCATTTGCTCGTTATGTTGAGTGGCAACGCCAGCAAAGCAAAACAAAGGAGACCAGCCATGCTTAGTAGCTTAGGGATGGTCTTTGCCAGCATCTTAATCTTACTGGGCAGCGCTTTTGCCCTGATTGCCGCACTTGGCCTTGTGCGCATGCCTGACCTGTATATGCGTATGCACGCAGCAACCAAAGCAGGTACCCTGGGAGTGGGCTTTATTGTTTTTGCGGTTGCGGTCTTTTTTGCTGACTTGCGTGTCTTTGTTGAAGCTTTCATCATTGTGGTTTTCTTGCTTATAACTGCGCCTATAGGCGCACATGTACTTGCAAGAGCAGCTTACCTAAGTGGTTTACAACTCTGGAACTTAGAGCAAGATGACCTAAAGGGTTGTTATAACGAAGAAAGTCACATTCTGGATAATGAGCCACAGCCTGCGGCAGGCAAGTTGAAGCATGTCGTTAACTAGCGCAAAACCACCAAGCAGTCCTAAGGGCTCGAGCCAGCTCCCCAGAGAACTTAAGATTCTAGCCTTTAAAATCAAGATTTTCTTTAGGGGTTTACGCACGGCTTTTCAAACCGATAAGAGCTTTGCCTTCGTTGGCTTGCTGTCCTTGATCGTTCTAACCGCTGCTTTTATCTTGCAAGCGTGGCTGGATGTGCTGATTATTTTGATTGTTACTGGCTTACTGGTAACAACAGAACTCA
The DNA here is from genome assembly GCA_020431825.1 of Trueperaceae bacterium. Lineage (GTDB taxonomy): Bacteria > Deinococcota > Deinococci > Deinococcales > Trueperaceae > JAHEBB01. Next base: position 16,757 of record JAGQHN010000071.1, on the reverse strand, counting down.
TTAATACCGCTTTAGAGAAACTTTGTGATCTCGTTGAGCCCAACTTTGACGGGCGTATCGGGCAAATTAAAGATATAGCTGCAGCTGCCACAGGGATTATATTTATTGTTTGGTTAGCCACCCTTCTTATCGAAGTCATACGTATATGGCCTTAGGAGGAAGGCATGTCCATTGATCTCTTAGAGCTCATTCGCCTGAATTTGTTTTCCCCGGTAGTCCTGGCTTTTGTAGCGGGTCTAATTGCAACTTTTGTGCGCAGTGACCTCAGATTTCCTGAGGCACTTTACACTGCGCTATCGATTTACATTTTGTTGGCGATTGGTCTAAAAGGAGGCGTAGAGCTTTCTGAAACAAGTATTGCCGAATTTTGGAAACCTGCCTTAGCCAGTTTGATCTTAGGTGCAACGATTCCTTTGCTTTGCTTCCCTGTTGCGCGCTACATTGGTCGTTTAAGCGTAACAGATAGCGCCGCACTTGCAGCACACTACGGTTCAGTTTCAGTGGTTACCTTTGTTGTCGCGCAAACCTTGCTGGTCCAAATCAACGTGCCTGTCGAAGGCTTTATGACTGCCATTTTGGCTATTTTAGAACTCCCCTCCATTTTGATTGGCTTGATTTTGGCCCAGGTGGGGCTTAAAACAAAAACTCAGTGGGGACCCACCATTCAAAACATCCTGACGGGCAAAGGACTTTATCTACTTATTGTGGGCATGGCTATTGGCTTTCTGGGAGGACGCGATGGCTTTAATAAAGTAGAACCCTTTTTTGTTGATCCTTTTAATGGGGTACTTATGTTTTTCCTGCTCGAGATGGGTATGGTCACTGCCTCGAGGCTTAATGAACTAAGAGGTAAGACAACCATCTTTGTTGTGCTCTTTGCCCTCATCATGCCTTTTATCAATGGCGCACTGGGCCTACTGGCGGGTTACTTATCTGGCTTATCTCTGGGTGGTATGACCGTATTAGCTACCTTAGCAGCAAGTGCTTCTTATATTGTCGCCACTGTTGCTGTTCGGCTCGCTCTGCCACAAGCCAACCCGGGTATTTACCTCACGGCATCTCTAGGCATAACCTTTCCCTTAAATATTACTGTGGGCATCCCTCTTTATTTCGCCATGGCACGCTTACTTACAGGAGACACCTTGTGACAAGAAATAACGCCGAACTAAGGCCTATGAAACTTCTCACCCTCGTTTCTGAAGGCATTATTGAAGACCAACTTCTGCGCGATCTAAGACAACAAGGTATAAATGGTTACACCGCCTGGGAGGTTCATGGTGAAGGACATAAAGGTCACCGCCGCCAAGAATGGGAAGACCACAATATAAGGCTCGAGATTTTACTTTCTGATGAACTTCTAAGCAAAGTTCTTAAGTTTTTAAAAGAAAACTATTTCCCTTACTACGCCATGACGTTCTGGGTTCAGGATGTTGAGAGTTGGAGTTAAAAGAGGCCCTGACTCGTTGTTCTTTTCCATAGTTTAGCAGTATCTCTGCTTTGAACTTAAAGCAGACAGGTGTCATCTCCTCAGTTCTTGAGCCTGGCCGCTCATACCCATTCCGTTGTTTTCCTTGCTTAATAGAAGAGACAAAATGCGAGTGGAGCAAGAAAGTCGAACTAAGAGATGTTTTTACACTAAAGACCTTATCGAAGTCGGTATATGACTTTGTCAACACGAGCGACTTCTCCTTAATCCCTTCATGCCAGGCAAAAAGCCTCGAGCATGCTCGAGCTTTTAATATTCGGTACATTTCAACAAAAGCTTGCACCGCTTGCTGAAACTTGATCTCAAGTCGCAACAGCTTTCTCGTAACTCCTGGTTTAGCTCATAATAAATATTCCTCAGCAATACTTTATTGGAAAGGCAATCGGTTTGAATTTACTTATTGACTTAACGGTGCTTGCTTGACTGAGTTTTGACTGATTTGCAAATGCGCTTCGGCGATGGGTTCTTCTTTTAAGTCAATCGTTAAAGGAATCGTTACACAATGTATATTGGTGCCTGTGGCGCCGTATTGAAAGTAGAAACTAAGTTTCCCTTGTTCACCTACACTTAAGTGCGGAAAATCATGCTGAATGATTTTGGAATCGCCTGCTGCAATGAGTTCACTTAAAGAGTAGGTCTCAGCCTGGGACATAAGATCTGTTGACAGTTTAATCTCTCTCAAAAAGACCGGGTAGCGACCCAAGTTAGCTGCCTCGGCTTGAACTGCATAACGCATTTTAGTTTGCTTACTGAGTTTCACATCTGCAATGATCAAATTTGGTTTATTCTCAGCATGCATAAGTCTCCTATTTTGAATAACACTCCATAAAATGCCTATCGCCACTGCCAAAATCCCAAAGGCTATAAGCCACTCGCCTACAAGTAGCCAGTTAAATCCCGCGCCTTCTAACATTACTTTCCTCCTTCAGGTTATTGTCCTTGCCTAAGCCAATAGGCAGGCACCAGTCTTGCTCTAATTTGTAAAGGTTTATAAGCATCAGTATATTGCAGGGTATGGTTTACTTCAACACTATATTTAGGATCATTTTCTTCAAAGAGCGGCATCCCTGTGCTTTTTAATGCATAGTGATCTGACCGTTGTTCTTTGACAGCTTCTGTCTGCACCTGTTGCAAGGTATGTGTATCAAAGATAGCTCTTGTGGTTTCGAAACCTGTAAAGCTGCCAGTGCCCGGTAGTATTTTTAGTTTAGGATAAGTTCGGCGCAGGTAAAACTGCAGTGCGAGGGTCGCTGCTAGAGTAAGGATACAAATTTCTATCACTTGAACCCCTGTTAGCGCTTCTTGTAGGCAACGCTGCCTATCCAGACAACAGCTACGGCACTTAAGAACATGAGGGTTTGTGCCAGGGCACCCATTGGTCTAGCAATATCTGCACCTGTGATCATTCTTATCAGATCAAATAAACCCATGACGGAGCCAAGTGCAGCCAGTACGCCCAGTGAAATGATACTGATGAGGGGTACTCGCTTATTTGCTTGTCTGGTTGCAAAATAGGCGAGACCAATAAAACCCAAACCAAAAAAGCTGGGAATGAGGCTTGTGATACTCGAGCCCCCTGAGACCAGGTAAAAAAAGATGCCCAGTAAGCTGAGTAGCACACCAATAGCACCAATAGCTTTGAAACCATCTAGATTTTTGGTCATACGGCCGCCTGGCTCGCAGAGAAAGGGACCAATAGCTCTACCGCTTGACTCGAGGCTCCAGCTAAAAGCGGAATGGAGGCGTCTGTTTTTGGTTTGGCTGTAGACGTTTGGTTGAGAGAATAGATGCCATAAAAGGTGACCGCTGGCCCTATGAATTTCATAATCTGTGTTTGTAAAATCAACCTAATAATGTTCATATTTTTCCTTGAGCAGTGACAAGAGCGTCCACATAAAAGTCAATTCACTTAGGTTGAATTCTTCTGGTTTAAATAGGTGAGGCATATGTCGATTTGACCTCCAGCATGAATAAAATGACAGAGATAAAACTGGCTTAGATTTGCTCTCAGTTTCAAGCAGATTAAGTTTTAATAAAGGGGGTTACAACTGGGAATCTCGGAACTCAACATAGGCATTCCACTTGCTACCACATAGACTAGTAACAACAGGTTTTGCTGTACAGTTACAGTTCCATTCCACAATAAAATTATAACCGAGTAATTTGGTCGGAATTGTAATTTGTGTTATCTATTGTACTTGGTTTTATGCATATGGAGGGTGCCCATCGCCTTACAGGCTCATTCCGGAATTTCAAGAACTTTTAAAGCAGTACTTTAAAACCAACCAGTTATTGCTCAGAATAGGATTCCAGGCATTTGGGCATAAATATCAATACTATTTACAAGGTTTTGAGGTCGCGACATTCTGAGACTGCATGAAATGAGAACCATAAGAGCTTAGCGCTGGCTCTGGTTTTTATTAGGTTGTGTGACCAGCGGGAAGGATTGCTGAAAAGGGCGTAGTGTTTGGTAGCCAGGGCCTAGCTGCCGCTATAGTTTCTCAAGCCCATTAGGTGGACCGGGTGGCTTTGTTAGACTGTGTTAAGTTGCATTTTCAGAATGGTTATTAAACCCAATGCAGGTCTTGGTGAGCCTTGCCTTATTTATAGAAGCCGGTACTACTTAGCGCGAGTTAATCTAAGTGTTAAGAGAATGCTTTGCGACTTGAGACTAAGTTTCAGAAAACGGTGCAAGCCTTACTGGAAATGCAAGAGATAAGGAGAGTTATGAAAATAAGTAGTGTAGAAGCGTACCCAGTTTGGGGTGGACATCGCAACTTCTTATTTGTTGAAATAGGCACAGACGAGGGATTATATGGGGTCGGTGAAGCCGGTCTAACTGGTCGTGAGCTTGCTGTTTTAGGTGCGATCCAACATTTCAAGCCGCTTATCATAGGGGAAGATGTTTTTCGTACAGAGCACCTTTGGCAAAAACTTTTCCGCTGTGGCTTTTTTCCCGCCCAGCGGGTTCTAAGTGCAGCGATATCTGCCATTGATATTGCCCTTTGGGATATTAAGGGTAAAGCTTTGGGTGTCCCGATCTATGAGCTTTTAGGTGGTCGCGTTCGTGACAAAGTGGTCTGCTATCCCCATAACGCAGGGCACAATATGGATGTGCAGAGTCTGGTTGATTCCTGTCTGGAAACAACAGAAGAAGGGTGGCAGTTTGTCCGCTGGGGTTTGCCCAGCCAGGGTGATGTGCTCGAGCCCCGCCCTGCTATAAAACGAGCATTAGAACAGTTTGCTGCCGTACGTGACGCTGTGGGTGAAGATATAGAGATTTGTTTTGATGTGCATACCCGGCTTGATCTGCCAGATGCCCTTAGGTTCTGCCAAGAAGTTGAAGTCTTTAAGCCCTATTTTATTGAAGACCCTCTTCGGTCTGAAAACCCAGATTCGTTTAAAACGTTGCGTCCCAGAACCACGGTACCCCTGGCTGCCGGAGAGCAGTTTAGCTCTAAGTGGGAGTTCCGGCAACTTATTGAAGAAGAGTGGATTGATTATTGCCGGCTAGATCTTTGCCTGGTGGGAGGGTTTACCGAGGCCCGGAAAATAGTGGGCTGGTGCGAGACGCACTACATTAAGCTGGCCCTACATAACCCTTTAGGGCCGGTTTCTTCAGCGGCCTGTTTGCAGTTGAATTTGGCAACACCTAACTTTGCTGTACAGGAACAGCCTCTTAAGACAGATACAGTCCTCCGCGATGTTGTGCCGCAACAACCCGTTTGGCAAGATGGCCATTTGTTACCCACGCAAGAGCCTGGATTAGGTATCAGTTTTGACCGCGAGGCTGCCAAGAAATATCCCTTTAGACAGACAGAACTGCCTCATTTAAAGCGTCTTGATGGCTCAGTGACTAACTGGTAAAGGAGAGGCTTATGACTCATTCACGATTATGCCACTCGCTGTGCCTTTAGGGGCAATGACTCTTAAGTAGCCATTTAAAAAGTGGTTTTCCGAGCTTCACTTAGCTTGCTCAGGTTTCACACTAGCTCATTTTTAGGCCACTGCTTTGCGGTAACGGGCCATGACAAAGCAGTAAAGTCCATAACACATCAGTCCTAGACTCGTTAAGCCTAAAAGCCAGGGACCATACGGCTGAGATTGCAGGGTGTTAAGGGCTTTTGCCAGACCCCCTGCCTCGCTAGGGTTTGCCGTTAGGGCGGATTGTACGAGAAACCAGGCAATGAGAAAGTAAACAACTGACCTGGAAGCGTAACCGATTCGGCCCACTCGAGTTGCCCAGGTTTTTTCAGTACTATTCATTTTGTGAAGCGCGAAATCCTCTTTAAAGCCAGTGCTTATTGCCTCTTTAAGCTGATGGACGCCGCCACCAAATATGCCAAGTCCAACCGCACCAATAAGCCAGCGACCAAAGGGCCAGTGTAAGACCTTGGCGGTCCAGTCTTGCGCTCCCCCACCACTTGCTGCGCCAAAGATAATTTGCCCGGCTGAAATAGCAAGCGCAACATAAACAATGCCACTTGCCACCCAGGCAAGACGTTTGGCAAGCGCTGAGGCATCACTTCCTTCCCTTTCAGGATCGGTAATTCCCTGTAAAAAGCGCCATGACGCATAGGCCAATAGGCCTACTGCTACCAAAGCCAAAAGGAAAGTGCCAAAGGGTTGCTGAGCAATCGTGCTGAAGGCATCTTTTGAATCAGAACCTCTACTCCCCTCAGCAGTTAAAATTCCAATCAGTAAATAAACAATGCCTTTTGCTCCGTAGCCTATCCTAGCTACCAGTTTCAACCAATCAGGTTCTTGTCGTTGGGAAATGTCAGAAATCAAAGTCAACCTCCAGGTAAGAACCAGCTTAAACAATGCCACCTAGCAACACAGTAGGGTCACTTGATATAGCGGTATTGGCTATGACAACAAGTTGGATATAAAGGATAAAGCACAAGATCTAGGGTCGAGCGACATCAGCGTGGGTTTTTGAAGCAGCACTTTTATACGGAGGCAGGGTTTGGAGATAGCTTGCTTTTTTACTGTCTGTACACGGGGAAAAAGTTCAAGTTTAAACCCTTACAAGCGTACTTGAAAAGCGATTTGTCTTTAATAGGGATTGGGCCTTTATCTGATCAAATACGGAGCTTAAGACCAGTCATAATCGCTTAGCTTGCTAGCAGTTCAGGACGCTGAGCAACAAATATCATAAGGCGACATTGACTGCTAAAGGCTTCTTTACGCCAGCCCCCATAGACATGGTGAACCTGAAACCCTGTTTGTTCGAGAGACTGACGAATCTCTTGTTCAGTGCGAAACTTGAGCGTACTATTGGTAACTAAGCTTTCACCTGTTTCGGTAAAACTATTATGCGCTTGAAAATGAACTTTTCCATCCTTTACACTTACCAGCTCGAGCCAGCACTCCAATTCGCCGTGAAGGGTTTGGCTACGTGTGTGCGTGTTTTCAGGCGTCCACGTTTCCCACTCTTTTAGCCCTGGGTTTCTGCTTTCAAAGGCCAGATAGCCACCAGGAAGTAAAGCATCATAAATGTGCTGCAATGTCCTGCGCCAATCTGCATCTTCAAGAAAAACCTGCGCGACATTACCCGTCATAAGAACAAGGTCAGCGTCAGGTTCGCCTAGGGCACTCGAGTCACCTTCCACCCACCTTACGAGATGGGCATCAGCCTGTTTTTGACCATAGGCAAGCATGGCCGCGGCTGGGTCAATGCCTGTAACATTCCAGCCGTGACTGGCCATTTCACGGGCTAATAGTCCTGTACCACAACCCAGGTCAAGAATGTTTTTCGCATGGATGTCTTTGGCAAGTTGTATATAAAAGTCGTAGTCGATGCCTCTGGGGTTATCGGTTTCATACAACTCAACCAGGCGGGGTTCTATGTAGTGTAAATCAAGTTTCATAGAATAGTTTGACCGCTAATAACTTACGCGCAGAGGTACAAGCAAAGGATAATCAGTCATGCCTGAGTCTAATCAATCCACAAATAAAGGTCTCCCTCATGCGTTGCCAACGTCCATTCAGGCTCTCACCTAAGAAATCTATGAATATCAAATATAATCAACCTGACCAATCTGGAGCAGAGGTGCTTATTTGTTTATGAGTGCTTACTGCACTGGTCAAGTGCCTGAGTTTATCCAGGTTAGTCGGGTCAGCAAAAGCTGCTTCAAAGAGCTTATAGGTAGGGTTATCGTTGGCTTCCAACCATTTAAAACTATTTTTCGGACCAGTGAACCAGAGGTCTCTTAGCTTAAAATAAAGCTCGAGTGAGCTGAATAGCAGTTCGGTTTGCCTATATTTTGCCTCGATATCTGACTTCTCTGCTCTTTTTAGGGTTTTTTTAGACCATTCAACTAAGTGCTCTCGTGAATCTGGTGTTACTGGAGCTGGTCCAGCTTGAAACTTTGCATTGACCCCGTCGAGAAAGCGTTTTCCTGCCCCATTTTTGTCCAGAACCAACTCGCCTCCGGCCAATCTCAAGAACCCGTTATTTTCTGGTTTTGCTTCTGTATCCAGGTAAATCCAGCAGTCCAGTTGCTTTCCCTCAAACACCCTGACATCATTAGAAGCACCTGGAACTTTGCAAAACACTGCCAGATCGATGTCACTGTCCTCTGTAAAGTCAGCTCGGGCCACAGAGCCATAGAGAATTATAAATTCTGGGTCATACTTGCGTTTTAACTCTTCTACTGCTCTTAATGCTATGTCTCTCACGTTTACCTACTGCCCTTCTGGAGCTTGCCACAATTCAACTTTGTTGCCTTCTGGATCTATGACCCAGGCAAACTTTCCAAATTCTGAATTTTCGGTTTCCTCGAGGACATTACAGCCTTCACCGCGAAGTGTTTGCACAAGGCTATCGAGATCAGCAACCCGGTAGTTAATCATAAAAGTGGCCTTGCCCGGGGCAAACTGATGACTATCCGCCGCCGCAATTGACCAAACTGTTGTGCCCTTAACAGGATTTCCCTGTTCATCTGTCCACTCAAAGGTTGTACCGCCCCAGGTTTGTACGTCAATGCCAAGGTGGGTTTTGTACCATGCTTGTAGCGTGGCAGGATCTTTGGCATAAAAGAAGATGCCACCAATACCAGTAACTCGTTTCACTTGCTGTCTCCTTTGGTTTGTATAGATAGGCTCATACCAATGCCTAAAATGTACACCATTAAGCTCGTTTGTTTGCGCAATTATCGCGGGACCCGGTGACTCGAGCCAAGTACGGGTAATTGCATCCAATCGTTAAAAGCTTGCATACCTAAGACTAGAAAGGAAAAACTTGCTCTTGTAAACCAAGCTCGAGAGCACACGACCATTTTTTGGAGGAAAAATGAAAGTCAAATTGGTTCTCATCATTCTACTAAGTTTTATGTGCCTTGCCCTTGCCCAAGATGAGGGAAATGTGACGGTTGCTGTTGCCGAAAATGAGACCTATGGTCCCATTTTGGTTGATGCAAATGGCATGTCACTCTACTTGTTTATTAATGCTGATGTAGAAATGAGCGAAGGCAGCATGATGGAAAGTGTACGTCCAGAAGCCAAGTCATGTACGGAAGGCTGCCTTGCAGCGTGGCCCCCTCTGCTTGGTAGTGCAGTAACTGCAGGAGAAGGCGTAAACGCTGACCTGCTTTACGTTGCCGAATTTGACGGTATGAATTTTGTGGTATATAACGGCTGGCCCCTTTATTATTTTGCAAGTGATCAAGCACCTGGCGATATTATGGGGCAGGGTAAAGGCACCTGGCACCTGGTTAACCCTGACGGTGAGGCAGTTCCTGTTAGCGAGTAAAAAGCTTAGCCGTTTGTAAAAAAAACAAATGATCTTAATAGAGGTCGCATAATCGTGCGACCTCTTTATTTGATTGGTTCCATATTTAAAAATCTGTTTAGCTTAAGTTTATACCGTAGAGTTGTTAGCGCCTATCTAGACAAAAATCGCGCACTCTTTTTACAGGACTACCGGAAGGCTTCGCCGTAGATTGGCTCGAGTCAGTGTTTTTCTAAAAAAGCCAATAAAGCATGGCGTAACCTGAGCAGCAAATAGAGGATGATATTTGGTGCGGAATTAATCAGTAGGATCTTCTGAAACCACTAAGCTTCTTCCCACTAAGCTTCCTCACAATTGTGTGTCAGGGCAACGTCTTCAATCTGCAAGGTAGAATGAACGATCTCGAACTTATCATGTAGACCCTCGCTAGCTTGCTGAATGAGCTTACTGGTACTTTGGGGCATTTCAGCCATTACCAGATGGGCGCTTAAAGCAGTTTCTGTGGTACTCATTGGCCAAATGTGTAAGTCATGAACACTGGCAACTCGAGGCAGGCTAGTCAGGTAGTTTCTTACTGCTGTGACATCAATATCACCAGGCACAGCGTCCAGGGAAAGTCGTAGAGCATCTCTAAAGAGACCCCAGGTTCCCCAGAGCACTACCCCAACGATGAGCAGGCTAATGAAGGGGTCAAGCCAGTAAGCCTTGGTAAATATAATGAGTATCCCGGCCACCAGGACACCCAGGGTGACAAGGCCATCAGCAAGCATGTGCAAGTATGCCCCGCGTATATTCAAATCATTTGAGCCTCTTAAAAAGAGCAGTGCAGTACCAAAATTGACAACCAGACCAATAAGCGTAACCCAGATAATGGTAGCTCCCGCAAGAGGTTCAGGGTTTTGCAGTCTGCCTATAGCTTCCCATAAGACAATGCCCATAGCACCGAAGAGCAGCAGGGCATTAAAAAGAGAAGCTACAATAGGAGAGCGTTTAAAGCCGTAGGTATAGCGCTCACTGGCAGAGCGCTGCGTAAGATAAGCCCCAACCCAGGCAATAATAAGGGACAGAACATCACTGGCATTATGTCCTGCATCGGCGACCAGGCCTAGAGACCCTATACGCAGACCAATAACCGCTTCAACCAGGACATAAATGGTATTTAATGCAATGCCTACGGCAAACGCACGTCCAAAGTTTGCAGGCGCATGACTATGCTCTTTACCGGGGCCATGATTATGTGCCATAACGCTTACCCGTGCCTGACATGTTCTAAACCACAGCTTACCAATTGCTTAACGTGGTCATCATCCAGGCTGTAATAAACATAGCGGCCCTCTTTCCGTGACTTGATCAGTCTCATTTGCCGTAAATGCCGCAAATGATGTGAAGTGGCAGATTCACTTAAGCCAGCCAGAGCAGCTAGATTGCTTACATTATGTTCTTCATCACTCAGGGCAGCAAGGATCCTGATACGGGCACTATCGCCAAGCGTGCGAAACAGTTCTGCCAGGGAGATGGCGGTTTCATCGTTAAGACTCTGATTTAAGGTGTTCATAATTTGATACCTGAATATATGTTCATATATTAAATTATAGACCGTAACTGAGGTTAAATGTCAAGCAAGGATGTATTTGTAAGAAGCCCGTTATGATTTGCACACAATTTGGTGGGATTAACACCCATGCTGACATCACCTAAACAGTCTGGTATTAGGAATTTATTTAGAAACTGGCCTTTTTCGACTTGTTTCTCTTCTCTGACAGTAAAACTTATAAAAGTAACGCTCGGCATTGTAACGGTAGTGCCAGTAACGATCTTCCTTCAAATGCCCAAGAAATACATCGCCAATGCTTATGCCCTTAACCGGAGGCCGTTTATACACATGTCTTAGAACCTCTGCCGCAATACCAATCGAGTCACCTGGCCTGACTTGTGACTCAATAAATGAGGCAATGGTGCTGAGGGAATCTAGGGCAAACACCCACCCACATTAAGTGACTGAAGTCGCAAGGCATATAAGACTTTACACTTAGACCAATTCTAGACCTTTTCAACACGGTTGACTAAGGGAAAGAGCGCATATAACTTTAGAGTCTCTAGTTACTTGTACCTTGTTTGCCTTTTTGACTCAAGCTACGCTTAGCTTTAGTTAAAAGTACATGTATTTTTGTAAGGAAGGTAAAGAGATGGGACACTATTCAAAAAACAAACATATCTTGCCCTCTCGTTGGCAGGGCGAACAAAACTGTCAGATTGGTCCTTTTAGTGGCTTCAATATTGCCCTCTACTTTGTTGAATATGTACTAACTGGCTATTTTATAAGTGCAAGTCAAGATGATATTTTTGCCCACCAGGATGGATGGTTTATCGATATTAAACCCCTGAAAGCCAAGTCTCGTTATCCAGCTAGTCAAGTCAAACTTAAATCTACTTGAAATGATAGATAAGCACTAAATTCAAAAATTATTAGAAGAAACAACGGGCTTTAAGAAACGCAGTTTGTTAAACGTTTGGCTAGTTTGAATGGTTTCTCAGTTAGCCCGCAAAGTTTTAACCCGCAAAATGCGATGCTGCTTTTCAAGGGGGTTAGTGGGTAAGGGGTAGCGCCTATTTAGACAGATCAAGGCGGTTTTAGCAAGGGGAGGAAACTTCTTTCATGAAAGACAAGGTTGAGGTAAGACAAGAGTGAGACAATCAAAACTAAAATCTAGAGAGAGCCATACTATCTTTAAATCAGATAGTACTTCGGGAGCGCCGCCTTATAGCGAGTGGCAGGTTAAAGAACGAAAATTCAGGGCAATTATAGATCTTTATCCTAACGCTACTATCTTAACCGATGCGGAAGGGCGTATAACCGAAACGAATCAGGCTACATTAGAGTTTTTTGGGTACAGTTCGAAAGAGCTGTTGGGTCGCTGCATTTGGGTACTGCTTTCTGAAAACCACGCGTTTAAGGAACTTCTGGTGGAGTTACAGGCTCGAGGCACTTTAAGTAAAGACCTGGATATGGAGCGTAAAGATGGCAGTCGCTTCTCTGTTTATATCACTGTTAAAGCTTTACTCATGAGCCAGCATAGTATAGAAACAGATACCGGCTATGTCTGGGTTTTTCAGGACAAAAGTGAACTCAGGCGCACACAAAGTGAACTGGAACAGGCGCACAAGCAGCTTATAAAAAGTAGAGAAGATGAACGGCTCTACTTGGCCAGAGAGCTGCACGACGGCCCTCTACAATCTCTGATCGCTATGAATTTTCAGGTCACGACCAGCCTTAGGGCCATTAAGAAGCTGGAAAACCCGGAAGCGCTTTCTCGTTTACGTGATTTGGTTGAAGCTTTGCGCAAGGATCTCCGTACTACTGCCATGCAACTGAGAAAGGCCGTCAATGGGCTTAGACCCGATGACCTAGAGGCTTTTGGGCTAATTGAAGGACTGGAAAACTATATTGCTAAGCTCGAGCATACGTACGGTAGCAAGCCAGAAGTATGCTCGAGCTTTGATAAAAAAATTGAAAAGCTGCCTCAACCTATTCAGCTAGTGCTCTACCGGGTTTGTCAGGAAACCCTGAGCAATGCCTTTAAGCATGCCAAAGCCAGCCGAATAAATGTTACCTGTAGCGTGAATACTGCCCGCTCTGAAGTTCAACTGCTGATTGAAGATGATGGTCAGGGCTTTAAGATCCCTGAAGCACTGGATGAGCTAAAGCAAAAGGATCATTTTGGCTTAGCGGGTATTGATGAGCGTGTTGAGCTGGTAGGAGGTAAGCTAAAACTATTCTCGCAACTGAATATGGGTACAGAAGTGGTGGTTTACATTCCAGTAGAGCTTAAAGACAGTTAGCGTCAGTCTGTCCCATTTGCAAAAGAGGAAAACCCCTATGCTTGTAATTGTGGTTGTAATAACGCAGATTGAAAGCATCCTGAAGATTCTTTCCTTAGATCTAGCTTAAGCTAAAGTATGGACAAACGCGATGTCATCGTCATTGGAGCTTCTATGGGAGGGGTAAAGGCAATCAGTCAGTTACTGAGCTCACTGCCTGCCCAGTTTCCAGCGGGTATTTGCGTTGTTCAGCACATTTCTAAAAGCGTGCCGACTGATTTAGCCAGGTTGCTGTCTGGATATAGCAAACTTAAGGTAAAAACTGCGACCGATGATGAAGTTTTTAAGCAGGGCTGGGTTTATGTGGCTCCAGCAGATCAGCATTTGCTGATAAAAGGGGACGGCTTAAGGGTTGTAAGGGGTCCCAGAGAAAACCGGGTGCGACCCGCCATCGACCCCCTCTTTCGCTCCGCAGCGGTTAGGTATGGACCCAGGGTCATAGGGGTACTCTTAACAGGTTTTCAAAATGACGGCAGTTCTGGCCTTGTGGCTATAAAGCGTTGTGGTGGCCTTGCGGTTATTCAGTCACCAGAAGATGCAGCCTATGGCGAGATGCCTAGCCATGCCCTTAAAGCGGTAGACAGTGATTACTGCCTGCCTCTTTCAGAAATTGCGGAATGCCTTAAAACACTGGTCAGCCAGGATGTAGCTGAAAACAGTACGATACCCAAAGAGGTGAAGCTCGAGGCTGAGATTGCCGAGCGAGTCATGACTGCCCTGGCAAAAGAAGAGAGACTAGCCCATCAGGCGCCGATTGCTTGTCCTGAATGTGGGGCTGCCCTTTGGCCTGTACAAAACGCTAAGGAAAAGGGCTACCGCTGTCTTGCTGGTCATAGCTACACCACCCAGAGCCTTCTCCTTGATCACTCAGAGGTGGTTGAAAAAGCACTTTGGCTGGCTCTGCGAACCCTCGAGGAGCGAGGAACTATGCTAGATAGCATGGCTAGTGATGAACGAGCCCGGGGACACATGAAGCTCTCTCACAGCTATAAAGACAGGGCCAATGAAGCCAAAAAGTATGCCAGAAGCGTTCGTTTTGTTTTGCTGAGTGAGAGAGAAGCTGCCTGACACCTTAGGAGAAACGATGGAAAGTTCATGAATAAGTTACCCGTTTGGTAATGAAAGCTCTAAAGGGTTACGATACCAGCGCTACTTGCCTTGTTGAACCGGGTGTGCATTTTTGTAATGATGGTTTAGCGCATTTGCTGTACTACCCGGCTTAGGTTTCAAACAGCTAGAAAAGGTGAAGTTAACCATTTTTAGGAGAAAACCTTATGGCGAATGAATCTAAGGAAAATAAAAAAAGCAAGTTTCCTGTGGTTGGCATTGGTGCGTCAGCGGGTGGTTTAAAGGCCTTTGAGGCGTTTTTTAAACATCTTCCTGAGAATCCAGGCATGGCTTTTGTGCTGATACAGCATCTTGACCCAAACCACCGCAGTGAACTTTCTGAACTTTTGCAAAACCACACCCGCTTGCCAGTCAGGCAGGTTGAAGAAACTACAGAAGTTGAACCAGACCATGTTTATGTTATTCCACCCAATAAACGCCTAAGCATAGAAAACAAGCTTTTAAAACTATCTGAACGTGATAAACAGCGCGGTTCACAGGCAGTCATTGACCTCTTTTTTCGGGCACTTGCTTCTGATCTGGGAGAACAGGCAGTGTGCATTGTGCTATCGGGTACAGGAACCGATGGTACTCAGGGTCTAAAAGCCATAAAAGAAGCTGGAGGCATAACCTTTGCTCAGAGCGAAAATGATGCTGAGTACAGTGGCATGCCGCGCAGTGCAGAAAAAACAGGCCTGGTAGATTTTGTCCTGCCAGCAGCTGAGATTGGCACGAGGCTCGTCGAAGTCAAAGACCATGCGGCAAACCTTAGCCTTCCTGAAGACGAAACAAAATTGCCGCAGGATGATAATGAGGTACTGCAAAGGATTATGACGCAGTTGCATTCTCGCACCGGTCATGACTTTAGTAATTACAAAAAAACCACCGTTTTAAGACGCATTCGCAGACGTATGCAGGTACAAAAATATAGCCAACTTGCAGACTACCTGAGTTATTTACGCACCGATGAAGGCGAAGCCACCGAGCTGTTTAAAGAACTGCTCATAAGTGTTACAAATTTCTTCCGCGACCCCGAAGCTTTTCGGGCACTCGAGACCAGCGTTATACCTGAGCTTTTTCATCAGGAGGAGATTCGGGTATGGGTGGCTGGGTGCGCCACGGGTGAAGAAGCCTATTCGGTGGCGATTTTGCTGGCTGAATACAGCAGCTTAAAAAATCAGAGGCATCATATTCAGGTCTTTGCTTCTGATCTGGATGATTCGGCCCTAAGCTTTGCTCGTAAAGGTGTTTACCCTGACACCATTTCCGCCGATGTCAGCCAGGAACGGCTAGACCGTTTTTTTCAGCATGAAGGCGATTCTTATGTTGTCAAAGATGAGCTGCGAGAAATGGTTTTATTTGCCAATCATAACCTGATAAAAGACCCTCCTTTTTCAAAACTGGGCCTTATTACCTGCCGCAATTTGCTTATCTACCTGAATTCTGAGGTTCAGGAACAGGTTTATAAACTTTTCCATTATGCCCTGGGGTCAAAAGGTTGGCTGTTTTTGGGCTCTTCAGAATCGCTGGGTAAAGCTGCCAAGCTTTTTAAAGAAGAAGATAAAAAGGCAAAGCTTTTTTTGAGACAAGACGTCAGTGAACCTGGGATTCACTTTCCTGTAACCCCCGTTCTAAAGGACGCCGTAGTAAACACAGAAGAAACAGAACCTGACCAGAATGGTATTGCTACGCAGGCCCGGCAGGCTATCTTGCGCGGTTACGCGCCTGCCTTTGCGGTCGTTAACAAAAATTCTGACATTGTGTATTTGTCTCAGGGAACTGGCAAATATCTGGAGCACCCTGAAGGTGAAGTCAGTCATAATATTGTGCAGCAAGCCAAAGATGGTCTGGGGCTCGAGCTACGCACCGCGCTCTACCGACTGTTTAAAAACAATATTTCAACGCTAAACAAAACTATCTTGGTTCGCAAAAATGGCGAGTCGGTTCACCTTGCGCTTTCGGTCAAGCGGCTTGATCAGAGCGAGCATGCTCTGGTGGTTTTCGATGAAAATGTGGAAACCCGGTTTATTGCGAGAACGCCCGAACTCATAGCCCAGGAAGATCAACACCTGGCAGCGCAACTTGATGAAGAACTGCGTCATACCCGCGAGTCGCTGCAAACCACGATAGAAGAACTTGAAACTTCAAACGAAGAGCTGCGCGCCTCTAATGAAGAGTTGCAATCAATGAATGAGGAATTGCAGTCTACCTCTGAAGAGCTTGAAACTTCTAAAGAAGAGTTGCAATCAACCAATGAAGAACTCGCGACAGTCAACCAGGAACTGCGCAATAAGATCGAGGAACTTGCTGCGGTTAATAGCGACCTTGAAAATCTTATAAGCTCTACGGATGTTGGCACCGTATTTTTAGACGCCGATTTACGTGTGAAACGCTTTACCCCAAAAGCAACTGATGTTTTCAACCTTATTTCTACGGATATTGGGCGACCCTTTTCGCATATCTCAAATCTGGTTGAGGTAAGCCATCTGGCCAGAGATACCGCCCGCGTCTTAGAAACCCTGCAACCTATAAATCATAAGGTGAATTCTG